>JANPBK010000001.1:0-5490 GCA_031430395.1 Cyclobacteriaceae bacterium
CTTCTGTCACATCGATACGGGCAATAACTCCGGCAGCAGGGGCTAAAAAAGTGATTCGTGAATCTGTTTTCTTCTGTTTGGCAAGCTTTGCAATCTGTTCTTTTGTCATTCCAAATAGGAGCAGTTTCTTTTCTGAGGATGATACAAAGGATTCGTACCGAGGAGATTTTAATTCTTCGAACTGACGGATTGCCAGCAGGTATTCCTGTTGAAGCGTCAATAATGACTCACTATATACTTCGTAGAGCGCCTGACCTTTGTTTACTCGCTGACCAACTTCCTTGAAAAAAAGTTTTTCAATTCGGCCTTGCACGCGACTACTCACGATTTCCGTTTGCTCTTCATTCACCATTAATTTGCCGGTAAGAATTGAATTCTCACCCATCTTTTCTTCGCGCGTGAGCGTGGTGGTAATGTTGGCTAATTTAATCTGACTTTCGTTGAGCATGATGGAGCCGTCAGCTGCAGTTGACGCACTCATCTTTACCAAATCCATTCCACAAATCGGACAAGTGCCGGGTTTATCCTGAATTACTTGCGGATGCATCGGGCACGTATATTTTTCTACCGCTACCTTATGCTGGTCATGATCGTCTTTCTTTTTACAACTAATTAATAGGAGTGTTCCAAAAACGATTAGCAAGCCAATGTTAACTATTGCTTTCATATTAATTTCTGACTTTAATAAAGCTTTCACTATCAATCATAAACTGCGCATGGTAAGCAACACTATCACTTACTTCCAATCCATTAATTACTTCTATCCAATCGCCCGATTGCCGCGAAGTGACTATTTCTTTTGGACGAAAAACTCCGCGTCTCTTTGTAAATGCAATTTCTTTTGTACCCAGATCAAGACGAGCCGATGACGGAATCCAAAGTGTATTTTTTGAAGGAAAGGAGAATTTGGCTTTCACCAGCTGGCCTATTCGAAATTTGTTTCCTGGATTTGATAGGTAAACTCTAACTTTTACAAAGCTTTCATCATTCTTAAAGAAAGGTTGGATAAAATTTACACTGGCTACGACTTCCTCAGTAGTGTTATCAAACGTTAAGTGTACTTGATCATTTTGGTTGATGAGAGCCGCGTCTCTTTGATAGACATCAAATTCAGCCCATACTTGTTCCGTATTCACTATTTTAAAAATAATTTGCCCGGTGCTAACGTACATTCCTTCGCGAATCAATAATTCACTAACTGATGAGCTAGTCGAAGCTTGTTTCGCATTTGAATTACTAGTTGCCATTCCACCATTCATTGCAGCACTTGGTGCTGGGTCAGTTGGAATTAAGGAATTCGCGACTGCTTCTTCTACGATATATCCATCTACAGGGCTAAAGACTGCGAATGAATAATTCTCTTGACTTGTTGTTGCGAGTTCGCTGATTTGAGAATCGGACAAACCAAGTAGCTTTAATTTTTCTTTGGCTCCTTGGATGATTTGCAGATTGTCTTTATCTGATTTTAGGAGATAGAGAAGATCGCGCTGAGCGGTAAGCAATTCGGGACTATAGATTTCCAGAATCTTTTGTCCTTTGCGGATAGGTTGAAAATTATATTTAACCAAGAGTTTTTCGATGCGGCCACTAAACCGAATGGGTAAAGAGGTAAATCTGCGCGTGTCGTAGGTAATGATGCCATTCGATTTTGTTTCCACGTTCATTGATTTTTGAACTGGTGAAATCGTTTTGATGGAACTTGTCACCATTGAATTCGTAGGCTTTAACAAATAGTTAAGCTCTGCTGTGATCTTCACTTCTTGGCCCGGTTGTCCTTTTTTTACTAAATCCATTCCACAAACCGGACACGATCCGGGCTTATCTTGAATGACGGTCGGGTGCATAGGGCACGTGTATTGATCATGACTTGCGTGATCTTTGTTTTGGGTACATGCGAATACAAGTAGCAACAATAACATAGAAACGAATAGCCGATAATTGATAGCCCACTGAAAAGTAGCGACTTTCGACTTTCGGCTTTCGACTATGGATTTTTTACTTTTCAATCTGTTTTTCATAGCTGACGATCATTTCATAATACTTCTGAACCGTTTCTAAATACTGCATCTGTGTCATATTAAGAGTTTCCCAGGCATCTATGACGATAGGCAACTCCTCTTTGTTTTCCTCGTAGGCAAGCATAAGTGTCTCGTAGTTTTTCCGAAGAGCCGGCACAATACGTTTTTCATAATTTTCAATTTGCTTGCTTAACGTATTGATTTCTGAGACCATTGAATTAGTCATACTCTGGAGTTCATTAAGAATGGCTACGCGTTCGTTCTTCATAGCTTCTATTTCCTTATCCATTCCTTTTATGTTCGACTTATACATTTTAGAAGACCAAGGGGCAATCGGTATCGAGACCATTCCTAAAAGCATAAATTGATTAGGCATTTCATTACTACGCGCGATCATGTGATTGAAGCTGAGGTTGAAGTCCGGCTTTGACTGATAATTTTCAAGCGCCTGATTGAGTTTCATAGACTGAATACTTTTATCAATCCTGCGAATGTCACTTCTGTTTTCTGCGAATGTGATCGTGTCCGCGACTGCCTGAATAAATTGTAATGGTTTGTTTACCGTGTCAATAGAGTACCGAATACCATTTGGTACGTTCATGAGTTGATTAAGTAATATGTTCTTTTGTACAATCTGATTGTCATTCATCAACATCATGTTGTTTACTTCTTGCAGCCGGCCTTCTGCTTTATAGATATTGCCCAACTTACTTTGATTGTAAGGATATCTCAATTGGGCGATCTTGAGCACCAGGCTGATGATTTCTTCATTCTCTTGCAGCACTGCTTTCTTTCGCTCGAGTATCATCCATTGATAGTAGGCTGTTTTTGCCTGCGCCCGTAGTTCATTGAATACGTACGTTTCACTGGCTTGCTCGATGGCGGCTTTTGATTCCAGGTATCCTTGATTGGCTCGAAGCTTGGCAGGGTTTGTAAATTTTTGTTGTACGGTCAACATGATCTGACCCTGATCGCGTGGATCATCCACTTGCTTATAGGGCAACATCCACAGTCCGCCACCTACCTCGGGTGCCATCCAACTTTTAGCGCCTTTCGCGTATGCGCTCATGGCATCGGCACGTGAACTATAACTTTTTAACATTGGGTTTCTCTCTTTCACAACGGCAAGGATACTGTCCAGCGTTATGACCTGTCCAATGGAGTCAAAAGTAAATAGTAAACTAAGCACACTTAGTACTATTGACCATTGACCATTTGCCATTGACCATTTTTTCTGTCTAATGATTGCTTTCATGTATTTCAAGTTTTCCGAATTTTCTTAATTCATATTCTTTGGTCATCAGGAAGATTAGTGGCGTTACTAATAAGATGTGTGTTGAGGAAGTAAGCACACCACCGATCATCGGCAACACGATAGGTTGCATTACATCACTTCCCACTCCGGTTGACCACAAGACTGGAACTAAACCAAACAATGCAACACACACCGTCATCAATTTTGGACGCAGACGCTTGGCGGCCCCTGCAATTACATATTCTCTCAAATCTTCCCTGGTAATAGTTTCACTCGAATTTCCTTTGAGTGTAATTAATTGTTGCATGGCATCATTCAGATAGATCACCATCACAACACCAGTTTCTACGGCTATTCCGAAGAGTGCGATAAATCCAACGGCAACGGCTACCGATAGGTGAACTCCATAGAAATAAAGAATGTATGCACCACCGATTAGTGCGAAAGGAACGGTGATAAGACTAAGAAACGCTTCGCGAATGGATTTGAATGCAAGGTACAGTGATAGAAAGATAATGAGCAGAACAACGGGAGTAATAATAATAAGAGTTCGTTCTCCACGAATAAGGTTTTCATATTGACCGCTCCATTCGATGTAGTAGCCGTTTGGTAAGCCAGTTAATTCAGCATTAACTTTTTCGATGGCCTCTTTGACCGTGCTTCCTAAGTCGCGTTCACGAACATTGAACAAGACTGCGCCACGAAGCATGGCGTTATCTGATGAGATCATAGGAGGGCCATTTTCAAAGCGAATATCTGCCACTGACGATAAGGGAATTGTTCCGAAGGCAGCAGTCTTGATTGGTATCCGTTTGATCCGGTCAATGCTATTGCGATAATCTTGTGGCAACCTGACGTTGATGGAAAAACGTTGACGCCCTTCAATGGTGTTGGTGAGTGGAGTGCCGCCAATAGCGCTTTCCACCAACATATTCACATCTTGAATACTTAAACCATAACGACCAATTTTTTCACGATCGATATCGATCAAAAGATATTTGCCACCTGTTATCGGTTCTACATATAAATCTTTAACACCGGGAATGCCTTCCATTAATTTCTTTACCCGTTCAGATACGGCATAAATGGTATCTAAATTTTGACCATGAACTTTCACGCCCACATCCGTGCGAATACCGGTTGAAAGCATATTGATGCGGTTGATGATGGGTTGTGTCCATCCGTTCACAACACCCGGTATTTGAAGTTTTGCATCCAGTTCGTTTACAATATCTTTTTTAGTGATTCCTACGCGCCAGTCTGATTTAGGCTTCAGCATGATGATCGTTTCAATCATACTGATTGGGGAGTTGTCTGTGGGAGTACTGGCGCGGCCTGCTTTACCCAGTACTTTCTCCACCTCTGGAACTGATTTGATGATTTTGTCCTGAACCTGAAGAATCCGCTTGATCTCTGAATTCGATACATCCGGCAAAGTGACGGGCATAAACAAAATCGATTGCTCATCCAACGGAGGCATAAACTCACTCCCCAGACTAATCATTAACGGAATACTAATCACCAACGCGAGCAGATTGATGCCGATTGTAGTTTTTCTCCATTTCATACAAACCCGAATGATGGGTTCGTATATTTTTTCCAGTCCTCGTGTGAGCGGATTAGCCTTTTCATTTTTGAATTTGCCCCGCATGAATAGGGAGATCAATACAGGCGCTAGTGTAATTACTAAGAAAGCATCTACTATTAAGATAAATGTTTTTGTGTACGCCAACGGATGGAATAATTTTCCCTCTTGACCGGTGAGCATGAACACGGGTAAGAAGGAAGTGATGATGATAATGGTGGAATAAAATACCCCACGAGACACCTGCTTGCTTGATTTTTCGATGATGGCCTCCCGTTCCTCCGCAGGAATTTCCACGTAATCTTTTTTTCTATTGAATATTCGATTGAACATGTTCTTACGGATTTAATTGTTGGTTTAGCTCCTCTTGACGCACAGCCAAATTCCTATATGAATTTTCTGCCATGATAATTCCATTGTCTACAATTACCCCGATCGCCAATGCAATACCTGTCAGCGACATGATGTTAGAAGAAATGTTAAATGCATTGAGTAAAATAAAGCTGGTGGCGATGGTGATTGGAATTTGAATAATGATACTGATCGCACTTCTCCAATGAAAAAGAAAGAGAATAACGACTAGTGAAACCACCAGCATTTCTTCGATGAGTGTTTTCTTAATAGACGAAATA
>JANPBK010000002.1:0-3394 GCA_031430395.1 Cyclobacteriaceae bacterium
GGCCTTTAATGCCCGTAATTTTGTGATCGATAAAATCGAGAAAGAAAGTACAAATTATCGTAGACTGAGTAAGTCAATGGCCTATAAGAATGAACTCGCTTCACCGGTATCGGAAATTTTAGGTGTGATTATTATTTCAGGAATTATTTTTTTTGGTGGGAATATGGTGCTTGGTGAGAATTCAACCTTAGAGGCTCCTGAATTTTTGCTTTTCTTGACCGTATTTGCTATGATCATTCAACCGGCCAAGAATTTTTCTAATGGGATCACTTCACTACAACGGGGCACAGCTTCATCTAAAAGAATATTTTTCATCATCGATTATCAGCCAGCTATTCAAGATGGTCCGAACGCAGAGAAGCTGATCAGTTTTGAAACTTCCATTGAGTTTAAAAACGTTTCCTTTGCTTATGACACTGAACAAGTCTTAAAAAACATAAACTTAAAAATTGAGAAGGGGAAGACCGTAGCATTAATTGGCCAATCAGGTGGTGGGAAGTCAACTATGGCGGATTTAGTCCCTCGCTTTTACGATCCTACAGAAGGAGAAGTATGTATCGATGGGAAATCAATCAAGAATTATCAGATTGAGTCTCTTCGCAAGCATTTAGGCGTGGTGACGCAAGAGTCTATTCTATTTAACGATACCATTTTTAACAACATCGCATTTGGGATGCCGAACATTGATGAAGAGCAGGTAATTCAGGCGGCTAAGATTGCCAATGCCCATGATTTTATCATGCAGACTGAAAATGGTTACCAAACGTTTATTGGTGAACGGGGATCGAAACTTTCAGGAGGGCAAAGACAAAGACTCAGTATCGCACGTGCCGTTTTAAAGAATCCTCCAATACTGATTTTAGATGAAGCCACCTCGGCTTTGGATTCAGAATCTGAGAAATTAGTACAAGAGGCTTTATTTAATTTGATGAAAAATCGCACTTCTATTGTGATTGCACATCGACTTAGCACTATTCAACATGCCGATGAGATTGTTGTTATTCAGGATGGAAAAGTGGCTGAAAAAGGTACGCATGACCAATTAATTGGGCAAAACGGACTTTATAAGAAACTGGTAGATATTCAGAAAGCTGTCTGATTCGAAAATAAACTAGAAGAAATTCAAGTAAGGTTTTGTCACTAATTTCACTTTTGGGGCAAATGAAAAAGGGTAAGTTTGTGCATTAATTAACGAACGAATGAATAAACGCAGGCTCATCTTCTTATCCGTATTTGGTGCTTATCACTTGGCAGCACTTTTGTTTACGCTTTACATGGATTCCAACAAGGAAGACTTGTCGACATTATATTCGTTGTTTGGCAAGATTACACTTTTCAAATACGGAGCATTTTTTGGATTAGTATTATTTTCTACGGAAGTTTTTTGGACCTGGCGTGATCAGAAAAATGCAGACAAGGAAAATGCAGCGATGCGACTTGAGAATAATGTTTTGAAGGCCAAGGTTTATGATTTAAGTGAAGCAGCAAAAAAAGCTTCTTAGATAAACAACAGCATGAGCCTTCATTCCATTATTGTAGATGAGTTGTCGCAAGCAGCTCATGTTCTGGAAAGCTTTTCGGGCAATGAACAAAACCTAATCAAAATTGAAGCAGCAGCTAAGGTTCTGGCGGATTCAATCAATGCAGGGGGTAAAGTATTTTCTTGCGGAAATGGAGGTTCACATTGTGATGCCATGCATTTTGCTGCAGAACTAACTGGTAAATGTCGCGAACCGCGCAAAGCAATTCCTGCCATCTGTATTTCTGATTCATCGCATATCTCTTGCGTGAGCAATGATTACGGATATGAATTTGTGTTCTCCAGATATTTAGAAGCACTCGGCAACAAAGGCGATGTATTGTTGTGTTTAAGTACCAGCGGAAATTCAGCCAACATTATTCAAGCTGCACAAACCGCCAAAGAAAAAGGAATGAAAGTGATTATCCTTTCAGGAAAAGATGGAGGTAAACTAGTTCCTTTAGCGGATATCGAAATACGGGTTCCTCATTTCGGCTTTGCCGATCGTATTCAAGAAGTACATATCAAGATTCTTCATATTTTGATGTTGTTAATTGAAAAGCAATTGGCGTAGTTTTCTTACTTCACGACCCCGCTTAAATCTTCGCTGAGGAAAGCCACCCATTCAATTTACATTCTATTTCGGGTTCCATAATACCTCCGTCACGTGCCAATGGGCTCATCAACCTTTGGTTTCTTGCAAGAGTTTTATAATCTTTAGTATATAATTTTGATACATGGTTTCAAAAACTTACGGTAGCGCAGTGCATGGCGTAGATGCTCGAACAATTACCGTAGAGGTGAACGTAACACAGGGAAAACAATTCTACATGAGTGGTTTGCCTGATACTGCTGTCAAGGAAAGTGAACACCGAGTAGAGAGCTCCATGAAAAGCCTCGGCTATTTTATGCCACGCAATAAAGTAGTAGTAAATTTAGCTCCAGCTGATATCCGCAAAGAAGGCTCCGCCTACGATTTACCAATTGCACTTTGTGTTCTTTCTGCCTCGGGGCAAATTACTACCGAACTACTAGAAAAGTATGTAATCATGGGCGAGCTTTCGCTTGATGGAGACCTGCGACCCATCAAAGGTGTATTACCTATTGCCATTCAATCGCGCAAAGAAAATTTTAAAGGATTTATTTTACCGAAGACCAATGCGCGAGAAGCGGCTATTGTCAATAACCTTGAAGTGATTGGCGTAGAGACATTGCAAGAAGCGATAGATTTTATTATTGGGAAGAAAGCAATAGAACCATTGGTTGTGGATACTCGCGATATCTTTCAAAGCAAACTCAATAGCTACGATTCGGATTTTAAAGATGTACAAGGCCAGGAAAACATAAAACGAGCATTGGAGATTGCAGCTGCCGGGGGACACAATGCCATTATGATTGGCCCTCCGGGTGCCGGTAAAACTATGTTGGCCAAACGTCTTCCGACCATCCTGCCTCCCCTCACACTCAACGAAGCATTAGAAACCACTAAAATTCATTCTGTGGCAGGAAGAATAGGAGCCGATTCTACCTTGTTAACAACTCGCCCTTTTCGTTCTCCCCATCATACGATTTCTGATGTGGCCCTCGTAGGTGGGGGAGGTAATCCTCAACCGGGAGAAATTTCATTGTCACACAATGGGGTTTTATTTTTAGATGAATTACCGGAGTTTAAGAGAACAGTCTTGGAAGTGATGCGTCAACCAATGGAAGATAGAAAAGTGACCATCTCGCGTGCAAAAGTTTCCATCGAGTATCCGGCCAATTTTATGTTAGTGGCCAGTATGAATCCTTGTCCATGTGGGTATTATAATCACCCGGAGAAAGAATGTGTTTGCGGCCCTGGAGTCGTGCAACGTTATTTAAGTAAAGTGAGTG
>JANPBK010000003.1:0-6686 GCA_031430395.1 Cyclobacteriaceae bacterium
ATAGAAGCCAGTACGCAACTTGTCTACTTTTTTTCGGGTTCCTTCCGGTGCCATGCCCAAAATAAATTCTTTATGATGTGAAAAGATAGCCGCTACTTGATCTACCATATCATGACTTTTTGAACGATCCACCGGATAGCCTCCTAAAGCTCGAAATATCCAACCGAAGGGTGGTTTGAATAAGCTATCCTTTCCCAAAAACTTTGATTTTTGGATTTTCAAGGCGCTTCGGGCTAGTATGCCAATGATAAAATCCCAACTACTGGTATGCGGAGCTACTGCTACCACACATTTTTTTATCTCGTATGGAAAAGCACCTTCAATTTTCCAGCCTGACAATCTAAAAAGAGTTGAGAAGATAAAGTTTAACATATCAGATCACTTTATCAATCAATGAATCATCTGTGCTATGAGGCATTGTGACTTGAAAGTTATCATTATGAAGTTGTGCTCGTCCAATTGTATTAACTGCCCCTTCATTGCGCGCCCACGCTCTCCGTGCGATTCCATTATTTACATCAAAGTAAAGCATGTTCTTTAATTTTCGGTCAGCTTCCATCGATCCATCCAACAACAAACCAAAGCCTCCATTTATCACTTCACCCCAACCAACTCCCCCGCCATTATGAATAGATACCCAAGTTGCGCCTCGAAACGAATCACCTATGACATTATGGATGGCCATATCAGCTGTAAATTTAGAACCATCATAAATATTTGATGTCTCCCGATAGGGGCTATCTGTACCGGAAACATCATGATGATCGCGGCCCAAGATGATTGGTCCAATTTTCCCAAGCCTGATTGCTTCATTAAATGCTGAAGCTATTTTAATACGACCTTCAGCATCCGCATATAAAATTCTGGCTTTTGATCCTACCACAAGCTTATTGGCCTTTGCAGATTGAATCCAATTAATATTATCCTTCAGTTGAGAATGAATTTCTTCTGGTGCTGAAAGAAGAATCTCTGATAGTATATCTCCTGCTAACTGATCGGTAAAATCTAACTCTTCTTGCTTACCGCTGGCACAAACCCAACGGAAAGGACCAAATCCATAATCAAAACACATAGGTCCCATAATATCTTGTACATACGAAGGATAGCTAAAATCAATTCCATTCTTGGCCATTACATCTGCTCCGGCACGAGAGGCTTCTAATAAAAATGCATTCCCGTAATCGAAAAAGTACGTGCCTTTTGCAGTATGTGCTTGGATGGATTTAGCTTGGCGCTTCAATGATTGCTGAACCTTATTTTTAAATTGAATGGGATCATTCACCATCAACGTATTGGATTCTTCAAAAGTAAGTCCTGCCGGATAATAACCACCTGACCATGGATTGTGTAAGGATGTTTGATCAGATCCTAAATCCACATATATATTTTCAGCATCCAACTTTTCCCATACATCAACAATATTTCCCTGATAGGCAATAGATACAACTTCTTTAGCACGTTTAGCTTCAACAATTCTTTTTACTAATTGATCTAAATCATGCACTACTTCATCTACCCATCCTTGTTGAAATCTTTTTTGAGTAGCCTTCTCATTTACTTCTGCAATGACGGTTATGCATCCTGCTATATTTCCTGCTTTAGGTTGTGCCCCGCTCATTCCACCCAGGCCAGAGGTCAAGAATACCTTTCCCGCCAGGCCCTCTCCTTGTTTCGAAATCTTTCGTCCAGCATTTAAGATCGTTATGTTGGTACCATGCACGATCCCCTGCGGACCAATATACATATAGCTACCAGCAGTCATCTGTCCATACTGGGTCACTCCCAACGCATTGAATCTTTCCCAATCATCCGGTTTCGAATAATTGGGGATCATCATACCATTTGTAACAACTACTCGAGGTGCTTCTGTTGAAGAAGGAAATAAGCCCATCGGGTGACCTGAATACATGTGAAGTGTCTGCGAATCATTCATGATAGCGAGGTACTTCATGGTGAGTAAGTACTGAGCCCAATTTTGAAATACCGCTCCATTGCCTCCATAGGTAATTAACTCATGAGGGTGCTGAGCTATGGCCAAATCCAAATTATTCTGAACCATTAATTGAATGGCTGCGGCATGGAGGCATTGATAAGGATATTCATGAATTGATCTCGCCTTCATTTCATAATCCGGGCGAAAACGATACATGTAGATACGTCCAAACTTTTGCAGCTCCTCATAAAATTCAGGTGCTAATATTTCGTGATGATGAGGAGGGAAATAACGAAGCGCGTTTTTGAGGGATAATTTCTTTTCCTCTACACTTAAGATATCCTTCCGCCTTGGCGCATGACTTACGGTATAATCATATTCCTTTAGTGAGGGAAGCTCAGTGGGTATACCTGTAAGGATTTGATCTTTAAAACTGAGAATGGTTCGGATCATCTTCAAAGATAAGTGGTATGTGAAAGTGTAGCAACCTTTCTATAGCATTATATTTAGTTAGTATCTTCCCGTAAGCCTAACCCAAAATGATGGGGCAGAAAATTAGCGTGTGTAAACTTATAGGAGATGTCAAAGATTTCCTGCGCTTTACTGATATCAAAGCTACCATACTTTGAAAGTTGAGGTGGTTCAATGAACACATCACATAGTGCTTTACTATTTAACATATTCGCATTGATGGCCATTAATAAACTTCTTTCAATGACAGTTCTCAAGCTGTTAGGATCAAAATCCTGACTGATGTGATTACAATGTAATCCAACAATTTTATCACATTTATCGCGGATTGGGCGTACAGGCAGGTTATCAAACAAGCCACCATCTACATAGAGTCCTCCATTAAAACTCATCGGATTAAATACGGCCGGAATGCTACAGGAACTTAAAATTGCCGGGACCAATTCACCACTATTAAAATATTCAATCCGACCTTTGCGGATTTCAGTAGCAGCGACTGTCAGTGGAAGCTTTAATTTTTCAAAACTATTTTCGGGCAGGTGTTTGAGTAATAATTCTTGTAAACCGTCCATACGTAATAAGCCCGCCCACGTCCAGGCGGGACGTACAGATTTAAAAATGCTGAGTGTCTTTATTAGTGAAAAGATTTCATCTGGCTTATACCCATTCGCATACAATGCCCCTACAATCGACCCTGCGCTCGTTCCTGAAACCATGGAGAACTGAACACCCATTTCATCGAGTGCTTTTAATATACCAATATGAGCGACTCCTCGTGCACCACCGCCTGATAAGACCAAGCCTAGCTTCATAAAATTTCGCTTAAGGCAAAAATTTCATCCAAACGAATTCCTCGATCTGTTTTTTTAACTGTGCAACACTCAATGAGTGGGTCATGCTCAAGGAATAAAATGTAATTGTTTTCTGCTGCTTCATTCAACAATAGCTCCTTCTCTACTAATGTGATCAACGGCCTCGTGTCGTATCCCATCACATAGGGTAAAGGTATATGTCCCGATGAAGGTAATAGATCCGCCATGAAGCAAATGGTTTTATCTTTATACCTGATCTTCGGTAACATCATCTTATCGGTATGGCCGGAAGCATAAAAAATATCAAATTGAGAAAAAGGGGATGATTTTTCAGGAGAAATAAATTGAAGATGACCGCTTTCTTTCATGGGTAAAATATTATCCTTCAGGAAGCTGGCTTTTTCTCTCGCATTCGGTTCGGTTGCCCACTTCCAATGATCGGCATTACTCCAATATGTTGCATTATCAAATGTCAACTCAAGTTTTTCAGAGTGCTTCTTCACTCCTCCCCCGCAATGATCAAAATGAAGATGCGTTAAAAACATATCGGTCACATCCTTTTCACTAAAACCGGATCGATTCAACGACTTGACGAGGCTATCATCGCCATGCAGGTAATAGTAACTAAAAAACTTTTCGTCCTGCTTATTTCCCATCCCGTTGTCGATCAGGATGAGTTGATTCCCATCTTCTATCAACAAGCAACGCATGGCCCAACTACACATGTTATTACTATCAGCGGGGTTTAATTTTTGCCAAATTGATTTAGGTACCACGCCAAACATTGCACCACCATCCAATTTAAAATGGCCGGTATTTATCGAATGTAGTTTCACTGTAAATAGGATTGAAAATCAATCTTTAAAAGTAAGATGATCGTTGGTTGCAGGCTACAAAACCGAGAATAAAATATTATTCCTTCACTACGCCCATCGCACAAAATTTGTCGATACGTTGATTGATTCTTTCCTGTGGTGAAAGGTTAGAAAGCATGTGAAATTCTTCCAGGAGCACACGCTTTATTTCAGCCGCCATAGCTTTTACGTCTGTATGTGCGCCACCTAATGGTTCTTTAACAATGCCATCAATAAGCTTATTCTTGAGCATGTCGTTGGCCGTGAGTTTCAGTACTTCAGCGGCTTGTTCTTTATAATCCCAACTACGCCACAAAATGGATGAACACGATTCCGGAGAGATCACTGAGTACCACGTATTCTCCAACATCAATACTCGGTCGCCAATAGCAATACCTAATGCTCCACCTGACGCTCCCTCGCCTATGATAATACAAATCACAGGGACTTTTAACATAAACATTTCCTTCAAGTTGCGGGCGATGGCTTCACCTTGACCTCTTTCCTCAGCTTCTAGACCAGGAAAAGCGCCTGGAGTATCAATAAAAGTTATAATGGGCTTGTTGAATTTCTCTGCCATCTTCATCAGACGCAATGCTTTACGATAACCTTCCGGGTTTGCCATCCCAAAATTGCGCATCTGACGTTGCTTCGTATTGCGGCCTTTTTGTTGGCCAATAATCATAAATGTCTGACCGTCAATCGATCCAAGGCCGCCTATCATCGCTTTATCATCACCCACATTGCGATCACCATGAAGTTCTATAAAATCAGTAGTGATCTCATAAATATAATCTAAGGTGTAAGGTCTATCCGGATGCCGCGATAACTGTACTCGTTGCCAACCGGTTAGGTTATCGAAGGTTTCCCGTTTAAGTTCAGCGATCTTCTTATCCAATGCCTGAATTGCTTTTGTTACGTTGTCATCACTATCATCTGCCAGTTGCTTCATATCGGCCAGTTTACTTTCCAGTTCAGCGATTGGTTTTTCAAACTCCAGTAGATTCATTCGTATCGGCCTTTGGGTAGCATTAAGAATGACAAATTTAGTAGAATTTTATAATTCATAACGGTTTATGAAAAGTTAAAGGAAGCGATAATTCTTTTATCTAAATACACTTGCAATGATATTCAAGTTTACAGACCACCAATGTAGAAGCAAAAATTGCTATTTTTTTGAATTAGTATTATTACTCCTATTGCGTAAATGAACAAAACTCTTTAAAATACAGGTATGTCCTCACCATGAAGTCATGTATTACTATGCTGAATTGTATACGCATTTCTGATGTAAGAGATGACTTTAATAACTACTTCTATTGATATAACACCGTTAAATTAATATTATGTTGTCGCCAGCAATATATTGGGTATATAAAAAAAGTACTTCTAGTAATTTCACATAACTGTATATGGTAAATAATCATTTTTAGTAATGTGTTTTTACAATAACAATTTGCTTCAACGTTTTACTATCTTTGCAGGAAATTCTTAGCATAGCTACCAAATAGTAATTGAATCTAATTAGATGATATTCTGAATAATGAATTAAACCAATTGAAAGGTCTTATCTATCATGACATATAGCATTAGAAAGCACATGCTCATCTTCATGCAAATTAATTTTTACTAGTAAAACGTAGTGACAATGTCAAAAGCATAATGAAAACAGTAAAACTCATACTATTTATATTTAATTCGATATCGCTCTTGGCACAAGAGAAGACTTTTGAACGAGAATATACCTATAAAGCGAGTGAGTTGGATAGTAAAATATCCTGTCGCGCAATTGCGGTTAACCAATTGCGATCTATATTATTAAACGAGATAGGAGTCTACGTTGAAAGCGAAAGCCTACTTAAAACATCTGATGTGAGTGGTAAATTTTCTCAAGATTTTGTTGAGAATATTGCTACCATAAGTGCGGGTATTACAAAATTACAAGTTCTTGATGAATCATGGAATGGTGAAACGTTCTGGATGAAGGCCGCAATAACAATTGATAAGAAGAGTCTTGAGGAGTCGCTTAAACAGTTGGTAAATGATCGTCAGAGAGTGAAAGAAATGGAAGATTTGAAGCAACAGCTAAATGTCGCAAATAAGGAATTAACTAATTTGAAAGCGGGGCTAAAAGTTGAAACAAAAGAAGGAGAGTTAAATTTAAAAAGTCAAACATCAAAAAAATACGATAACAAGATTAATACGCTCATTGCTAACGATTTTTTCCTCAAGGGCAATTCAAAGAACGAATTAAAAGACTATAAGGAGGCAATAGCTGATTTTTCTAATGCCATTGCAATAAATTCTAATTACTCGGAAGCTTATAAAAACAGAGGAAATTCCAAATACGCTATGCAAGACTATTTCGCTGCGATCTTAGACTACACGAAGGCTATTGAAATTAATCCCAATTATGGAGATGCATACTATGATCGTGGACTTTCCAAATATAATCTTCAGGATTACAAAGCGGCAATTGGGGATTTTACAAAGGCAATCGAAATTAATCCAAATGATGCAGAAGCTCTTACCGACCGAGGAAATTCAAAATATGCATTACAAGACTACTTCTCGTCTATCATTGACTATACAAAGGCTATTGAAATAAATACCAAC
>JANPBK010000004.1:0-1908 GCA_031430395.1 Cyclobacteriaceae bacterium
AAGAAAAAGAAATGATTCTTATTTGAAAATTTGAAAACGCATCGATTTGAAAATTGACGCAAAAAAACGCTACCAAAAGTCTAGGCAATACAATTTTCAAATCTTCCAATTTGCCCATTTTCAAATTAATGTGCGTTTCTTGTTGATAGTCCGTGGATAAGTACGGTTCCACGCATGTTCCACGATGCACGGTTAATCCTATATTTGGAACTTAATTTGACAATTTACCTGGATAGTGATAAGGGTCACTATTCATTCTCAAATTTTCAAATTTGAAAACTTCAAATTCACTATGGGTAAAATCATTGCGATTGCAAATCAAAAAGGAGGAGTAGGAAAAACTACTACGGCAATCAACTTGGCCGCCAGTCTAGCAGTACTTGAATATAAGACGCTGCTGGTGGATGCAGATCCGCAAGCAAACTCAACCTCCGGCTTGGGCTTGAATCCAAAAGAAATCAAAAAAAGCATCTACGAATGCATGGTAGATGGCATTCGCACAGAAGAGGCCATCCTGAAAAATGAGTTGAAATACCTTGACGTACTTCCTTCTCATATTGATTTAGTAGGCGCAGAAGTGGAACTGGTAAATATCGAACATCGGGAAGAAAAGATGCGCAACGTCCTTTCAAAAATTAAACACCAATACGATTTCATTATTATTGATTGCTCGCCATCACTTGGGTTGATTACAATTAACTCGCTCACAGCAGCAGATTCGGTTCTAATACCCGTACAATGTGAATATTTTGCGCTGGAAGGATTAGGGAAATTATTGAACACCATCAAAATTATTCAAACTCGCCTGAATCCGAAATTAGAGATTGAAGGGATTCTACTTACCCTTTATGATTCACGCACCTCTTTAGGCAATCAGGTGGTTGAAGAAGTAAAAACGCACTTTAAAAATATTGCATTCAATACCATCATACCACGAAATGTAAAATTGAGTGAATCACCTAGTTTTGGGTTGCCTGTAATTGTACACGATGCGGAAAGTAAGGGGGCTATTAGCTACTTAAATCTGGCGCATGAAATATTAAATAAAAACGGATTGTCGAAATGAGCAAAAGGAAAGCATTAGGCCGGGGTCTAAGCGCATTATTGAGCGATACCCCTTTAGAAGAAAAATTAGATGTGGATGTAGCCTCCCCTGTTACACATGCTAATGGGAGTGTAAATGAAATCTCAATTGATGAAATCGAAACGAATCCGTTTCAACCACGTCAGCATTTTGATCAAGAAGCATTAAAAGAACTAGCGGAATCTATACGAGTGCATGGCATTATCCAGCCCATTACAGTCAGAAGGTTAGCACGTGATCAATATCAATTAATCTCCGGTGAAAGAAGGTATCAGGCTTCTAAAATAGCAGGATTAAATGCGATTCCGGCTTATATACGCTCGGCCGATGATCAGCAAATGCTAGAGATGGCATTGATCGAAAATATTCAGCGTGAAAATTTAAACCCCATCGAAATTTCGTTGAGTTATCAGAGGCTGATTTCCGAGTGTCATCTGAAGCAAGAAGAACTGGGTGAGCGTGTAGGGAAAAACAGATCTACTGTTACCAATTATCTACGATTATTAAAACTTCCTCCGGACATTCAAATCGCATTGCGCGACAGCAAAATTTCTATGGGTCATGCCAGGGCTATTATCAATGTAGATAATCCTGATTCCCAATTATACATCTTTAAGAAGACGATATCTGATGATTTGTCGGTGCGCAAAGTAGAGGAATTGGCCCGTGAAATGATGTCCCGCAAACAGGATGAAGAAAGAGACAAACCAATGCCGGTAAATGTGCCGAAAGAAATTAGTCAATTGCAATCTCGGCTATCATCTCACTTTGGCACGAAAGTTAGTGTAAAGAGCGATGGCATAAAGGGAGACATTCGAATTCCC
>JANPBK010000005.1:0-20309 GCA_031430395.1 Cyclobacteriaceae bacterium
ATAAGCTTAAGAATTTTTTGGAAATTAGAATTGAGAATTGAGAATTGAGAATTGAGAATTGAGAATTGAGAATTGATAATTGAGAATTGAGAATAAAATGAATAATCTGCCTTTAAAAGAACTTCTCTACAAAATGGCCGATGATCAATTAATCATTGGACATCGTAATTCTGAATGGACAGGCTTTGGCCCTTTGCTGGAAGAAGACATTGCCTTCTCTTCCATGGCACAAGATAAAATTGGTCATAGTCTTGCCCTCTATACTATCCTCCATGAGTTGGGAGAAAGTGATCCCGACACGGTAGCTTTCACCCGCAATGCCAATCAGTTTCACAACAGCATTTTCACCGAGTTGCCCAATCAGGAATATGACTTTAGTCTTGTGCGTCATTTCTTATACGACACAGCCGAGGCATTGCGTTTTGAGTTATTGACTAACTCTACCTGCGAGCCATTGGCACAGGTGGCGCGCAAAGTACGGGGTGAACTTCGCTACCATACACTGCATGCCAAAGCCTGGATGAAACAACTTGGCTCCGCGACCGAAGAAAGTGTGGGGCGTTTGCAAAAATCACTAGAGCTAGCCATGCCCTATGCATTGGGAATGTTTGAAGAATCGCCTTTCGAAAAGGAAATTATAGCAGCAGGTATTTTTGAAGGTGAGAAAAAATTAAAAGGACTTTGGATAGCGAAAGTAGAAGAAACGATCAGTCAAACGAGTTTGCATTTACCGGATTGGAAAATTGTTCAACCTATAACCGGTGGAAGAACAGGAAAACACACTGAACATCTTCAACCTTTGCTGGATGAAATGAGTGAAGTATTTAGAATTGATCCGGGGGCGGAGTGGTAGTAATTAGTCCTGAAGTCGGAAAGTCAGAAAGTTGATTTAAGCCTACAGACTATCGGACTTCCGGACTTTCAGACTTCCAAACTTATAAACAACATCAATGAAACACGTAACTGCCGAGCTGCATTTCATCACCACCACTTACGCACAGCACATTGCGCAACTTGCTGAATCTGAATTTTCTGCTAAGCCAAACCCTACTAAATGGAGTAAGAAAGAAGTGATGGGGCACTTGATCGACTCGGCCGAAAATAATTTGAGGCGATTTATTTGTGGTCAGTACGAAAATACTCCTCCAAAAATCCGGTATGAACAAAATTTCTGGGTGAATGCCAATGACTATTTGAATACACCTTCCAGCGAAGTTTTTGAAAGCTGGAAACTAATCAATCTCAAAATTTGCCGGGTGCTCGATAACATGCCGATGGAGAATTATAAAAAATTAGTTGACACCGGCAAAGACAATCCTAATTTGCTAACCCTTGAATGGTTGGCCATTGATTACGTGAAGCATTTAAAACACCACCTCAATCAAATCATACCAAATTCTTTTGACATCATTTATCCATGATCTCAACTACTCCCCTATCTATCAAACAAATCTACGAGTGGCTCGAGGATGTCAAAGATCCGGAGATACCTGTTTTGTCATTGGTGGACCTGGGGGTGATCTCCAACGTAGAAATTGATGGAGACAAAGTGAGTATAGAACTCACCCCTACATTTGCAGGCTGCCCTGCCATGGAGTACATGAAAAACGAAGTCATCGATAAGTTAAAAAGTAAGGGAATTCCGCATGTAGAAGCGACCATCTCTTTTCGAGTGCCCTGGTCATCGGAATTTATTTCAGAAAAGGGGAAAAAAGCACTCAAGCAATATGGATTTGCGCCCCCTCCTTCCAACAAGCTGTTTACCGAGCTGGAAATATTGGAAAACGCCATTTGCCCTCGATGCGATGGTACCAATACTGAAATGAAAAGCCCCTTCGGCCCTACCCTTTGCCGGTCACTTTACTACTGCCATGATTGCAAAGAGGCCTTCGAACAGTTCAAACCACTGTGAATAGTACATGAACCACACGTTTTCAACTAAAACCTTTATTCCTGCGGCTCGTTTACGCATCCACATGAGAATATTAAATAGACCAAAAACTATAATAGGCTTCCTTTTTGGAAGTATGATATTGATGAGCTGTGGCCGATCTGCCACCTCTAATGAAAAAACCACTTTCACTCACATTGATTCATTAACTGACACATACCTAACCTTGCAAGACACGCTGCTTCACTCGTGGAACGTACTTGTGAAAGATGAGCAAGAAAAAGTAGAGGCGATGGATAATGTGCTTCATCAGCTTTTAAAAACGGCAATGCCAGAAACATCACAATTAGAAGTCTTAGAAAATCGCCTTAGGCAGCTTAAACAAATACACATCACACAAAAATCACTCAGCAATCCGTATGTTATTGAAGAGTATGATTTCGCTGCCAGTTCCTTAGTAAGTGAAATTCTTACCCTTTCACAATCTAATCCCAGCTTGATCCAAAATAAAAACTTATCTGCGCTGATAGACAAAATCAAGATCGCAGATCAGCATACTTCTCTTTACCGTTCTGGTTATGATAGTATAGCTTATGAGTTCAATGCCTTCTTGGAAAGAAATCAATCCGTGTTAAAAGACATTGATAAAAATGGTGTCATTGAAAAGAAGCCATTGTTTAGCGGGATAGCTGGCAAATAATAATTCGAAACTTTTCTAATAAGCAATCGACAGGCTCAGTCTGACACTCGAGATACAGTTAGTCAACCTCCATTGTCAAGATAGACTTCGACAAGCCTGCCTGTCCGGTAGGCAGGCTCAGTCTGACAACCTCCACTGTCATGTCAAGTTTGTCGAAACGTGACGACCGAAAATGATTCTTCGATTCTGAATAAGAAATCCCTTAATTCAACTTGATAGTTTCTCCGTTGGTGAGTACCGCATCCTCCAACTTAAATCCAAATGCCCGTCCACCTGTACCATCAAAGCGGCTGAGATCCACTTCGATCATCTTTTTTTCCAATCGGTTGAATTGATTAAACCCATCGTACACAACAAACTCTTTTGTACCGTCAAAATAAAGTACGCGCAAATGAATGTTATCACTGTCGCTTGCCAAGTCTTGGCGTGTAAAGATGTCTAACTTTTTCTCGGTCGGAAAACTAATCTCTTGTTTTGATACGCCTTGCCCGACTTCAGAGGCAAGCCCTTCGGCCAATGTTACCGTCACTTTTCCTTTTTTGAAATTGATCACGCTGGTTTCAATTCCAAAAATTTGACGCTTTAATGTAAGCTCCTCTTTTTCTTTTAGAATTCCAGAATTAAATGAAAACTGCCCGAAATAGGTATCGGTTTGTGGATAGTACTGATACATCGTAGCAGAGCTATCTGCTTTGGTATAAACCCAGGCCAGCCCAGCATTGGCTCCATTCTGAAATGGGTTCTGATACACTAATACGTCAGTTACTTCAGCCCAGTTGATTGTGGTACGTCCATTCTCAACATACCGCCTGACTCCATATGACCATCCTTTTTTTACCGCCTTCACTCGCAATGTATAGTTAGTGTTATTAGCTAACGATACATCAAGATCTCCTTTCAATTCTTTAAAAACACCTGAAGCATATAGTTTATCGGAAGACAACAGTTCTATAAAGAAGTAAGTCGGATCCTCAGCTTCGGTTCTGCCAGAAAAACCACTACTTATTGTCACAAGTCCATTCAGTTTGAAGGTAACTTTCTTTGGTTCACCCAATGAAGTTGAATTTTCGTCTTTGCATGCAACGATGGAAATCGCTGCCAGTAGAATAAAAAGTAAGTATTTCATAATGATTAATTTGGTGAATCCAAGATAGCACCCTTATTCATTTTTTACAACTCCAAAAAAAAATCGAGGCCGAAAGCTTTCACCTTCAACCTCGATCATTTTAACTCGGTACTTCGAAATCGCAATTCGTACTTCTAAGTTCGTCCTCTACCTTACCATCTCTTCTTCCTCTCACCACCACTGGCGCCACCGCTACTGCGGCCTCCACCGTACGAACGGCCACCACCGCTTCCACTACCATAAGAGCGTTTGCCTTCACCACCTACTTTTCCTTCTCCACTGCCACTGCCGCCATCAAACGAACGTCTCTTGCGTTGGTATCCGACACCGCCTTCACCTCCACCACTTCTCTCACCACCACCACTGCGTTCGCCACCGCTACGCTCGCGTCTTTCGCCACCACCTTCTCTACGTTCGCCCGTCATTTCTAGACGCACTTTGCGACCACGTACTTCCACGCCTTCAAAGCCTTTCATCACCTGGTCAGTAACATCTTTTTCTAATTCAAAGAAAGAGAATGCACCCTTCAAATCAATCTTGCCAATTTTGCCTTTGTCAATTTCACCATAGTCACAGATTAAGCCGAGCAAATCGCCCGTCTCCAATCCATCCATTCTGCCGATATTGATAAACACACGGTCACCCATCGGGCGACTGTCTCTGTCCCTATCTCTGTCATCGCGACTGCTGCGATCATCGCCCGCGTACGATTTGGTACGATCTGATTTGTTCAAATCACGCGCATCGCGGTAATAAGCTAAGAAACGGTTGAACTCTATCGAAGCAAAACGCTTGATGATATCTTCTTTCGATAAGTCGATCAGTTCATGATATACTTCCGGTAAGAAGCTGTCAATCTCCTCTTCGTTCACCTCCACATTGCGCATCTTGCGTGTAAGCTCCATGATCTTGCGTTGGCAAACCTCATCACCCGTTGGGATCATGATTTTTGTAAATCTGCGTTTCAATGCTTTTTCTATCTGGCTGATCTTGCCCATCTCTTTTTTAGAAACGATGGCCAACGAAATACCCTTCTTACCGGCACGAGCCGTACGGCCGCTTCGGTGTGTGTAGTATTCCATCTCATCCGGCATGTTCATGTGAATTACGTGCGTGATGCCCGTTACATCTATACCGCGGGCAGCCACATCGGTAGCTACCAACATTTGCAATGTCTTGTTCTTAAAACTCTTCATCACCCGGTCGCGCTGCATCTGTGTTAAATCCCCGTGAAGGGCATCTGCATTGTAACCGTCTTTCATCAAGCTTTCTGCTACTCGCTGCGTATCAATTTTGGTACGACAAAAGATCACCCCAAAAATATCAGTGGTGTAGTCTACCATTCTTTTCAGTGCCTGGTATTTATCTCGTTCATCTACCACAATGTATTGGTGGTCGATGTTCTCGTTGCCTTGGTTCCGCTCGCCCATGGTGAGCTCCTGCGGATTGTTCATGTAGTTCTTCGAAATCTCGCGCACCTCGCGAGGCATGGTGGCGGAGAAAAGCCACACATTTTTTTCATCTGGCGTACCAGACAAAATTTCGTCAATTGCATCTTTAAAGCCCATGTTCAACATCTCATCGGCTTCATCCAACACAACATATTTAATCGTGCCCAGGCTCACCACCCTGCGTTCGATCAAGTCAATCAATCGGCCGGGCGTAGCGACAATAATCTGAGCGCCTCTTTTTATTTTTCTAATTTGATCTGATATACTCGCTCCACCATAGACGGTCACGATGTTCAGGTCCTTCACCGACTTGCAAAAGTTTTCTAAGTCAGTAGTAATTTGCACGCTTAGTTCGCGTGTAGGCGCCAGAACCAATGCTTGCGTGGTGCGGTCTTTCACATCGATCAGTTCGATCAATGGAAGGCCAAACGCGGCAGTTTTTCCAGTGCCCGTTTGGGCTAATCCGACCAGGTCGGTGTTTCCTTTCAACAAAACCGGGATGGCTTGTTCTTGAATGGGCGTTGGAGTTTCAAAGCCCATTTGGCGGATTGCCTCCACCACTTGCTCCGAAAGTCCCAGTTCACTAAATGATTTCATTAATAAAGTTTATTTGTAAAAATTAAGGCGCAAAGGTAACCTAATTAATTGGAAGTGATATTATTAGCTCAATCAGCAGCCCAGAGAAGGAATCTGTGGCAGGAAGCAAAACCACCCCTACTTTGTTCTGGCAACGAGCGTTTTTGCGGAAAGGCATGACTAGGCGGCCTTACGGGCTGTTTGCTTCAAGTCCGTCCACCCCTTGACCTGCACACTTCGGGCTATCCGCTGCCATCCCGGGCCGAGGTTAGTCTAAGATTTACTAGTTTATCTCAAATTAGACCATTCTGAGAAAAGTAACTTTATCAATTACTCGAGAGGTGACCACGCAGACCGAAATCATAAAGAAGAGATGAAGACGCTTAGTACTGATGGGTGTAATAGAATTTAAATCATCAGATCAACTTGACGACACCGTAAAATACATTTACAAATTTTTGGAAGTAAAGGAACCAATCTACTATTCTTACCAAGCTTACTTTAATGCATCCCACTCTTCCTGAGTAGCTTTAGACTTCTGATATTCCATCATCGCCAACCAGAAGCCATTACGTTTCACAAGGAGACTTTCAAAATGCACACCTCCTTTTGACAGCACCTTACCATTTTTATCTACAGAGGTAAAATAAAAAATTCCGGTTTCATGGGCGGTGGTGGAGTCTCCTACTCTTTGTGAAAAACGAAATTCAACTTTGTCCTGTGTCTTTCCTGCCTTTGTATCTGCAAAACCTGACTTCCATAGTCCAAGTTGTATAGCAATCGGGGAAGACTTTTTATTTTTCCCGGTGGTAAAAACACATACCGCATCAGCATGATAGGTGGCCTTATAGCCCTCGAAGTCACCTTCTCGAACAGTTCGAGAAAGTTCATTCCAAAATTGATTCAGTTCGGCAATCCGTATCGAATCTGCTTGTGTTGAGGTTGCACTCACTTGACAAGTAGCTATTGTTGGCAGCATACTAGCAAATAGAAAAATTGAGAAAGTGAGGATAATTCTATTCATGTTTTTAAATTTTAGTTACCCCCGTTCGTGTGCAGTTGTAATGTATAGCAATTCCTCTGTCCGTGCCAACTTAGACAAGAACTTAAAACAAGAAAGGGGTCTTTGAAGACACCGCCCCGGAACGCTGGTTTGATAAGATTTAATTTAACATTCATAAAATTGTCTAGTAATGAGTGCAAGCATCAGAGATGAACATTTATTTAAAGTCATGCTCAACATTAGCAAGTTAAATGACCGTTAAACAAAAGGCTTATCAATCGATGGACTCGGTTGCGAAAACCATTTGGGTCCTTCTTCCGTCATGTAAGCACAGTCTTCGAGGCGAACACCAAACTCTCCATAAATTGAAATGTTGGGTTCAACACTAAAACACATACCCGCTTGAAGCGGCAATTTATTTCCCAAAACCATATTGCCCCACTCATGACCATCCATACCGATGCCATGTCCGGTGCGATGAGGAAGCCCTGGCACCTTATACCCTGGCCCAAAGCCTGCATCCACTAATACCTTGCGAGCGGCAATGTCTACGTTTTCACAAGGGTCGCCAATCTTCGCTGCTGCAAAACCTGCCGCTTGCGCCTTCTTTTCCAAATCCCAAATTTCGCGCTGCCTGGCAGTGGGGGCACCGAATACCACCGTGCGGCTGATATCAGAAGCATATCCTCCAACATTGCAACCGCCATCTAATAATACTATATCTCCTTTCTTTAATTTCTGTGGTTCAATGCTTCCATGTGGGTAAGCCGAAGCTTCACCAAAGTTTACCATCGTGCCACCAGTGGCTCCTAATTTTTCATGGGCTTCTTCCGCCATCTTAGAAAACTGTTCCGGGGACATTCCTTCATACAACGTGGCTACATTAAATTTATGTGCTTCAATGGTAATATCATTCGCACGTTGCATAAGAGCCAGTTCGGCAGGTGATTTAATTAAACGACAGGGTATACTTATTGGATCACCGCTTACATAGTTTAGATGCGAGGCTTCCTTTCGAATGCCATCAAACAAGAAGAAGCGAAGACGTTCTTCTATTCCAATATTCCCAATTCGAATGCCCATATCCTTGAACAAGCGCGCGATTTGGAGATAAGGACTTTCATGTTCTTCCCAGGTTCTTACCTCTTTTCCAATTTTTATCAGTTGCCGCAATCGGTCTGCTTCAAATGCAGGACTTACGTAAGTTACTTCGCCTTTAGCAGGAATGATGGCTACCATCGTTCGCTCACTAGGATGCCAACTAATTCCCGTAAAATATTTCATTGAAGTCCCTGCATCTAAAAGCAACGCGTCTATTTTATTTTCGACCATCAATCGCTGTGCTTTTGCAAGTCGTGCCTCACGCTCTAGTACGGTGATTGGAACAATGTCATCTGTCATGGATTTCAATTGATCCATGGGAGAAGGTGATCCTTGAGGTGTTGTGCAAGAGGATATACCTGTTAACAGGGCCGTGCTTGCAACCGCGCTGGTTGTTGAAATGCGAATAAAGTCTCTTCTTTTGATAGCCATATATGCACTGAATTTAGATAACTCGAAAAATAAAGTTGATCAATAATAGGCTCTATCGCAACTAATTTTTCCATCACAATTTAAAATGGCCAAACATTGCCTAATTCTTTAGGATGCATGTTGGTATGGAGGAGACTGAAAGGAGTATTCAGATGATGGGGGTAAATTTTGCTCATAAAACACCCTTCTGAAGGAATTGCTGCGTTAACCTTATAAAAACGCTGGATATACTCCTCCACGTAGGGTGTACATAGAAACGTGGAACATTATGGAAAGCCAACGAGCCGAACGAATAAAACGAAACCTTTATGTTGTATGCTGCACTTTTTTTACTTTGGCACTTCTATTCCATTAACTTCAATTACTTAAATCATGAAAAAAAATATTCTCGTTCTATTGTTGGCAGTGGCTGCCAGTGTAACTGTTAGGGCGACTGAGGTTACTCCTATCGCCAATGGTTATCATGTGGTAGTGGCCACTTTCAATGATCGGCAGGAAAAAGAGGCTCAAAAGTTTTCCGAGACGCTTAATAAAAAAGGGTTCTCTTCCGGCTATGGGTTGGAGAAAGGAAAACGTTTTATCTATGTTTTCCTTCAAAGTTTTGACTTCACACAATATAGTGCCGCTGTAAAGGCTATGACAGAAGCACGGAAAAAAAGTGAGTTTGCTACCGCCTGGGTAGTAAAAATAAAAGATGGCCGTGAGATTAAAGAGGGAGAAGTTGTTGCTGATACCAAAGAACCGGAAAAGGAATTGGTGCCAGAAATGTTAACAGAATACATCCCCAATCCCCCAGCTGACCCCATCCCCAATCCGCAAAGTCTGGGCAACACGCCAATATTCCTGAGCGTCTATAGAGATCGAGATGGAAAGAACGTGGAGGCAGACATCAATGTCTTTGACCCTGAAAATAATAAACTGTTGGCGACCTTAAAAAGCAATCGCTACATGAATGTATCAGACCCGAAAACAAAGTCTGGCAGAATTAAAATGATTGCCTCTGCGTTCGGATATAGTGATTCTCAATTGGAAGTGGGGTATAAAAACACGGAGAAAGACACCGTCCAAAAGAATGTTGTTTATTTCGGAAGCTATTTTCAATTTAAATTTCCGATGCAAAAGATGAATACGGGTCAGCAAGTTGTCTTATCTAAAGTTTCTTTCTTTAACGATGCGGCTATCATGACGCCTGCAAGTAAAGATCAATTAGTTGCGTTGCTAGAGATGCTACAAGAAAACCCTACTATGCGCGTCCGAATTAATGGCCACACTAACAGCAACGATCGCGGCAAAATAATTTATGTAGGTCCGAGTAAAAGTTTCTTTAGCCTTGCGGCTGATCGGATAGAAAAAAACGGGTCATCGAAAGAATTGTCAACGGCACGAGCTCAAATAGTCAAAGTCTGGCTGGTGGCACAAGGAGTTGCTGAAGACCGTATTGAGGCTATCGGTTGGGGAGGCACTAAACCGCTGTTCGATAAGGATCATCTCAGTGCGCGAAAAAATGGACGTGTAGAATTGGAGATTATTAATTAAGCTTGGCGAGCGATCCGTATTAGCACAATGAATGAAGACAACTATTAGTTTGATACTAGTAGGTGTTTTTGTCAATGCTTTTCCAATAACATCTCGCCAGAAGATGCAGCTAACACGTGTAGTGACGCTGAACAACATTTTTCACAATGAGACATCTCTTTGAAGAAGGATAAAAAAAAAATTCAAATATACGTGACACACGAAGAGATGTTTGTTTCGCTACTAATTCAGATTCGTTGATGATAAGTCACGGTACAATATTGAACCTGAGCAAGAAATTTATAAAGGGCAAACTCTTCCATGAAACTGATCGCTGGAGCGACAATATTATTTTTGAGTAATTTATATCCAGACATGACCGAAAAAGAACTTATCAAATTGGAAGCGACCATCCGCAACAAAATGGAAGAAATCAGGAAGCAACGGGTGAGCCTAAGAGATTCAGGCATCGGTGGACTTATGAACTCCTTAAAGAAAGTAGACGAGGCGCTTTATGAAAAAATTCTGCCGGAGTATAAAAAAATGGCAGCTACTAGTAACATTTTTAAATAGTGCTTTGGCAAGCACAAAGGCAGCTGGAAATTTAAAGGTGGTCAGAAGGAGAACTTCACGACTGTTAATACTCTTCGTTATGTAACAAATCAGCCAGTACTTCGTCATTCCATAAATCAATATGACCATCAATAAACTATCTACGGAATTTTCCCCTATGAAGTACGCAAGAATTGGGGGTGTCATCTATCTCATCATCATCGGGGCAGGCATCTTTGGTGAAGTCTTCGTTCGTAATACACTGGTAGTTTCAGGTAATGCAGTAGCCACGGCAGACAACATTTTAGCTTCACCACTGCTATGGCGCATGGGTATAAGTGTCGATCTGATCATGCAACTATGCGATATCCCGTTGATGCTAATTTTTTATGTTTTGCTTAAGCCCGTTAACAAAAACCTTGCGTTGATGAATCTGCTTTTTAATATGATCCAAACTGCTGTGTTGGTAGTCAATAAACTCAATTTAGTTATCCCCTTGTTTTTGCTGGGAAATGCAGGGTACCTCAAAACATTAGATCCCCATCAATTACAGTCGCTGTCCTATATGTTCATTCAATTACACGGTTATGGATTTGGTGTGGGTCTTATCTTTTTTGGGATGGTGTGTTTAGTAGAAGGTTATCTGATTTTCAAGTCTGGCTTTTTACCCAAAGCACTGGGACGGCTGCTGCAATTAGCAGGAGTCTGCTACCTCATCAATAGTTTTGCAATGATTCTTGCCCCTTCAGTAGCGAGTGCTCTATTCCCATTTGTATTGATGCCACCCTTGGTCGCGGAACTCTCGTTGGGTTTATGGTTGGTAGTGAAAGGAGTAGATGTTTCCAAGTGGAAACAATGGAGTTCAGTTGAGCCTTCAACTTACTAAAGTTCGTATCTTATTATATCGTTAATTATTTAGCCATGAATGAGGCAACCTTTTTTAGAATCCGTCTTTATGCAACCGCATTAGTTGTCCTCGCTATTGGGTCACTGTTAACCTGGAATTATTACCATGGTGGTATACCGAGTCACCATATTTTGGCCGACAAAGACTTACCAAAAATCTCGAACCTTTGGGGTGCTGTCCTACTTCCATTGTTAACATGGTTTCTTTTGTATCGCACTCAGCATAGAATTTTTCATCACGCTAATGGTCAGATTGAAAACTCCACGATCAGGCAGGTAGTGTATTCATTCACCCTTTCATTGGTATATGGAATTATTCTCTCGGCATTATTTTCATATGGTTACACAGATATGACAGGCAATATGATGCTGGGAATTTTTGTACTAGCTATCTTCTTCCCTTTGTATCATTCAGAATACCTGCTGGGATTTGTAATTGGTATGACCTTCACGTTCGGAGCCGTGCTTCCAACAGGCATAGGATCGATCTTAGTGCTGATCACTTTTGTAATATTTCGTGCTATGCGACCTACCGTTTTGTATGTGGTATCGCATTTTAGCAGAAAATAGTTAAAAGAAATTCTCTCTTACAACTAGTTGGAATAACATGATATTCCGAAAGCTAGTTATTTGCAAAAGTCTATAAGTCGCACTGAAAATGAACTCCACGCTCCTTCTATTTTAATTGACGTTAGAATTCAATACTTTGTGACCCCTTTTCAGCAACATATTAGACCATGGCCAATTCCCTAAGTGAGTACACCACAATCAGTAAACTTCAGTTTCACTATTGGTTTAGCGATAAATCGCACACCATGGATGCCTTGGTGCATAACAAATGCGAACGAGAATTGCTTGAACTGACCAAGGCCATTGCAAAACTTTGTGGAGTAGCTATAAAAATGGAAACGGAGCCTTCGGGTAAAGGGGGGTTGAAAAGCTGGTTGACAATAACACCAAAATCGTCCAAGAAAACACCTCTGGCTAAAATTGTATTGGTTAATACGCTGGTCGCTTCGTGTATGGTTACGCCTTCTGATACGTCCATACAAGTCATAGGCGAACCCTTGTTGGATAAACATTTCTCAGATATCGAATTAGACGAGTTACAACATGCACAACTACAAAAAGAGTTCAGCGCATTAAAAGTGGAGTTTGCCAACTTATTGCCCTTACTTGATCAAAGCATAGTAATTAAGAAACGAAAGTCTAACTTTTATGACTTGCTACGTAAATATCAAAAAGTAAAAAGTGTTTCAGTTGTACTGACTGACGAAGCTAGGAAACCAATAACCGAAGAGCAGTTGATCGCACGAGAAGGCTTTAAATTTTTCATTGTAAGTTCCAATGCAGTAGCACCGCAGTTAATCGAGAATGCACAGATAGAAATTATTTCCCCGGTGCTGATGAAGGGTAAGCACAAATGGAAAGGGCTATATAATGGTGAAGCCATCTCATTTGTGATGAAGTCCGATGATTTTATGTCTTTGGTTCAATCCGGTAAAGTAGAATTTAAAAGCGGCTCAACGATAGCATGTACACTTCAAATTGAGAAGAAAATAAATGGAGTGGGTGTCGAGAGAATTATTGGTTACAACATTCTTGGAGTAGGCAGTTATTCGGAAAACGGTAAGACTACAGAAACGCCTGAGGCTAAACAGAAACAAAAGCACTCTACTGTGAGCAAACGTCAGTTGGATTTGTTTGGATAATTTTTGTAAGTACGCTAAAACTCACTGAACAGTTAACGGTGAGGACGTAGCTCAAATTACAGGTAAAGCAATTATATAATTCAAAAACATCACTCCATCTTCTTCATCACCTTCCACAATTTCTCAAACTCGCTGGCAAATGATTTAATCGCACCTGATTCCCGCGTCACTAAAATATTTTCATGATTATATTTAGCTGCACTAAGCGTCCAATTATAGCTACCGGTAATCAACGCGGATTGGTCAGCTAGCATAAATTTGTGATGCATATGATTAGACGTAGTATCCATTTTCACGGAAATGCCTGCTTGGGTGAGTTGTAGAATATCTGAGCCTAAATCCAAACTCTTGTCATTGTCCGTGATCACTTTAATCTGAACCTTTCGATCTTGAGCTGCGAGCAAACTTTTTGTGATGCTGTCATCACTAATTGTAAAGACACAAATTTGTAGTTGAGCCACTGCGTTATCTATGTGCTTTATAATCGTAGTGCGACACGCATCCCCCGGGCTAAAGTACGTTTCGGTTGTTTCAGGATTTGGGATTACCAATGCACTGATAGCTGTTTTAATCCACTCTACCATAAACGAGTAGTTTGTAAGATTAATTTTTTCATTTGCCAGTTCAAATATTTTACCCCGAAGAAAATTTACTTGATTCGCGTCTAGCAATTTTTCCTGCACCAATGATTTGAATGTTCGTTTTTCCTCTTTGGAAAAGACTTCGTCTGTAATTGTCCGTTGCAGGTAAGTGAGTAATTCATCCATACCTCTAAACTAAGGACTTGTTTATCCTTGCACAAGTTTTAAGTCATTCCTGACGCGAATTATTCAACTGCTGTCCAAGCCTTTGCAAATAAAAAAAGGCCGTTCATCAATTTATTTTCCGCTGTGTGTCCAATTGTTCGACTTTGACGTATACTCCTATTAATATGTTAAATAAAAACCCATTAACCCCATCCATATTATGAAAATGAAATCTATTAACTTGTTGTTCGCGGTCGGTCTTTTGGTGCTGATCCACTCCAATTCAGTTGGTCAACAACTACAACTACCCGATGACGGAGTTAATTTTAAAAGAAAAACAGCTATCCGTATTGGGGTAACAGATATTGAAATTAATTGGAATGCCCCTGCCGTTAGAGGTCGAGAAGGAGCAATATGGGGAACAAACATTGCTCCCTATGGATTCACTGTATTAGGCTTCGGATCTTCCGTTGCCTCACCGTGGCGAGCAGGCGCCAACGAAAGCACAACGATTTCTTTTACTACAGATGTTATCATCAATGGCAAACCATTGGCTGCCGGCAAGTATGGGTTCTTCATTGCGTTGTATGCTGATTCTTGCACGCTCATCTTCAATAAGAATACAGCCGGTTGGGGAAGTTATTTTTACAAAAACGATATGGATGTAACGCGTATTGGTACACGCCAGCAAAAAGAGATGAAAGAAAGTAAAGAGCGATTGGACTATGTATTCACGAATCAAACGGACCGGGCTGTAGAGGTTGCTCTCGAGTGGGAACGCTGGAAAATTCCGTTTAAAATAGAAACGGATCTAACCAAAAATACACTGGCATCCATTCGCACTCAAATGAGTGGTGCGTTAGGTTTTGATCCTCCTAGCATGGAGGTCGCAGCCGCCTGGTGCTTGGGCAATAATGTAAATTTAGAAGAAGCTTTGGCGTGGATCAATGTAGCAGTCGATCCAAACATGGGCCGTGTAACTACGTTCAGTGCGCTTTCCACAAAGGCAGGTCTATTGGCAAAGTTGAATAAAAAAGAAGAAGCTGATAAGATCATGCAAACAGCATTGCTTAGCGCAAATGCGATGGAGATGCATATGTACGGCAGGCAACTACTAAATGAGAAACGTGTAAAAGAAGCCATGGCGATTTTCGAAAAGAACTATAAGAAGAATAATGGCGTATGGCCTACCAATGGAGGTTTGATGCGTGGCTACTCGGCCATGGGTGATTTGAAAAAAGCATTAGTGTACGCCAAACTTGCATTGGTACAAGCACCGAATGAAGAAACAAAAAAACTATTGGAACAAGCCGTCAAAACGTTAGAGTCAGGCAAGCCATTATAGTTTTATATATTACTTAAATATCCTTACACCCTTGTTGATAAAATCAGCAAGGGTGTTTTATAATTATCGAGCCATTAAAGAACAATTTCTGTATACTCTTCCCGAGAATTTATTCCAGCATATTGCTACGAGTTGGATAATCGCTAGTCCATTATTCATTTACCCACCGATCATTTTCACTAATACTAAACAACAAATCCCCGAATCATCAGGCTTATTTAAAAAATATCTAAACAGAAACAATTGATGAGTTATTGTCCATCAAAATAGATAACTTCATATATTCATCCTCTTCAGAAATGAAAATCAATAAAGCGAAGTCAGACCAACTATTATCTGCCATTGGATTAGAGGTAAGTCAACACCATATATTTTACGATGAAAGTCAATTTAAGAAATATATTTCTAGTGAATATATGAATTCAGAACGTTTTCAAAGTGATAAAATTTATCGCATGTTTGAACTAACGCTTATGCACAAGGCATCTGGATTAAGAAATACTTACACAACAACGGAAAGCTACTATGGTGAACATGTAGACTATAAGGTGATCGCACTATTCATCATCACTGAATCACAACAACAAATTGAGATCGTGGATGTCGACTTCAATCAACACGTGTTTGTTACCTCTGCTGAAATGATCCCGTTCACAGAAGTAGATAGGCTTACTACTTAGCAGTGAAGGGCTCGCTGCGACCTTCAAGGAATGATCAAAACAACGTTTGTCTGATTACTACTTTACCCATTCTTAACCCTTATTCTAACGGCTGCATTTATCGCATTTAACATCGATAAGACACCCAGCTTAGTTTATTCAAAATCATGGATACAAGAATTTCGCTATATAAAATTTCCATAAGAAACACTAAATAGTATAACTTTAGGTAGTTTAGTATATGCTGATATCGCCAATTTAATATTTCAGCCGCCAATGCCCATACTAACTAATTTAAACAAGCAGAAATATGAAAATTGCTGAGAAAACATATGTGTCCGATATATTGAAAGAATACGGAGATATTGCAGATGTGATGGAAATTTTTGGCGTGAAAAGAGTAGGCGGTTTTGGGCTTCGGAAAGTCCTGACTAAATTTATTACTGTGAAGACAGCTGCCTTCGTGCACGGAGTTCCATTACCCAAATTTATTCTAATGATAGAGCATGCGATTAACAAAAAAGACAATGCCGCACATTGATAACTTTAGCTTTCTTTGAAATTGTTAGCTCTCTTAGCCTCTTACCTGATCAATGAATTGGATCATTATGATTCTTGATCCCGACATAAAATAATTTAACACCATGAACATTGCGTAAAAAAGTAAAGTCAACGCGAAACATATTAGCGAGACACAAATTCATTGATTCGATTTTTGCTGCATGAGACTAATTCTCTGGATATTTCTCATATTGCCTATTAGCATGAGCGGACAATCCGTTCAAGGTTTCCAGGCACTCGTAACCATTGACAATGATTTTCTTGGCATCAAAAATAAAGATGAAGATTACACTGCGGGGGCAAAATTAGAAGTACTTACTCCGGGTGTAAACTGGAAATGGATTCCCTTTATTCGATTTAAAAGAGATTCCTCTAACATTATTCATCGATTTAGTTTTGGGGGAGGCGCCTATACCCCACAAAATCTCGCGAGTAAATCAATTGTCGTAGGAGATCGGCCATACGCTTCTTTAACCTATTTAACTCTTGGCACGGTGTCGTATAGCTTCAATTCAGCCTTTCGAGGAAACATCAGTTCTGAAATTATGATAGGTTTAATTGGCGCCCCGGGGCCAGGCAATGTACAATCCTATATGCACGAAAATAATTGGGGTGGCACCCACCGACCTATCCCTAAAGGTTGGAATAATCAAATCGGATCTGGTGGATCATTCGTGGCGAGCTATGCGATTCGTGCGCAAGGATTAATTGGGCATGCACAAAAAGACAAAGGCATTCAATTGAAATGGATGGATCCTAATTGGGTAGCTAAAGCAGAAATTGGAAATTACATGTCGAATCTTCAAGGTGGGTTAAGAATCAATTTACTGAATGTTGGTATGGGATCTTTGCAAGATTATAACCCCACGGTAGCAGTGAACAAAAAAAATAGTTGGGTTAGGTTTAATCTGTTTGTTGAACCAACTTTTCACCTCGTACTTTATAATGCCACCTTAGAAGGGCTACTATTCAACGATCATAGTGTATACGTGATTCCGCATGCTAATATAAACCGAACAATATTTCAACTCAGTGCAGGATTCAATTTGATTCTAGCTGATGTGCTATTCTTCCGTTATACCATGTATGGGCGCAGTCAGGAATTTACTGGCGGAAAATCATATCATTCGTGGGGAAGTATGACGGTAGGTGCATCCCCGGCCAGATGGAACCGAAGTGCCAATGGATCTAACCGCAAATAAACAATTACACTAAACCAATGTTACTGAATCATCCCTTAACAATCTCATCCTATCATTTTGCAACTCGATCCACTCAAAAGGATATGTTGAATCCCGTTTTGAATAGTTCCTATTTAGGATCGGATCATAATCAATCCATTTTAGTAACTTTAGCTTCATGAAAGCACTAAAAAAAATAGGATTCTTTACTGCCTTTATTATCCCTGCTTTAGTGATGATCGGTTTTTATGCAGGCGGATTGTGGAATTTTCTAGCGCTGGTGTTTGTGTTTGGTGTCATTACTGTGATTGATCACATCACCGGTATAGATCAAGAAAACGTGGAAGAAACGGACGCTAAAGTTGTAGGGGAAGAATTTTATTACCGCTTTGTTACCTATGTGTGGACGTTTGTTCAAGTCGCATTTGTGCTCTGGGGAGCATATGCCGTTACTACCGGCTGGCTTACCACAACCATTGAATGGGTTGGTTTTGTTATTGGTTTTAGTTTAGTAACGGGTGGTATAGGCATTACTGTTGCCCATGAATTAGGTCACAAGAAATCTAAGCTCGAACAATTCTACAGTCAACTGATTCTGATGACCGTATGCTACATGCACTTTTATATTGAGCACAATCGCGGCCATCATGTGCAAGTGGCCACACCCGATGATCCGGCTACAGCGCGCAAAGATGAAAATTTTTATGCGTTCTGGTTTCGCTCCGTTTTTCATGGCTATGCACATGCCTGGCAAATTGAAAAAGAGAGTTTACAGCGAAAAGGATTCTCTACTTTCAATCTAAAAAATGAAATGATTTGGTTTACTTTCCTACCCATCGCCTTTTGTTTATTATTAACATCAGTCTTTAGCGCACTAGCCGGAAGGTTCGTGTGGGAAGTTCCTCTCTTCTTTTTTACGCAAAGCATTTTTGCTTTTACCCTACTAGAACTAGTTAACTACATTGAACACTATGGCATCGTGCGAAAGCAAAATGCAGAAGGCAACTATGAGCGTGTCAATCCCTTGCACTCCTGGAATGCCAGCCACTTGATAAGCAATTTCTTCTTGTTTCAATTACAGCGACATTCCGATCATCATGCCAACGCCATTAAGCGTTACCAGGTACTGAATCACTATGACAACAGTCCTCAGTTACCCTTTGGATATCCGACCATGATTCTTATTGCGCTCTTCCCTCCTCTTTGGTTCACGAAAATGAATCCCCTACTAAACGAATGGAAAGAAAAAGTATATCTTCATCAATCCGCAGCCTAATAACCACTCGATGAAAAATCTTATAAGAATATTTTTGCTTCTGTTGGTAGCAGCAATTGGGTATGCTACTTATTACCTGTCACAGGCGCTGCCCATCATTGCCGGGTATGGTGCGAAAAATCTATGTTCGTGTGTCTTTGTTGCCGGGCGCGATCCGCAGCAGGTGATCCAACAAGAATTAGGTGCTTCGCTGATCAATCTGGGAAGTCCGCAAGTGCACTTTGAAGATTCTTCTACCACCAGCTCCGTTTTCGGTCTGAGTATGCGCAAGGCAATCTATCTAAAAGGGGTAGGTTGCACATTGGTTTCTGAAATCAGCGAAGAGGAACTGAGGAAGCAACCCATCCTTCTGGCAAGTAAGCCTCAGGTAAATCAAGATTCGATTGCATGGCCCAACGGAAACCTATTACCTGATTCTCTTTATAATCGATTTGAAAAAGTAAATGCGGTGGTGGAATCTGCTTTTATCGAACCCGATAAAGAAAATCCGTTGAACACTCGTGCCGTAGTGATCATCCATCACGGACAAATCATTGCTGAAAAATATGCTCCCACCTTTAACCAAAACACAAAACTGATGGGCTGGTCGATGACAAAGACCATTACCAATGCCATCGTGGGGGTGTTGGTAAAGCAGGGAAAATTAAAAGTAGAAAACCCTGCGCCTGTAAGCGAATGGGCAAATGACGAACGAAATAAAATCACACTGAATAATTTAATGCAGGCCAGCAGCGGTTTGGCCTGGGAGGAAGTCTATGCAGGTGCCAGCACAGCCACCAACATGCTGTTTCGAAAAAAAGATGCGGGTGCTTTCGCTGCACAATCAAAAGTAGAAGTGGCACCGAATACCAAATGGTATTACAGCAGCGGCACTACAAACATCATCTCGCGTATCACCCATCAAACGATTGGCGATGATTACAATTCGTTCCCTTATCGCGAAATTTTCAATAAGATTGGCGCGTACAGTATGGTCATTGAACCGGATGCTTCCGGCACTTTTGTTGGCTCCTCTTTTAGCTATGCAACCGCTCGGGATTGGGCGCGTTTTGGTTTAGTCTTCTTAAACGATGGGGTTTGGAATAATGAAAGAATCTTACCCGAAGGTTGGGTGAAATATTCTACAACTCCCGCTGATGCGGCACCACATGGCGAATATGGCGCGCAAATCTGGCTGAATGCAGGCAACAAAAATAACCCAACTGATAAACGTTTTCCGGATGTGCCCAACGACATGTACTTAATGGATGGCTTTGAAGGACAATGTGTGGTGATGATTCCATCGAGAGATGTATTGATCGTACGGCTAGGACTTAGTCAAACAAGAGAATTTGATACGAATGCTTTTGTGCGCGATATTTTAAAGTCACTGGAATAGCCCACGAAATACTTGCGCTACTAAATCCACTTGTTGACTCTCAGCCAATTCTTCAGCCGATCCATCCATTGATCAGAAGTCGTTGGGTTTATAAGCCCAAAGCCATGTCCTCCGTTTTGATAGATATGCAATTCGGCAGGGACTTTATTTTTCAGCAATGCTTGATAAAAAACAACGCTATTCTGGGGGCTCACTCCT
>JANPBK010000006.1:0-7549 GCA_031430395.1 Cyclobacteriaceae bacterium
TTTCCATAAATTGTCATAAGCATCCACTCCTTTTCCAATATCTTCATGCGCAATCTCCAACCCTGAATCTATTATGGCAACTTGAACGGAACTATTACCTTTGATTTTATCCCAAACAGCAGGCATTCCAATTTTGGCAAGATGCCATTGATTTAAAAACTGAGGGTCGTTGGGGGTAAACCCATAATGGCCTATGGTATTGGCTTCAACAATTTCAACTAATGCAGTATCAACCGAAATTTTTTCCATCAGTTCAATGATTGAAAAATTTCTAGGTACCCGCAAGTCATAGTAACCGTTAGCTGATCTTCTAATTACGGAAAGACCGTGCTTTGAAAAGAAATCTTGAACTTGGCTGCTCTTGAATTTAATTGTTATGACCTCATTGTCTAATGAGTACAATTTGCCATTAGTGCTCACTTTTTTCCACTCACCAGAGTTGAAGGAGAATTGCTGGCCGTTAATTGTTTTGTTTATCTGTTGAGAAAAGGCCTGAAACGAAATTATCTGAATAAAGAAAAAGAAGATAAAATATTTCATAAGCTGTTCAATTATTTTCACTGCATTTGATTTCACTAGCATAGGTTACAACATAAAGCGGTCCAGGAGGTACAGGTAAATCAAGATAGCAAGGGGGATACTTATTTTCGGCCTCTGTCGGCTCAAGAACCGTTAAGAAAAGGACTTTGTCTTCAACCCTGAATTCAACAGGCAAGTTGATTAACCCAATTATGTTGTGATATAGTGTTACACCTGTCAGAGTCGCTTTTTCCCAATCAGCGGGGTGAATAAATGTTTGATTGCTATCGATAATCTGAAATGCATAATCACCGCACTTTTGACCGACAATTCTACCTTTTATACAATCCTTGCCTAAAGGGGCTTCTGTTACAGGAGCTTTATTTACAGGATCCTTGCAACCAAAAGCAAGTAACCCGAGTGATAGGGCTAACAAAACAAGTTTTTTCATATTTTTTTAATGTTAGGTTGCTACAATTTACATATAATCTAATGAAAAAAATATAAAAAAGAGAACTCATTCTGAATCATTTAGCTCTCGAAAAAAGAAATGAGTATACTAGGTATGCAACTGGCTTCTCACAATTGGTTGTTACTTCAACTTTCTATCAAAAAAATCCTTCGCTGCTGTAAATACCCTAGCCCAACTTTCGTAGCGTAAAAAAACATGCACCTCCTCCGGCAAGACTAATAGCTCCAGCGCAACATTTTTTGCTCTTAACTTTTCAACTAAATCAACAGTTTGCTGAAAATTTACATTGCGATCATCGTCACCGTGCACCATCAAAACAGGCGCCACCCATTTTGAAAGATCAGCAACCGGAGATGATTTTCTGGCCAGCTCTGATTCTGACTTTAAAAGCCCCCAGCTATTCGTGGCGTCTTGCCCATCAAAAGACCAATCATGTACTCCATGCAAATCGACACCTGCTTTGAAAATTTCCGGGTTGCGGGCTAATCCCATGGCAGTTAAATAGCCGCCATACGAGCCACCCCATAAACCAATTTTGGTCGGTTCGACTTCAGCTAAGCTCTGAAGATATTTGGCGGCTGCCACCACATCTTGATATTCGGTAGCTCCCCGTGGTCCTTGATTCTTTGTCATTCTAAAATCACGACCATAGCCAATGCCATTTCTGAAATTGACGGAAAGAACGGCATAGCCTTGATTCGCCAAAAGTTGATTAAATGCATAGCAATTGCTGTAGTAATCACTGTAATGGAAGCCTAGCAACATTTGGCGCGTTGGCCCACCATGCATATAGACTACTCCCGGTCTTTTGGTTGCAATTGTTCGATTAATAAAAAGTTGACCGTGAATTATTGTACCATCTGCCGCTTTAAAAGTTACTGCCTCGGGTTTAACAAATAGAGAAGCATTGAATGCGACCAGCTTCTGTGGAAATATTGGTGCTGCTATTTTTTTTGACTCTTCTATTCTTGATACTGCTTTAGGCGAATTAAAAGAAGATCGCAAGCAATACAACTCATTGCCGGCAAAAGCTGGATACATCTCGATTCCTTCTCCTGCTGTTACTGCTGACGGATTTGCATTGAGTACTGACGACTTCCAAATATGCCTTCTATTGATATCCTCCCGATTGCCATCGAAGTAGATATTCTGTCCTGTTTGATCAACTACAAAACTCTCCACTTCTCCATCACCCGGTGTGATATCTTTCAAGTCGCTGCCATCGGGATTAATAGAAAAAACGTGATTCCATCCTGTATGTTCAGAGTGGAATAAAATGCGATTAGTGGTTGTCCACGCAATTGGATTCGAAGAATAACTCTGGGCAAATCCACCATCCAATCCGGGAGATTTCCAGATTGCCTTTAAAATACCTGACTCGATTTCTGCGACCATTAACGTAAAAGGAGTACCAGTCGTGAAATTATCCAGTTCACCAATCTTTGTGCCTGGCATTCGTATAAACGCAATGCTTTTGCTATCGGGTGACCAGACAGGAAGTTGATCTTGAGTTACATCAGGCGCAACCCACTTTATCGTTTTAGAAATCAAGCTATAAACGCCCACGAAACTATGATCTCCCCGATCACTTGTAAACAACACCTCATTACCATTAGGAGAAAAAATGGGTCGGCTATTATATCCTCTTGCCAAAAAGAGAGGCTTTGGCTCTGCATTAATCTCAAGTGTCGATTCGAAAATCTGACCTCCCTTAGAAAATAGAAACTTTAATCCATCACGGAAGAACAACGGGCTATTCCCTGACACAATTTTTGCAGGAGCACTTTTGTTGCCAATATCTTTGAAGTAGATAGCCTGATCTGCACCTTCGGCTAAGCTTGCAGGATTGGGGTTTTGTCCAGCCCTGTTCGGACCACCTCCACGCACAAACAATATCTTTAATCCATTGGGCGAAAAAACTAATTGTGAAATCTCTTGCCCATCATCAGCCGGGTAGTCGGTAACAAAACGAGGAAGGTCTGTTCCTGTTTTAACAACAATGTTCCGTTTACCACGGTCATTGATTACCCAAGCGATATTCTTTCCATCTTTAGAAGAGGTAAAACCCGATTCTGTGGGTGCACTTAAAAACTGTTCCAATAAAGTTTGTGCAAACCCAGGCGAGGCAGCACCCAAAAGAACGAATAGTAAAAGCTTTTTCATACTTAGCGAATTAGGTCTAACAAATATACTATTCGATCTGCATTTTATAGTCCCACAGAATTGCCGTCCATGAAATTGATAGTAGTTATTTTTAAAAAGATCAACTACATTTAAAAACCTAAATTAGTATGGCTGATCTTCAAATAAAAAAATCAACTAAGACCTACGATGTCTGCATTGTAGGCTCTGGTGCTGGCGGTGGAATGGCCGCTTATGTCTTAGCAAAAGCTGGAATAAAAGTGGCGTTACTGGAAGCCGGCCCCATGTACGACCCCGCCAAAAATGTGACCCAATTAAAATTCCCCTATGAATCTCCTCGAAGAGGTGCAGGCACAAGCTTCCGTCCTTTCGGTGACTTTGATGCAGCCTATGGGGGTTGGGAAATTGAGGGTGAACCATATACCCAAAAGGATGGAACGCAGTTCGATTGGTTCCGCTCGCGCATGTTAGGTGGACGTACCAACCACTGGGGACGAATATCATTGCGCTTTGGCCCCAACGATTTTAAACACAAAAGCATTGATGGATTAGGCGAGGATTGGCCGATCGGTTACGAGGATGTTGCTCCCTATTACGATAAAGTAGATAGGTTAATTGGCGTTTTCGGAACGAAAGAAGGAATCTTCAATGAACCGGATGGCATTTTTCTTCCGCCACCTAAACCACGTTTGCACGAATTGTTTGTAAAAGATGCAGCTTCTTCACTTGGTGTAAAAGTGATCCCATCACGGTTATCCATACTTACTAAAAAAATAAATGAGGATCGCGGGGTTTGTTTTTATTGCTCGCAATGCAATCGGGGTTGTACCGTGCATGGCGATTTCTCCTCCTCATCGGTATTGGTAAAACCTGCTGTCAATACGGGGAATGTTGACGTTATCGCTAACGCGATGGCTCGCGAGATCCTGACTAATGAAAAAGGAGAAGCAACTGGTGTTTCTTACGTGAGTAAAGATGATATGCAGGAGTACCAACTCAATGCACGTATTGTGATATTGGCTGCCAGTGCCGGAGAATCTGCCCGCCTTTTATTGAATTCAAAATCCGCTTTGCATCCCAATGGGTTAGCCAACGAAAGCAATGTGGTCGGAAAGTATCTACATGACTCAACAGGAGTAGCAATGGGTGGTGTGCTACCTAAATTATTCAACCGCAAAAGATACAATGAGGATGGTGTAGGCGGATTGCACTTGTATTCTCCCTGGTGGCTCGACAATAAAAAATTAAACTTCCCTCGGGGGTACCATATTGAATACTGGGGAGGAATGGGAATGCCTAGTTATGGATTCGGTGGCGGCATTCAAGGTATTAATGGAAAATACCCGGACAAAAATGGCCAAATGAAATTTGCCGGTGGGTACGGAGCATCCTTAAAGGAAGACTATCGTTACTATTATGGGGCTAGTTTTGGAATGGCAGGTCGAGGTGAAGCGATTGCAAGAGAAGACAACTACTGCGAGATCGATCCTAACGTAGTCGATAAATTTGGAATTCCGGTTCTTCGCTTTCATTATAAATGGAGCGACCATGAAATCAAGCAAGCGAAACACATGCAGGATACTTTTCAAGAGATCATCCATAAAATGGGAGGCGATATTACCTGGGGTGTAAAGGGTGCCGATCAAAACTATGGATTAGAAACGCCTGGGCGCATCATCCACGAAGTCGGTACGGTAAGAATGGGTAACGAAAAGAAAAAGTCTGCGCTCAACAAATTCAATCAAGCACATGATTGCAAGAATTTGTTTGTGGTAGATGGTGGTGCTTTCGTTTCACAAGCAGATAAAAATCCTACGTGGACGATTCTTGCATTATCGATGAGAGCGAGTGAATATATTATTGATGAGATGAAGAAACAGAATATATAGTTGATCGTTGTTGGTTAGTCGTTGGTCGAAATTACTAGCGAAAAACCAACAACCAATAACCAACAACCAAAAAAATGGACAGAAGAAAATACCTAAAAACCCTTGCCGTTGGTTCGTTATCTGCGGCTGCGTTGTTACAAACGTGTGCTCCTGCAAAAAAAGAAGAAGCACCAGATCTGGCAAAAGTCAATGGAGGGCATGACCGCCAACCGAATGAGATTGAGCACTTCAAAAAAATATCGGCAGAGAAATTTTTGGATGCGCACGAACTGGCGACTATCATCATCTTAGTTGACATTATCATTCCGAAAGATGAGGTTTCGGGTAGCGCTACAGAAGCAGGTGTTCCCGAATTTATGGAGTTTATCGTAAAAGACATGCCTCGTCATCAATTACCCATGCGGGGAGGATTAAAGTGGCTTGATCTTCAATGCATGAAACGATTTACTAAAGCGTTCACAGAGTGTACTCCTGCTCAACAAATAGAAATGGTAGATGAAATTGCCTTTCCTGATAAAGCAAAGCCGGAAATGTCACAGGGAGTCGCGTTCTTTAATCTACTCCGAGACCTTACTGCTACCGGATTTTATACAAGTAAGATTGGCATTGCCGACATCGGATATGTAGGTAACAAACCCAATCAATGGGATGGTGTTCCGCAAGATGTTTTGGACCAGTTTGGTTTAAAGTATGATCAGCGCACGCTTGATGAAAGTGTAAAGTTTGAATCATAATTCACTTCTATGAATTCAATCGCTAAACTATCTAACAACTATTTACTATTGGCTTTAGTATGTGCGATTTTATTTGTGGGATGCAAAGCGCCAAATGAATCTAAATCTCCCGAGAAAGTTGATTGGAACTTAATTAGCAATAGATTGATAGAGCGCATGAATCTTCAACCAAATGAAAAAGTATTTATGCTCGGTCAATCTGGTAAGTATGATACTTTTATTGCATTACTCGAACGCAAGATCAAATCTAAAAATGCAAATTACTTGGGAATGATCAGTATTGATTCTGTTCCACCAAAAGCTTGGGAAACGGAATTCACTCAAGCCATTTCCAAACTTGATTCATCTGGCTTGATCAATTATTTTAATGACATTGATCTTGGAATCATGCTACCCGGAGCTACCCCTTTTCATAAACCCTATGCCGCTATGCAAGAAGTTCTAAAAAAAGGCAAAGGTCGAACAATTCATTTTCATTGGATTGGCGCCTATGATCGAAATGGCAAATCAATCACAATAACTGACAGCATTGAACTCTTTTATCAAAAGGCTTTGCTAGAAACGGATTATAATGCGCTGGCTAAACTTCAGCAAAAATTCGAAAATAACGCACAAGATAAATGGATTGAAGTAAGTACACCTGAAGGAACTGATCTGCGTTTTCAAATTACAGGCAGACCAGTTACGAAACAAGATGGAAATGCTTCATTGGAACATTCAAAAAAAGGAATCACGCTGATAGATCGCGAAGTAGAATTACCTGCTGGTGCTATACGTGTTGCACCGTTAGAAGAAACAGTGGAGGGTAAAATTGCTTTTCCTCCTTCAGAATGGGCAGGAAAGCAAGTGAAAGGTTTGGTCGTTAATTTTCAGAAAGGAAAAATTGTTTCCTTTACAGCTACAGAAGGCGAAGAGGCTGTGAAAAATGAATTAGAAATTGGCGGTGAGGCCGCGAATTCATTTCGCGAATTGGCAATGGGTTTTAATGCGGCTCTTGTTCCTAATAGTGGTCACACTTGGATTCCTTACTTCGGTTATGGAGCGGGCATTGTGCGGCTTTCATTAGGAGATAATTCAGAGTTAAATGGAAAAGTGCGAGGCAATTATGTACGGTGGAATTTTTTCAAGAATGCTACGCTGAAAGTGGGAAATGAAGTCTGGATTGATAATGGCAAACTAGCGATTACTGAATAAACATTTATTATGATATCAAGAAGAAAATTCATTCAACAAGCAAGTGCAGCAGCTGCGTTCACCATTCTCCCACGCTTTGTTTTGGGGAAAGGTTTTGTTGCCCCTAGCGATAAACTTTATATCGCGGGCATTGGTGCGGGTGGAAAAGGCGGTAGTGACTTATCCAGTTTTGCTATCAATCCAAAAGCGGAGATCGCATTCCTTTGTGATGTTGATGATAGACGTGCCGTTGACTCTAGGACAAAATTTCCAAAAGCAAAATACTACAAAGACTATCGCGAGATGCTTGATAAAGAGCATAAACATATTGATGCGGTTTCGGTGTCCACGCCAGATCACAATCACGCTGTACAAACCATGGCAGCCATGCAGTTGGGTAAGCATGTATATGTTCAAAAACCTCTTACTCACGATATTTTCGAAGCACGCGCACTTACGCTAGCAGCAAAAAAATACAAAGTCGTTACACAAATGGGAAACCAGGGAGCCAGTGGTGATGGGGTTCGTCAATTGATCGATTGGTATCAGGCAGGCATTATTGGTGATGTGCATACGGTATATTGCTGGACGGACCGCCCTGTATGGCCTCAGGGGATTGC
>JANPBK010000007.1:0-6217 GCA_031430395.1 Cyclobacteriaceae bacterium
CTACTAAATGCTCTTGCCCAATCAAGTCTTGCAACTTGGTGGGGCGCATTCGCTCGGCTAATGGTGCAGAGTCTCCAATCATATTGCTAAGAAAATAAAGAAGGCACTTAATCCAATTCCAATTCCTACTAATACAAAAAAAGAGAAAAAGAAAATTGTATATTTCAAGATTGTCTTTCGCCAACTCTGTTGATACATGCGCTTCATTGCGAAGAGTAAATAAAGCACAATCCAAAAACCAATGAAGGTGGTTGCCCATTGCAAAAATGGAACTGTGCCTGCTATTACCTGAAGCGAGCCAGCGAAGTAAAAGAAATTATAATAGTAAATAGAGAAGACCAAATGCTCGCTATAAAAATAATCTCTACGTACGTACAACAGTTTTAAAAGAAGTGCAAAGAATGGCAATAACCAAAACAATACTTTTGAAAAATTGTCAAAGAAAGCATTGCGAAAGTCATTTATAAATTCTTTGCTTTTGCCTTTGTATTTCTCGTTGATCTCAATGCTCCTTAAAGATAGGCGCTTCATCAACCAGCCGTGTCGCTTTGATAATGGCAATGCAGCTTGCGCGGAATCGTAAGACTTGCGTGTCGTATGATCTCCTATAATTGTAAAATCTGAATTGTCACTCTTTTTACTAACTGTCTTAATGGAATCCACCATTGACTTAATGGAGTCCCTCATCCTTTCCCCTTTCTCCTCTTCATCAGAAAAATCTGCTTTGACTATGCTCTTTTTTAAGTCCTCACTTGGAAGAACCGTCAACAGAAGAAAAAATACAAAGCTGATGAACACATACATACGGGCAGGATGATAATAACTTTCTCTTTTTCCTGCGTTGTATTCCGTAGCCAAAAAGCCTGGCTTGATGATCAAAAACTTTATTGTCTTAAAAAATTTCCCTTCATAGCTCCAAAAAGAAGAAATGAAATTAGTGAGCAGTTCACCCAACGTTTGCCGCTTGGCAATATCTTTTTGGCCACAGTGCTGACAAAACGTATCCAGCAACTTCGTGCCGCAGTTCAAGCAAAATTCATTGGGTTGTTTTCTTTCTGCACCTTGTTCAGCATCAATGAAACTTTCGGAACCCGGTAGTGCTTTCCCTAAATCATCCATATTAAAAACTGAATCTCTTGCTTGCAGCCTCAAACTTTTCAAGCATCGCATCACTAAAATCTAAATGTGTTACAAGCCGAATTTCGGTTGCACTAAATGCCAACGCTTTTATTTGATGCTCTGAAAACTTAGCCAAACATTTCTCCGGAGTGAGTCCATCGGCTACTTCAAAAATAACAATATTGGTATCTACCGGCATCACCGATTTTACCCAGCTTAATTTACTTAAGGCATTGCCTAACTCTTTGGCTCGTTGATGATCTTCTTTCAACCTACTGATATGATGATCTAATGCATAAATTCCTGCCGCTGCTAAAAAACCAGCCTGGCGCATCCCTCCACCAAAGACTTTTCTGATTCTGCGTGCCTTTAATTCAAGTTCCTTTTTACAGACAAGCACAGAGCCCACCGGAGCGCCAAGCCCTTTCGATAAACAGATAGAAATCGTATCAAAGTATTTTCCAAATTCTGTCGGTTGCTCTTTCGTTTCCGTGAGTGCATTAAATAATCGGGCGCCATCCAAATGCATCGCCATACCTTTGGACCTGCTAAATTCGCTAATGGCCTTGATCTGATTGAGTGTATAATAACTCCCAGCCTCTCGAACTACGGTATTTTCTAACGCTACGACTGATGTTCTGGCCTGATGCACATCGTTGATGTTACCGATTACAGGTGCAATCTCCTCAATAGAAATCCGGCCTCTATCCCCTGTTAATAATTTAGTTCCAATGTTGCTGTTTCCTGCGAGACCTCCGCCTTCATATTTATAAATATGTGAACCTTTATAGCAAATCACCTCATCATACGGTTGGGTCAAAATTTTGATACCGATCTGATTGGTCATGGTACCTGACGGACAAAAGATGGCTGACTCCATCCCCAATAAATCAGCACATTTCTTTTCAAGCCTTTTTACGGTAGGGTCTTCACCAAATACATCATCGCCTACTTCTGCATTGAACATCGCTTCCTTCATGCCAGGAGTAGGCAAGGTGACAGTGTCGCTTCTAAGATCAATAATCATATTTCTTCATAAATGTTCAATATCCCCTTTTTATATGGGACGCAGAAACTAAAGTAACTCTTTGGCAGGATCCCAAAATTTCTTTTCAAAATCCTTAATTTGATCTTTGACAACCGTGATTCCCTCTCTTTTTAAACTCTTTTGCATAGAACCTTTGGGAACAAAGTGATGCTGACCAGTAAGCATCCCATTTCTATTCACCACCCGATGGGCTGGAATACTGACGTCCGCATGTGAGGCATTCATCGCCCAACCCACCATACGCGCACTCATTTTAGTTCCGAGATAGTTGCCGATAGCGCCATAGCTTGTTACCCGCCCTTTCGGTATAAGTCGTACAACCTCAAATACATCTTTAAAAAAGCTGTATTTCTTCTCCGTTGCCCTCTTGGCTATTACTTTTTGCTTCACAATTAAAGGTTTGAAGGGGGGCAAAAGACTATTCAAAGAGTTAAATTTGCAAATCTATTTCAGAAATATACAATGAAGCAGTGGCTTTTTCTTGTTGCATTTATCTGGAGCACTGATTCGCTTACTGCCCAGCAATTCATTTTTCCTTCCAATGAAAATTGGAACTTCCTAAAAGAGGGTCAATTAGTACATTTTAAAGCAGAGTTGACAGAACCCGCTAAGCCTTATTTTTCTGTGGAAGGCGCGAATGGATTGGGAATAACCTTTGACACATTAGGCAATTTTTCATGGATACCAGCTTTTGATCTGGTCAACCGTCTTGAAAAACAGAAAGAATTTAACTTGATTTTTCAGGCGGAATGGGAAGGTGCACATAAAATAAGGAAGCTTGTTAATTTCATGGTAATCCATCAAAATCGCGCTCCCATTATTGAAGATCTACCTACATTTTATGTTAAACAATCGACTTTAAACCAATACCAAATATCTAATGATTATATAAATGACCCCGATGGCGATCCAATTGTTTTTAAATCCATTCTATCCCAGATGCCGGAAGGAGCCATTTTAACATCACAAGGATTATTGCTTTGGTCCCCATCCCGCAATCAATTCAATGCATTAAAAAACAATCCATTGCTACTAGAATTTATTGCGCAGGATCAACCAGAAAAATCCGAGTCTATCGGTAAAATTAAAATAGCACAAACGCAATTGGACCTACCGCCTGAATTATTATTAGTTCCCGGTGATAGTGTCGTCAGGATTCGTGAAGATGAGCGAGTCAATCTTAAATTATACGTGTCCGATCCCAACGGAGACGAGAATATTTCAAATGTCGGATTTGTTTGTTCCGATAGCAACGTCCCAACATCAAGCCTGAAAGAAAACACTTCTGTACAGTCAGAGTTTACCTGGTCTCCAGGCTATTCTTTTATTGAGGAGGTCACTAAAGAAAAAAACATAGAGTTTGTATTTTTCGCCTTAGACAAATCCGCGAATCGCGCACAACGCAAAGTAAGAATAATTGTAACCGATACTGAAAACCTTGAGGAGAAAGATAAACAGCTTTATCTGAAATACGTAAATTCACTTACGAGTGCGAAGGCAATGATTAATGAATTAGAAGATAACCATGTTCAACTTACGAAGGCTTACAAACAGGCAAAACGAGGGAAGAAGAATCGTGCGATTTTAAATGCTTCGTTAGGAGCTACTACAGGCTTATCCCCAATCATTCTTTCTAACGATCCTAATTCTTACAAAGCGGTCTCTGCAATAGGAGGAACAACGGTGCTTACCCTTGGTACGTTGGAGGCTACAGAAGTTATCGGTAAATCAAAATCAGATATCTTGGACAAAATGAAAATTAATGTGGAGTTACGTAACCTTCTGCAATTGGAAGGTGACAATTTCGCACGTAAATATTCGCTTAAATCAGCCCGAAGAGAAAAGTCATTTAATGTAGATAGGGATAAACTATTACCCATTCTCAACAATCAAAAATTAATAACCTTAGAATTAGACGCCTCAAAGACCATCAATAAAAAATACACAACAAAAGAGTTGAAAAGCACTTTTGCTGATTTTAATGAAGAATAAGAGCTTCATAAAAACTCTTTGTCAAAAAGAAATAATCGGTTACTTTTGCAATCCTAAATCGCAAAATCATCCTTCTAGCGTAAGGCTTGGAGGATAAACAGAGGAATGGTAGAGCGGTTTATTGCACCGGTCTTGAAAACCGGAGACCCTTCACGGGGTCCGGGGGTTCGAATCCCTCTTCCTCTGCAGATCACAAATCAATCAAAGTCAAAAGCCCGAGTTCTCAATGAATTCGGGCTTTTTTCATTTTATCTCCTCTCGATTTATCCGAAGTTGCATAATTTCTAGGTGCAACTCCAATATGGTATTCCACGTAAAATGCCTTACTCAACATAACCTCCCTTCACCTTATTAAGGGGCGCCCAAATTTATCTATGTGAAATATTTTGTAAGTTTGTCCTAGTCAATGAGTTCCATACGCCCCATAGTAGCAGTATTTCTGGCCAGCCTTGTGCTGATCGCCTCTATAGGCGTTACCGTTAATTTGCATTTATGTGGAGGCAATGTTCAATCCATTGCGCTTTTTGTAAAGGCCCAGCCCTGCAAGATGGAGATGCCAAAATCCTGTCATGGAAGTAAAGCTCAAGCCAAGCGCACTGGATGCTGTGAGGAAGAAAGCATTCTTTTAAAAGGTAAAGAGACAACCGCTGAATTAAAAACCGTTACTGAGCTAACCCCATCATTTAACTTAATCAGTGTTATCCTTCCTGTTTTATATTCTATCAACGAAGTCGATTCATTTAGTGCTTCACCTCGGTATGCACAGTATAAGCCACCAATAGTAGAACGAGACATTACCATCTTCGTTCAATCCTTCCTTATCTGATTTCATAGCTGTCTAAAATTTCAGTCGAACCATTCGATTAGAAATTTCCATTTGTCATGCTCCTATTGGTCATGACTCATTTCACAAGACTATTTAGCTATGATTCAAAACCTAATTTCAATTTCACTACGCAATAAATTTTTCGTGCTGCTGATCGCTGCGGGATTATTTTCCTGGGGGCTCTATTCAGTACAGATAAATAAAATTGACGCGATACCTGATCTATCCGAAAATCAGGTAATCGTGTTCACTGAATGGATGGGCCGCAGCCCACAGATCATGGAAGACCAGATCACCTATCCATTGATTACCAATTTACAAGGCCTTCCAAAAGTCAAATATGTGCGCGGGGCATCCATGTTCGGCATGAGTTTCATTTACGTCATTTTCAATGATGATGTAGATGTTTATTGGGCGCGTCAACGAGTGCTGGAAAGATTGAGTTCAGCTTCCAGTTTGTTGCCACAAGGTGTAACTCCTACCCTTGGTCCGGATGGTACTGGAGTAGGTCATATTCTATGGTACACACTGGATGCACCTGAAATGGATCTAGGTGAGCAACGTGCTATTCAAGATTGGTACGTTAAATTCGCTTTGCAAAATGTTTCGGGAGTAAGTGAAGTGGCTTCCTTCGGAGGTTTTGAAAAACAATATCAGGTTACTGTTGATCCTAATAAACTCACCTATTACGGCCTATCAATACCAGAAGTCATCCAATCCATTCGTAACAATAACAATGAAGCCGGAGGGAGAAAGTTTGAATTGAGTGACATTGGTTACATCATAAAAACCACTGGCTATCTCAAATCCATTGAAGACATAGAAAAGATAGCGGTGAAAACAGAGAACGCCACTTCTATCCGCATCCAAGATATTGCCACCGTACAAATGACAGGTGAAACCCGACTCGGCATTTTCGATTTGAATGGAGAAGGTGAAGTGGTTGGAGGTATCATTGTAATGCGCTATGGAGAAAATGCTGATGAAGTAATACACCATGTAAAAAAGAAAATGGATGAAGTTGCGAAAGGCTTTCCGCAAGGGATGAAATTCAATATTGTGTATGATAGAAGTGGATTGATCGAAGAATCTATTTCGTCTATTAAGAAAACACTCATCGAAGAAATGCTGGTGGTTTCACTAGTCGTTATTCTCTTTCTTTTTCATTGGAGAAGTGCGATCAGTATCATTATTCAAATTCCAATCACCATCGCCACCAGCTTTATTTTACT
>JANPBK010000008.1:0-45644 GCA_031430395.1 Cyclobacteriaceae bacterium
CAAAAAGCACAAAAGTGAGAGGTTTCTCTTTCCTTGCTCCGACATCCGCAAAAGCGATATCCCTGATTTTCTTAAAGAGAACTCGTTTAACTTTACAGAAGCCGTGATCAACCACACGGTAGCGGCTAACTTGAGCAATTTGAAAAACGTATACTACGATATCCTTGCCTTTTTTAGCCCGTCAGGAATTAATTCCCTTTTTGTTAACTTCCCTGACTTTAAACAAAATAATACTCGTCTAGCTGCCTTTGGCCCTACTACGGCTAAAGCCGTGAAGGACGCAGGATTATTTTTGGATATAGAGGCTCCGCTTCCCAATGCCCCCTCTATGACAGGAGCATTAGAGCTTTATATTAAAAAGGTGAACGGGATTAAATAATTGCTTCACCCTTACGTTTTTAGTTAGTGTGATATTTTATTACACTTTAATTACATGGAGTTGCCCAATTCTATTTATTTGATTTATCTTTAAGTCTATTTTGAAAAGAAAAGCGTGAAGAGAGTCGTATTATGTAGTCTAATAGTGACAATATTAGGAGGAAGTGCGCTTGCCCAGCAAGATCCGCAGTTCTCTCACTATATGTTTAATACCCTTTATTATAATCCCGGATTTGCGGGGGTTGAAGGAGTAACCAAATTGACTGCTATCCATCGTAGCCAGTGGTTGGGGTATACGCCAACGGTAGGAGGGGGCGGAGCGCCCACTACTCAAATCATCTCTTTAACAACACCCATCTTTAAATTGAACAGTGGCTTTGGAGCCCTCATCGTTCATGATCAATTAGGGCCACAAAACAATTTGGAAGCTCAGGGATCTTACGCCTACCATTTAGGAATAAAGGACAGTAAGCTTAGTATTGGAGTGAGGCTAGGTATTTATTCTCAGACGATCAATTTTGATCAATATCGATTCATTAACCCGAATGATCCATTACTTGCTGATAAAAGGGGTTCTCAATCACAAATAAGACCCGATATGGCTTTTGGCATATATTGGCGTAAAGAGAAATTTTATGTAGGGGCAAGCTTTAACCATCTTCTTAGGTCCACTTTTGATTTTGGATTGGGGCAGAGAAATTCTTTACAAACTCATCTCTATTTAACGGGCGGGTACTTTTATGAGGTCAATTTTGATTTGAAGTTTCAATTTATGTCAATCATCCAATCTGACTTTACGAAGACCACTGTTAATATAGGAGGTCTGGCATATTTCAAAGATACCATGTGGGGTGGGTTATCATTTCGTTCATCGGAAGCAGCAATCTTAATGTTGGGTTATAGCCTGCTTAAAGATAAATCACTGAAGTTGGGCTATGCGTTAGATTATATTATTCAAGATCAGGCAGCAAAGCAGGCAACTTCGCATGAATTAATGCTCAGCTATGAGCTTCCGGTTAATCCTGGAAGCGGCAAAAAAGTAGTCCGAACACCCAGATACAGGCACTAAATCAAAAATAATTTTGATTTTTTTAAGAATTTGTACAATTTGGAGGCTCGGTGTTTAAATTAAAAGGCGAAAAAGAATAACTTTCGGATCCGTTCGTTAGACAACTAATTAACTAATCAGAAGGAGGACTAACAAAAAAGCTATGAAGAAAATTGTTTCTCAGAAAGTCCTGTACTATGCATTAATCTTGGCTACGGCTTCTATTGTCGGAAGTTGTGGTCTGCTAGGTATTGGTGGCAAAAAAGGAAAAGGCGATGCACAAGGCGAAGTCGTTGGTCAATCTACCATCGAACGCAAACAAGGCTGGTCAATGGTTATTCCTTATGGAATGGTGCCCATTCCTGCCGGCACGTTTCACATGGGACAGGCAGACGAAGATCCAGCCTCCACACAAATTAATTTTAACAAGCAAATTACCATTGGTCCTTTGTTCATGGACGAGACAGAAATTACCAATGATGAATATTTACAATTCACTTCTTTCTTTTTAGGAGCTGAAGGGGGCGCACAACTAACTAACTTCCCGGCTGTGAGCCAGCAAGAGTTTATGGCTAAGTATTATCCTGACACCACTGTTTGGATGAGAGATTTTACCCATCACATGGGAGATCCTTTGGTGGATTATTATTGGCAGCACCCTGGGTATGTAGAGTATCCGGTAGTTGGGGTCAGTTGGGAAGCTGCAAACTTCTTTGGCAAGTGGAGATCATATTTCTTAAATGAATGGCGTCAGGTAAATGGAGGTCAGCCTCCCATGCCAGCTTTCCGTCTTCCTTCTGAGGCAGAATGGGAATATGCAGCGCGTGGTGGTCGTGATATGAATAAGTATCCTTGGGGTAATCCATACATTCGTAACTCGAAGGGCTGTATGTTGGCTAATTTTAAGCCTGGACGCGGAAATTATTATGATGATGGATTTGCATACACGTCACCGGTTGGTATTTACTTCCCTAACGATTATGGACTCGTAGACATGTCTGGTAATGTTTCAGAGTGGTGCTTAGATGATTTTAACCCGGCTTCCGTTCCAACTGTGTGGGATTTGAATCCTCAGTTCATTGACAAAAATGCCTATGATAAAGAGGGCAATTCAAAAGAAAAGTACAATGCACGCAAGATCATTAGGGGTGGATCTTGGAAGGATGTTGCCTATTATCTGGAAACAGGTACCAGAACATATGAATATAAAGATTCTACAAGAGCATACATTGGGTTCCGTTGCGCGATGACCAATTTAGGTCGTTCTTCGGGTGCGGAATTTCAATAATTAAAAACAACTAGTATATTTATAAAAAACTCAGACAAACTTAAATCTCAAAGAACCATGGCAAAGAAAAAAGGCGGATTTGTTGACTTACTCTTTACGACCATCATGCCAAAAGTATACGGTATTGGCGCAGCGGTTGTTATTGTCGGTGCACTTTTTAAAATTCAGCACTGGGAAGGTGCGAATGAAATGTTGATTTTAGGTCTTGGCACCGAAGCCATCATTTTCTTTCTTAGTTCTTTTGAGCCGAAACACGCAGAAGCGGACTGGTCAAAAGTTTATCCTGAGTTGGCAGAGGATTTTGAAGGACCGGTTAATCAACCCTCCAGAATTAGTAATCGTCCCGGTGCTGGAGAGTCACCACTTTTGAAGATTGATGAGATGTTGAAGACCGCTAAGGTTGATCAAAACTTATTAGATAATTTAGGAAAAGGGCTCACTAACCTTGCGACCTCCGCTTCTCAGATGAGCAATTTGTCTAATGCTGCCGTTGCTACTAACGATTACGCTAAAAATGTACAGGCCGCTTCCGCCTCATTAACAGAAATGAATAAATCATACGGGACTGCAATGAAAGCAGTTGGCGCTATGGCTGATGCATCAAAAGATACAAGTGAGTACCATAAGCAAGTTCAATCGGTAACTAAAAATTTAGCTGCCTTGAATACCATTTATGAAATGGAATTAAAAGATGCGGACTCTCATGTTAAGAATATGAATAAGTTCTATGAAAGCCTCACAGGCGCAATGCAAGGACTTTCTAAAGTTGGTGATAACACTGCCAAGTTTACATCTGAGTTAGGAAGCCTTACGAATAACCTGACTGCGCTGAATAAAGTTTATGGAAGTATGCTTACCGCAATGAAAGGAAGCAATTAATTATTTGTGAAGATTTAGATTAGGTTTATATCAACAATTTAAACTAATTAAACATGGCAGGCGGTAAGGAAACACCCAGGCAGAAAATGATCGGTATGATGTACATGGTGTTAACCGCTTTATTGGCGCTTAACGTTAGTAGTGCTGTACTTGAAAAATTTGCCATCATTGATGAGACGCTGGTAGAACTCGTGAAAGACAGCGGAACTTCAAATGAAGAGCTTTTGAAATCCATTGACGGCTCAAATGTAAAAAGTCCGGAAGTTGATGAGGCAAAAGATAAAGCGAAAAAAGTTAGAGAATTGACGAAGGCAACACTCCTATATATGGATGGAGTGAAGAAAAAAATGGCCACCGGAAAAGATGGCCTTCCTTTAAAAGATGTAGTGCAAGACACGCATCATGCAGATGAGTTAATGCTTAATGACAAGGACGGCCCAAGCTTGGCTGTACTCTATCAGAAAGAATTAGTGAAGCACGTTGCCGGATTAAATAGTATCATGAAGTCCAAAACACCATTTCCTGATATTACTAAGACAGCTGGGCAATACGAAAGTTTTAAAGATGCCAAGGAAGAATTGAAGAAACAGGAGTATCCTATTTTCGCCTTTCATGGCACCCCCACTATGGGTGCAATTGCTTACGTAAGTCAAATGCAAACTGAAATATTGGAATATGAAAGAAGTGCATTAAACGAGTTGTATAATTTAACTGAAAAAACTGTCTTTAAAGTGGATCAATTGGTTCCCATGGTACGAGCCAAGTCAAATAGTCTTGTGGCGGGTGCTACCTATGAAGGTGATTTGTTTGTAGCGGGTGCTGCTTCAGGGGTAGACCCTGTCATGTTCAAAGGAGGCCAGCCTGTTAAAGTGGAAGAAGTTGAGATTACGAAGGGAATTAAAATTAAAATGGGTAAGATTAAATTCGTTGCCGGGGCTACTAATTATGATCAAAACGGTATAGCTAAGATGTCTTATCCGGTAACTATTAACATCCCTGGACGTGATCCGATTCCTCAGAATATAGAATATTTTGTAATTAAGCCAAATGTTAAATTTGAATCAGCAGCATCCAGCACACTGTATAAGGAGTGTGGGAACGTAAAAAATGTTACCATCCCGGGTCTGCCTGATTTATCGGCTATAAATCTTACTTGTTCTCCGGAAGATGGCAAGATTATCCCTTTGGGTTCAGGTGCGTATTCTCTGTTGCCATCAAGAGCAAATATGAAAATTCGAATTACGATGGGAGGCGCAGATATTGGAGTTGAAAACTTCAGTGCTATCCCTGTTCCTGAGCCTCAATTTATACTTAAGTATCAAAATCAAGACCTTAATTTTGAAAAAGGAGTTCCCCCTAATGGCAGAGTAAATGTTGAGATCAGGCTACCTGAGAATTTTGTTTCTCAAAATAAGAAGGACGCAGGATATCGCATTACCAAAATGAGGATTTCTACGAGGACGGGTATTAAGGAACTAACGAGTGGAGGTATTAATTTATCTGATTTAGGTGCCAGAAGTAATGATGTGTTAGGTATAATATCAATTTCAGTGGTACGTTCTACCTATGATCCTAAAGATGATGATAACCTTCCCGTTAATTTTAAGTTCACCCCGATTGCAATACCAGTAAAATAATTCAAAATGCAAAAGCTGTCGTTTTTAGTATTGTCTATATCCCTGAGCATTTCTGTATCTGCCCAAACGGATACGATATACAATACACACTCTCTTGAAAAGATACCATACTATGAGCAGTTATATCGTTTCAGGGTTTGGAGAGATGTAGATTTTAAGGAAAAGCAAAATGCTGTTTTTGTTTCTCCGTACTCAAACATCGCAGCATTTATTATTGATAATTTAAAAAGCGGATCATTAAAAGCTTATCAGCCGGATGATTTTACATTTCACGAGGAGATATCTGCAGTAAAGGCGATAGCCAAGGGTGATAAAAATACAGCCAAAGAATTTAATGCTCAGACGGATTATGGAGCTGGTGACGAGGTCGCATATAATGATAAAACATATAAGGCAACACGAAATATGACAGCGGTAAGGCAACCAACAGATCCTGCCTATTGGAGGTTGGATCGTTCGGTAAGAAAATTACCAGCAAGTCTAGCAGCTTTTAGCGAAGGAAAATCATACTCTACGACTGATGCTGTGGCTTTTAATGGCAGTAAATACATTGCAACAGACGATATGAATGGTGTAGTTGTACCTACAGACAAAAGCTATTGGGAAGAGAGTGGCGATGTTCAAGCCTTTTTAACTTTTCAGGATATCGCGACTATTCAAGTGGTGGAAGATGTAATATTTGATAAGAGAAGATCGAGATTGTATTATGATATACAAGGATTCATTCTCATAGACCCTGTTACAGGAATAAATCCTATTGCATTAGTGAGCTATAAGGACTTCTCTAACTTAGTGGAGAAACTATCTCATGACAAGGAAGTCCGGGTTAGAAATACAGTGAAATGGAAAAACAGATACAATCCTTCTCAGGACATGTCTTTTACAGATGCTTTTAAATTGAGATTATTCCATGGAATAATTAACAAAGTTGAAAACCCCGATGACAGATCTATCTTGGAGGTGTATACCTTGAACGGCAGGGCCTATGGAGAATCTGTATTTGCACGCTGGGAAGAAGAAATGAAGATGATGGAAAAAGAACACAATCTCTGGGAATATTAATACCACATGTATTATGAAAAGGGGCTCCATAAATTGGAGCCCCTTTTTTATTTATAAAACGTTAGATTCTAAATGACATGTTAGCAATACGTGAGGGAAAGCATGAAGATTTGTTGCAAGCTTTAGAACTTATTAAGGAATTGGCAGCCTATGAAAAAGCATTGCCAGAGGTAACTAATACCATTGAAAGAATGAGTCTGGATGGGTTTGGCTCGTATCCCATTTTTGGTTTTTTTGTTGCGGAGAATTCGGGAAAAATCGTGGGACTGTCCCTTTACTATTATCGATATTCTACGTGGAAGGGAAAGAGATTGTTCCTCGAAGATATTGTTGTTACAGAAAGTGAGAGAGGAAACGGAATTGGCAAGATGTTATTCGAGAAAACAATGAAGTTCGCGTTAGCGCATGAATGTACGGGCATGATGTGGCAAGTGCTTGATTGGAACGAACCAGCGATCAACTTTTATAAAAAGTATAATGCAAAATTGGATGACGAATGGGTTAATTGTAGTCTGGAAGCCTCACAGATCATGCAATTACTGAGTAAGAGTTAGGGTTACACTTCCTCTAATAGTGTATTGAATACTACGTGCCTTTCAATAAACTTCTGGCGATGTGCCTCTATAATTCCATTCGTTTGGGTATCGAGATATTGAACCACATGCTCTATATGAGTAGCAAAAAACTGGATGCAATAGGAAACAGAAGTATCATCATCTTGTGATACAACCCGATACATTCTTGATTCTTTTAATAGTCCAGTTCTCAATGCTGAAGGGATATAATTTTCTTTTACCCATAGCAACCATTCCTTTTCTATTTCTTTGTCAATCCCCACAGTTACATTATACAGAAACATTGTATTTTAGTTAAGGTCAGAATCTGATTGGTCCACATAATCTTGTAAATAGGAAAACCGGGAAGTTAATTTTCCGGCTTCAGCCATCGTGGCATGAGCAATAATGCCTTCTGTATCCTCAACAAGCAGCGGTCTGAGTATCCGGTCAATGAGGTCACGGCCAAATTCTTCTGATGCACTTCTTGGAAGTTCGCAAGGGAGATTGTCGACAGCCATAATGGTTAAATTCATCAGATTGCTCAACGGTGGTAAGATGGAATCTGTACGGGGGTCATAATCATACAGCGGATCAACTATGGTGCTCGCTTTCTTCGTACTTGGTATCGATCCATTGATATCGCAGGTAATGTCAGCAATAACTTTTAGGTTGAAACCGGTGGCAATCATATCTTCTTGTGAAAATAACTTGGGTGCATTCGGATTCCAAAAAGCACCGGCCAGAAGGATATCAGCTACTTTTGTAAAGGCTGTAAAGTCTGATTGATATTCGCTTGGCTGCTGATGAAACTCCTCACGATTAAAATGGCCGCCCTTTATTCGGGTATGATAATCCGCACTGCTTAGCTGTACATAAACCGGCTCATTATATTGCTGAGTTAAGAAATCTTGGGCAGTAACTTTACGTATGCCTGCCGTATCCAATGTCTCCATGGCACCTTTGCCCACGCGACCCGCTCCCGTTAAGACTATTTTGATTGGAGGCAGTTTTACTTTTCGCAACTCGAGCTTCAAGTCATTCACATCGTAACACTCAAAGGCTCTTCTTAAATCGTATAATTGATATTTCTTTCCATATGCCCAAAGGCCATTATAAGCGCCTACAATGCCGGCATACCTTCCAAAGGCCACCAATCGATTTCCCTGATGATCCTTTAGTGTTTCATAGTCAATGAGTCTGATTTTTTTCTTGAGCACTTCCTGTAAAAGCTTTCGATTATAGGGCTGCTTCTTGAGGGTATGTGAAAAAAAGAGATATGTTTTATTAGCTATCAGATCTTTGACAGGCACTTCTTTAATGCCCATAATGATATCGCATGCACTGATGTCATCCACAATACTTATATCCAATGCTTTGTATTCCTCATCCGTATAGCACCGAACCTCACTTTTTTGGCAGAATACTTTTACATGAGAAAAGCGTTGTTCTATTTCTTCCGTTTGAAGGGGCGTAAAGGCTACCCTTTTGTCAGGCGGTGTTTTGCCTTCACGTATTAAGCCTAATTTAAATGTTTTCATAGCGGACTATTTTCTTCTATTATTCTAACTTTCAAGTAGTCCCCCCAATAATGAACTGCCTTCCTTTCTGCTATTACTTCCATAAGGCGCCAATGCTTGAACTAATTTTCGGATAGGCATAGATTGTAACCACACACGTCCTGTTCCGCGTAAGGTTGCTAAATATATTCCTTCACCACCAAAAACCATCGATTTGAGACTCCCTGTTGTTTCCACATCAAAATCAATTTGAGATTCAAAAGCTACCACGCATCCGGTATCTACACGCAATGTTTCATTGTTAAGTGTTCGCTCTATCACTGTGCCTCCGGCATGAACAAAAGCTAGACCATCACCTTGCAGCTTTTGCAAAATAAAGCCTTCACCGCCCACTAACCCAGCGCCAATCTTACGATTGAAAAAAATAGAAAGTTTGGTTCCAAAAGCAGCACAAAGAAATCCATCTTTTTGAACAATTAATTCTTGCCCTGGACTTTTAGATAAATCTACCGGTATAACAGTACCCGGATAAGGTGCCGAGAAGCCTACTTTTGCTTTTTTATTTCCACGATTCGTGAAGTGTGTCATAAACAATGATTCACCAGTAAGCAACCGACTGCCTGCTGAGAGTAATTTATCAAACAAACCTGCATTCGGATTTGAACCATCACCCATTTTGGTTTCGAACAGAATTCCTTCTTCCATAAAAAGCATGGCGCCTGCTTCGGCAATCACCGTTTCCAAAGGATCAAGTTCTACTTCTACAATTTGAATGCTTTCTCCTTTTATTTGATAATCGATTACATGTGATGATGGCATAGTAATTATTTTTTCTTCTTTAGTTTTTTTAAACGCTCAGTTTCTTCTTTTTCCAGCAGTTTCTTATCGTCTACATTTTTATCGAGAAAAGAATTGATCTTTTCAATATTCATGTTGGATTGCAATCCGCCAAATTGATCAATCGAGACTTCAAACCCACTGAGGTCTTTATGCACGCGTGGTTTTCCTTGTTTTGGGCTGGGCTTATCTTTTTTCGCCATGGAGTTTTAATTTAAGGATTCACGATTTTTAAATTTGCCAAGGCGTATTTTAAACGACTCACTGTTTCTTCTACACCAATGATTTCCATCGTCAGCATTAAATCTGGCCCGGAAGCCCCCCCCGTTAATGCCATTCGTAAAGCTTGAAGTATTTGTCCGGTCTTAATTCCTAAACCAGACGTTACTTTTTCTAAAGACGCTTTTGCCGAATCGGAAGTTAACATTGAGTTGGATCTGATTTCTTCTACAAAGGCGCTAAATGTTTTTACCGCATCGGAGTTCCATTTTTTTGAAACGACTTGTTGATCAAAGGTAGTTGGAGAAAAAAAGAAAATCATTCCTTGTTCCCACAGATCAGCAGGAAACGTTATGCGATCTCTTAAGGCAAGACAGATCTTCTCAGCTTTTGCTTGAGAGCAAGTAATGTTTTCTGCTTTTAAAAAAGGGAAAAGGTAATCAGCAAGTTCTTGATCTGTTTTTGCCCGTAAGTAGTGTTGATTAAACCATTGCGCTTTTTGAATATCGAATTTTGCGCCCGCTTTACCGATTCGTTCAATGGTAAAGGCGTCAATTAATTCCGGCATAGAGAAAATCTCTTTTTCAGTTCCTGGATTCCATCCGAGGAATGCCAGAAAATTAATTAATGCCTCAGGTAGAAAACCGGTTTCTTTAAAGCCTTTCGCTATTTCATTTGTGCTCGGATCAGTCCAAGTAATGGGAAAAATTGGAAACCCCATTCGATCAGCATCGCGTTTACTTAACTTTCCGTTACCATCTGGTTTTAATAGTAAAGGCAAGTGAGCAAATTGTGGCATTTCATTTTGCCAGCCTAAAAACTGATATAATAAAACGTGCAAAGGGGCAGAGGGCAACCATTCTTCCCCCCGAATGACGTGCGAGATCTTCATCAGGTAATCATCAACTACATTGGCTAGGTGATACGTAGGCATCCCATCTGATTTCATTAATACCTTGTCATCAATTTGAGAAGAATGGACCACCACTTCTCCGCGAATTAAATCAGTTAATTTAATTTCTTGATTGGCTGGCACTTTTAATCTAATGACAAAAGGATCTCCGGCTTCTAATTTCTTTTTTACTAGTTCTTCAGTTAGTGCCAAAGAATTATTCATCTGTAGGCGAGTGCCGCTGCTATACTGTTGGTTCGAGTCGCCTGCGGACTTAAGTCTTTCGCGCATGAGATCCAATTCTTGCTCGGTATCAAAGGCATAATAAGCATTTCCTGTATCAACAAGTTGCTGTGCATATTGCCGATATATAGATTTTCGTTCCGATTGTCTGTAAGGGGCATAGGGCCCTCCCTTGCCAACGCCTTCATCTATTTGAATGCCCACCCATGCCAATGATTTTAAAATATATTCTTCGGCCCCCGGCACATAGCGATTTTGATCAGTGTCTTCAATACGCAAAATCATCGTCCCTCCGTATTTCCTGGCTAGTAGGTAATTGTAAAGGGCGGTGCGCACGCCACCAATATGTAAGGCGCCACTAGGACTGGGGGCAAATCGTACTCGTACGTCTCTCATCTGGTTTTCTATCGAGGGCTAAAGTTACTCACAATTTTTCAGGAAAATACCGTAAGAGAATAGACTACTTACGGTGTAAAGGGTGTATGCTAAAATGAGTTAGCCTAAAGGCTAAGTCCAACTTGGAATTGAAAAAAGTCCAACAGTAGCCTTAATAATGATGTCTGATTAACGGATTGCAATACAAGAAATTTCTACATTGACATCTTTTGGTAGCCTGCTGACTTCTACCGTTTCTCGAGCCGGGGGATGTGTTGGGAAACTTTTACCATATACTTCATTGACTTGTGGAAAGGTATTCATGTCTTTAAGAAAGATGGTGCTTTTAACGACATGACTGAAATCCATTCCGGCTGATTTTAAAACCTCCCCTAGGTTTTTCATTACTTGAGATGTTTCATCGTTGATGTTGGAGGTAATCATTTGTCCGGATGCCTTATCAATGGCAATTTGCCCGGACATAAATAGCATATTCCCTATCTGAATGGCCTGACTATAAGGACCGATCGGTTCTGGGGCAACAGATGAATAGATTACTTCTTTGGTCATAGCAGAAGGATGAGTAATTTTGATTCAAATATCAGAAAAACTTCTGTTTTCCGTATGAATATTTTAGTAATAGGCAATCAATCAAATGCACAGGAATGCGCGGATAAATTTGGAACAACTCATACATATACCCTTGCTCAACATCAACAAGCAGCGGAGAAATTCTTTGGTGCATCAGATGTCATTTTTGATTTCATTATTGATCAGGACCCATCTCAAATGGAAGTCTATCGCGACCATTTGAAAGTAACGGCTTTCTTAAATACTTCATTCGTTAGCTTGAGTCAACTTTCATTAGCCATAAATCACCAAATCAATTGTACACTTTTCGGCTTTTGTGGCATGCCGACTTTTATACATCGTGAATTATTGGAAGTTAGTTTAAGATCAGAGGCTGATTCAAATGAATTGAATCGTATCTGTAATTTAATGGGAACTGATTTTATATGCGTGGATGATCGAGTTGGACTCGTATCACCTCGCGTGATTTGCATGATCATTAATGAAGCCTATTATACGGTACAAGAAGGCACCGCCACAAAAGAAGATATTGACATCGCCATGAAATTGGGGACTAACTATCCATATGGTCCGTTTGAATGGTGTGGACGAATTGGGATAAAGCAAGTTTATAAGCTCTTGGTAGCAGTCTATGAAGACACAAAGGATGAGCGATATAAAATTTGCCCGCTCTTGAAAAAGGAATACTTAAAAAGTACTACTCTACCGTAACAGACTTCGCTAAATTTCTTGGCTGGTCTACATTGCAACCTCTCATGACTGCAATATGGTAAGAAAGAAGTTGTAACGGTATGACAGACACTAAAGGCATTAGTGGCTCCAAAGTCGCAGGAACCTCAATTACAAACTCTGACATTTTAGGAATCTGTGTGTCGCCTTCGGTTACAATAGAAATGACCCTCCCTTTTCTTGCCTTCACTTCCTGAATATTCGAAACAACTTTTTCGTAAGAACTGTCTTTGGTAGCAATGAAAACAACCGGCATCTCTTCATCGATTAATGCAATGGGGCCGTGTTTCATTTCAGCTGCCGGATATCCTTCAGCGTGGATATAAGAAATCTCTTTCAGTTTCAAAGCTCCTTCTAATGCGACTGGGAAATTGTAACCCCTACCTAAATAAAGAAAGTTAGTGGCGTCTTTAAATTCGTCAGCGATTGCTTGAATCTGGCTATTGAGTTTTAAAACTTTTTCAACTTTGGAGGGAATGTTCTCCATCTCTACCAACAACTCATGAAATTTTTGCTCCGTGATGGTGCCTTTCTTCTGCGCAACAATCAGGGCAATCATATTCAATACAGTAAGCTGTGCGGTAAACGCTTTCGTGCTGGCCACACCAATCTCAGGTCCCGCATGTGTATAGGCGCCTGCATGGGTAGCACGAGGAATCGAAGAGCCCACGACATTGCAAACTCCAAAAATAACAGCTCCTTTAGATTTGGCTAAATCTATTGCTGCGAGTGTATCGGCCGTTTCACCAGATTGAGAAATAGCAATGACCACGTCTCCTTCTCTGATCACCGGATTTCTATAACGAAACTCGGAAGCGTATTCAACTTCTACCGGAATGCGGCAGAATTCTTCGAAGAAATATTCCGCCACTAAACCGGCATGCCAGGAAGTGCCACACGCTACGATTAGGATGCGATCGGCATGAACAAGTTTATTTAAGTACTCACGCAAGCCACCCAAAATTAATCTTCCGGAATCTGAATCTAATCGCCCCCTCATACAATCTTTAATGGAACGAGCCTGTTCAAAAATTTCTTTGATCATGAAATGATCATAGCCACCTTTTTCAATGGCCTCTAGCTCCAGGTCTACTGTTTGCACGTAGGGAGTGAGCGGTAGATTAGCCGTGTTTTTAATGGTAAGCTGTCCATTATTTACAATAGCAATCTCCTGATCATTAAGGTATACGACTTCATTGGTGTATTCAATAATCGGGGTGGCATCAGAAGCCATAAAAAATTCACCTTTACCAACTCCTACCACAAGAGGGCTTCCTTTACGAGCTGCAATAAGTAAGGTAGGATCTTCTAAAGACATGACTACAATGGCGTAAGCACCTACCACTTTAGTCAACGCAAGACGAACCGCTTCATCTAGTTCACATCCTTCTTTTTCTTTAATGTCTTCGATGAAATGAATAAACACCTCAGTGTCTGTTTCACTCAAGAAGCGATGTCCTTTTCTTAGTAAATCTTGTTTAAGGGAATGATAGTTTTCGATGATACCATTATGAATGATGGCTAGTTTCTTGGTGGCAGAATAATGGGGATGAGCGTTTTCATCATTCGGTTCTCCATGGGTGGCCCATCGGGTGTGGCCCATGCCAATGGTGCTAGATAAATTTTGACCTTTTATGAAAGCTTCTAGCTCAGTAACTTTTCCCTTCTTTTTATAGACATTGAGACTTTTATTTAATAGAGCAATTCCCGCACTGTCATAGCCTCGGTATTCAAGTCTTTTTAAGCCTTTGATTATAATGTCACTTGCCTGACGATGCCCTACATAGGCTACAATACCACACATAATTTTTCAATTAAGATTCTGTCTATTGCCAAAAAATAAACTACGGCTGGCTACCCATCCTTTTTAAAAATAAATCTACTGAAAAACTATCCTACTAATTCTGTGTACAAGTTGAAAAAAGATTCTGAATGGTCATCGTCTTTGGAGTAAGTTTCTATTTTTTTCTCCGTTAATTTTTTCATTAACCCTTCCAACTTCTTATTATCACCAGCTACATTGACGACATCAGAAAATTCAGCTCCGAGTTTAATGAATCCTTCATAGTCGGCAGTCTTCAAATGGCCGAGCATATTATCTTCAATATCAATCATTCGAACCTTACCCATTAGATCTCCCTTAAACTTATGGGTAAAACTATTATTGTAAATGGTAAAGACGGTTTTGGTGTTCTTGAAAAGAGGATCCTTTTTGTAAGTTGTTTTCAGGTACAAAGGAATAAAGCTGGTAATCCAATCATTACAATGGACGATATCAGGCGACCAACCAAGTTTACGCACCGTCTCTATAACGCCCTTGCAAAAGAAAATGGCTCGCTCATCATTGTCTTCAAAAAATTTGTTTTCCTTATCATGAAAGACTGACTTGCGGTGGAAGTAGTCTTCATTGTCAATAAAATAGACTTGCAGCTTTGCATTAGGAATGGAAGCCACCTTAATGATCAACGGTTTTTCTTCATCCCCAACGGCAATGTTAATTCCAGAGAGCCTGACCACTTCGTGAAGTCTGTTTTTCCGCTCATTGATCAACCCAAATCGCGGGACCAAAATGCGTATCTCCATTCCTCTTTCTTGCATTGCTTGAGGCAACTTTCTTACGAAATCAGACACTTCTGTGGTTTGTAGAAAGGGATTGATCTCACTGGCAACATAGAGAATGCGGATTTTTGACATATACTTGGATTTAATAGAAAGAAATAGAGAACCGAGGCGCAAAAATACGCAAAAATTGCCCCATATTCAACTAAGCTTAACATATAAGGCCTATATTTGCGACCCTTTCAAACAGGCCAGAAATGGAGATTTTCAAGGAAATTAATGCGCTGAAGCGTTTCTTAGGGCCTAAAAGAGAAAAGCACATGTCCATTGGTTTGGTGCCAACAATGGGTGCACTTCATCAAGGTCATTTAGCTCTTATTGGTGTTTCGAAAGCTCACAATGATCTTACCATTTGCAGCATTTATGTCAATCCTGCTCAATTCAATAACCCGACTGATCTGGCAAAGTACCCAAGGACGTTGGAGGATGATCAAGCGAAGCTAGTAGAAGCTGGTTGCGATGTAATTTTTGTGCCGGACAATCATGAAATGTATGCGCAAGCAACCCTCTTAAGTTTTGATTTTGGTTTAATGGATAAAGTGCTGGAAGGTAAATTTAGACCTGGACATTTTAGCGGAGTGGCATTAGTGGTATCTAAGCTATTTAATATCGTGCAACCCAGCCGAGCCTATTTTGGGCAAAAGGATTTTCAGCAGTTCAGGATTATTTCGAAGGTAGTGGAAGAATTGTTGTTTAATTTGAAATTGATATCCGTTCCAACCGTGCGTGAACCAAGCGGATTGGCAATGTCATCCAGAAATCAACGTTTGACTGCTACTGAATTAACAAGGGCTACAATATTTTATCGGTCGCTTTTGTTTGCGAAACAAGAGTTGTTAAAAGGGTCAACGTTTGACTGGATAAAAAATGAAGTGCGAAAGAATTTCGAGTTAATAGTGGGAGCTCGATTGGAATATATTGAATTGGCAGATACAGAAAACTTAAACGCAACAGAAATCGTTTCAAGTAAAACTATTTTGTTGATTGCAGGCTATGTGGGTGAAGTAAGACTAATTGATAATCTATTAATGGAATGAGGATAGAAGTTTTGAAGTCAAAAATACATCGGGTAAAAATTACCCAAGCGGAATTACACTATGTTGGCAGCATCACGATTGATGAACAACTCTTGGAAGCTGCGGACTTGATTGAAGGTGAAAAAGTACAAGTAGTCAACATCAATAATGGTGAACGACTGGAGACGTATGTAATCAAAGGCGAACGTAACAGTGGCACGGTATGCCTGAATGGTCCAGCAGCTCGCAAAGCACAGGTAGGAGACCAGGTAATCATTATTTCATATGCCTCTATGGAATTGGAAGAAGCCAAAAGATTCAAACCCAGATTAGTATTTCCTGATCCGGATAACAAATTGACTTAAGATAATTTTGGCAACTTACCTAAAACCAATTCTGCAATACGCGGGCATGATCCTACTAACGGTAGCCTTACTATGGCTTTCTTTACGTGGGTTAACCGTTGGAGAGGGCGAAAATAAGTCTGACTTTCTATGGAAAGCATGGGAAAATTCCAACAAAGTGTATTTATTATTAATGGCCTTGGTGGCTATTATAAGCCATGTATTGCGTGCAGAAAGATGGAGGATGCTGTTAGCCCCAACGGGCAACAAAGTGGGTCTTGGAAATACTTTTTTGTCTTTGATGATTGGCTATCTGGTGAATTTAGCAATCCCCAGAGGAGGTGAGGTGTCACGATGTTACAATCTTTATAAATTAGAAAAAACACCTGTAGAAGTATCTTTTGGTACTGTAGTGGTTGAGCGAATTGTAGATGTAATCTGTTTGTTAGTGTTGATAGCTGTTTCATTTTTAGTGGAGTGGGATAAGTTGCAAGGCTTTATTGATTCGTTAAATATCTCTTCGGGTGACGGGTTTTCATTGCCGCCATGGGTTTTCATCGTTTTGCTTTTAGGATTAGGCGGGGTCTTCGCTATTTACGGATTGCGTAAAAACGCAAAATTTTTAAAGATAATCGCAGGATTTAAGGAAGGGTTTTTGGCAGTATTTCAGCTAGAGAACAAGTCACTTTTTATTTTGTATTCGCTGGCAATTTGGGGTATGTATTTTATCATGAGTTACTTTGTAATTAAGGCATTTCCCGAAACAGAGAATTTAGGGTTTAGCGCAGTCCTTACTCTTTTTGCCATAGGTTCCATTGCCATGGCTGCACCCTTACCGGGTGGGGCTGGTTCATACCATACCTTGGTTCCACTTGGACTTGTAATGCTTTACAATTTACCGAAAGCAGATGCCATCGCATTTGTATTTATCTTTCATGGGTGGCAAACTGCCTTAATGATTCTTACAGGGGTAATCTCTTTGATAATAAGTTATTTTATCATCCGAATGAGAAAACCTCAATTAAAATAGAATGAAGGGGTACAATTATGACGGCATCGAGGCATTGCAAGTTCAAACTTAAGGGCCAGGATGTTAATGATACCTCAATTCTAGGATTTGAATGTTTTTATTAATGATGTCAGTCCTCTAAATTTGATCGTAGAAAGTATCTTTAAGATACTTTTGAAGTGACTATTTGGCAGAAAACATCATTGGCGTAAATGTTGTTAAAAAAGCTGAAGGGCAAATGGAGCCTGTCAATTTTGACTCAGGCTATTCCATAACCCTAATTTTTGAAAAAAGTAAACGTAAATAAATCAATACTATGGGTGCATTAATAATTGGTGGTTTTTTTATGCTGATTGGCTGGATGGTAAGTTCACGCCTAAAGAGTAAATTTAAGGAGTATTCTCAAGTACATCTGACAAGAGACTTAACCGGTGCGGAGATTGCCAGATTGATGCTCACGGATAATGGTATACGTGATGTTCAAGTGACTTGTGTAGAGGGTCAGCTTACTGATCATTATGATCCGACAACAAAGACTGTTAACTTAAGCCAAGAAGTATTTCATGGTCGAAATGCTGCTGCAACTGCCGTAGCATCTCATGAATGTGGACATGCCGTACAGCATGCTACCGCTTATGCCATGCTTCAACTTCGGTCTACACTCGTACCGGTACAAAATGTTAGTGCCAAGGTGCTTAATTTCATGATGATGGCGATGATCTTCGGATCTATTTTCGCATCCAGCATACTGCCTATGAAAACGGCAATTTTAGTAATTATTGTTTGTTATGCTGCCTTTGCGTTGTTTGCGTTAGTCACATTGCCAGTTGAGTTCGATGCAAGTCGTAGAGCTTTAGCATGGGTGAAAACTAGAAATATTGTAACTACCGGAGAATATGATATGGCCCAAGATGCCTTGAAATGGGCCGCTATGACTTATGTGGTTGCTGCTATTGGAGCGGTAACTACCTTAGCTTACTACGTAATGGTTTATTTAGGCATGGATCGAGATTAATATCGTACTTACCTACAAGAAGAGCCTGGGATTCTCTCAGGCTTTTTTTGTTTTATACTATCCAATGATCCAGTCAAAATAATTATTTGGTAACCTAACGATCATTCAAATCAATTTAACAACTATCATTGTTATTGATTTAAAAGATAGAAGCTATGAATTTTGACCTAACCGAAGAGCAAATCTCTGTACGACAAGCGGCCAGAGACTTTGCACAAAACGAATTATTACCTGGAGTAATCGAGCGAGATAATGAGCAAAAATTCCCTGCAGATCAGATAAAAAAAATGGGAGCGTTGGGCTTCATGGGAATGATGACAGATCCGAAGTATAATGGCGGAGGAATGGACACCATCTCTTATGTACTAGCGATGGAAGAGATTTCGAAGGTTGATGCATCAACTTCCGTATGTATGTCTGTGAATAATTCTTTGGTATGTTGGGGACTGGAGCGATTTGGCTCAGAAGAGCAAAAGGAAAAATATCTTAAAAGATTAGCAACCGGGGAAATAATAGGCGCTTTCTGTCTATCTGAACCTGAAGCAGGATCTGATGCAACGAGCCAACGAACCACAGCTGAAGATAAGGGTGATCACTATCTGTTGAATGGCACCAAAAATTGGATAACCAACGGAAAGAGTGCCAGTGTTTATATAGTGATTGCACAAACACACCCTGAAAAAAAGCATAAAGGAATTAATGCATTGATTGTTGAGCGAGGAATGCCAGGTTTTGTTGTCGGAAAGAAAGAAGATAAGATGGGGATCAGAGGAAGCGATACCCATTCGCTTATGTTTATGGACGTGAAAGTGCCGAAAGCCAACCGAATTGGTGAAGATGGTTTTGGTTTTAGCTTTGCGATGACAACCCTGAATGGTGGACGCATTGGTATTGCATCGCAAGCCTTAGGCATCGCATCTGGCGCCTATGAACTGGCTTTGAAATATTCGAAGGAAAGAAAAGCATTTGGAAAGCACTTATCGGATCACCAGGCGATCCAATTTAAATTGGCAGACATGGCCACTAAAATTGATGCCGCGCGATTATTAATTTGGCAAGCCGCTCTATTGAAAGATCAAAAAAAGGACTTTGTGAAGGCCGCTGCCATGGCAAAGTTATTTGCTTCACAAATAGCACAAGAAGTGACTACGGAGGCAGTACAGATTCATGGGGGTTATGGTTATGTAAAAGAATTTCATGTTGAGCGTCTCATGAGAGATGCAAAAATCACTCAGATATACGAAGGTACGACTGAAATACAGAAGATGGTTATCTCGAGGGAGCTACTTCGATAAATTTTAAGCAAAAGATAGAATATTGATTATTCGTTAGGAACGCTCTTAATTTTTCAAATCATTATGCTCTTTGAATCTGCGAATCATTGCCATTGAGAACCCAATCATCAATACACCTGTCCCTAACCACAATATATTTATAAAGGGTTTTTCTAATGCTTTGATCACTACCCAATCTTTTTGCCGGCTATTTATTCCAAGCAGAAATTCATTGGTTTCAGGAAGTATATTCAGGAGGGTAATTTTAATTCCAAGGTCATTAATCTCTGCTGGAAGTCTTCCTACTTGGCTTTTGTTTCGAATCAAGAAGATAGGATCGGCATAGTAGTCGGCATGCTCCCCGATGATTTTTATCTTGGCTTGAACCCCCACATCATCAGCAGAAAGTGGGGTTCCTTCAATTTCGTCAATGCGTTTGATTTCTTCCAGCGTACTTGTATACTTTGAATTGATATAAAAAACCTCTTTAGCTTTTACTTTTACTTCTATTAAGGTATCCCATTCAGGCTCTTCTTCCCGATTCATAGGCAATGAAACGTGTGTATATAGATCACGACTTAATTTGCGCTTGATGTCAGGTGAGGCGATGAAGCCACCCATTGCAGGATTAATTTGCACGCGTGGATAGAGGGTTGCTACCACGTTACCCTCTTTACTCAATTCAATTTCATAAAATGTATTTTCGGGATAGATTTCAAAAGTATCTTTTGCCTGATACAGTTTCTTGTTTTTAAAATGAATATCTTTTTTGGCAATTACTTTGTAAGGATCAAATGTTAGCTCAATATCATTTTTATTGATATATCCTGTTTTATGTCGCGCCTCTACTCGTTCACCCCGATATTCGATGTCATAGTCTGCCATAGACCTGGGCTCATTTAAGAATAATAAAAGATTGTCTCTGTTGAAGTCTGTAGGCAAATCTTTAGAGATCAGCATGCCGGTATTGTTAAGGGATACCACTTTGGAGTACCCCGCAGAATACATGACTCCAATGAGCATTAAGCCAATTCCGATGTGGGCGACAGCACCACCCGATAATCTGGGATTCAGTTTAGCGATAGCAAAAAGCACTCTAAGATTTGATATAATCAGATATACGCCAGCAAGTGTGAGTGCCAAATAAGAAGGGGTGTATACTTTGGTTATGGAGATTAGGAGTGTAAATAAAATCAACGTCCATAAAATCGGCATAAGCAATTCATGTTTTAATTTTTGCTTATCGATTTTCTTCCACCAGAAAAATTGACCGGTACCACAGATTAGAGCTACGGCCACACTAAACCACAATTGGAAACGTGAATAGAATTCAATTTGATTTGCTGGCGGAGCAATGTTGGAGTTACCGCCTAAAAGTAAAATGATGGTATTGTAAACAGGTATAGAGGTTGGAAGTAATACCTGAAATCCCATCAGGCAAAGTGTTGTGGCACCTAAAAAAATCCAAAATTCACGCGAATAAGTAGAGACCTCTTTTTCGGTAGAGGGGATTTCTTTCCACCGAATGATTGATAAAAGGATCGCGCCAAGTGTAAAGAATAAAAGATAGATAAGTAATTGTCCAGAAAGACCAAGATCGGTAAAGGAATGTACAGATGCATCACCCAATATTCCACTACGGGTAAGGAATGTAGAATACAGCAGCAATACAAATACCGCGATCACTAAAATGATCGAGCTTTTTAATGCGGTACCACTATTTTTATAAGTGATCATGGTATGTATGGAAGCAATTAAGATCAACCACGGTACGTACACAGCATTTTCAACGGGATCCCAATTCCAGTAACCACCAAAGTTTAGCGTTTCATAGGCCCAATAGCCACCCATTAAAATTCCAAGTCCCAATACACCTCCACCTAAGAGCGACCAAGGAAGCGCTGGCTTTATCCATTCTACATATTTCTTTTGCCATAGGCCGGCAATACAAAACGCAAAGGGAGGAAGAGTAAGTGCAAATCCAAGAAACAATGTTGGCGGATGTATCACCATCCAATAATTCTGCAATAATGCGTTGAGGCCATTCCCATCTTTAGGAATGAATTCTGGTTGCAGCTTAAAGATAGGATCTGCGAGTGCATCGCGTAATAATATAAATGGAGAACTACCCAACTTTATATCTAAGACAGGAATAATGATACCTAAGATCATGGAAGCAAGAAATGCCTGCACCAACGTGAACACCACCATGATTGGCGCTTCCCATACTTTTTGAGTTTTAATTAAAATAAGGCCAATGATTGTATGCCAAAACATCCATAAGAGAAAGCTACCTTCCTGCCCTTCCCAAAAGCATGACAGCATGTATTGGCCAGGTAAATGCAAGGATGAATGTGCATAGGCATAATGATATTCAAAGTAGTGTTTATAAATAATTATAAACAGACTACAGACAAGCCCAAGCACTGCAATAACATGGGAATAAAATGCAAAGCGCCCATTCTGGATCCATGAATTTTTCTTTGCTAAATCAGAATTGCGAGTGGCTTGCCAATAAGAAAAGGCGCCAGCAAGAGAGGTAACAAAGGCGGTGATAACAAATAAGTGTCCAAGATTACCAATGAAAAAATGCATAGCTTAAAGTGGGGAATTAATAAGGATCATTCTAATCTTGACTAACAGAAGAATATGAATAATCTGTTTTTTTAAACGCCTGCATTCAATTTTTGTTCCTGGTATTTGGAAGGACATTTCAGGAGGATTTTTTTGGCCACGAATAGTCCGTTCTGATAACTTCCAATAACTACTACTTTTTCTGATCTGGTAAAATCAGGAGGCATCGGTTCATTGTAGTAAACTTTCTGCTCTTTCTTCGCATCATCAATTAATGAAAAGGAAAATGAAAGATTATCTGAACTCTTCTCTAACCCAACGACCTGTCCAGCTGAATCTTTTGGCAATTCCCCCACCACATGAATTTGAGTAACGTTACCGGAAGATGCCATTTGATATGCTTGTTCAAAATTAACATAGGTACTGGCATCTCCCGCAGTGGAGATGATGATGGCAATGGCTACCGCAATGACTACAATGGCGAGAATATGTGACTTTTTCATAGGTCTCTTTTTTCGATATTGCAAAGGTAGCTTAAAACGAAAGAAGGTACGTAGAAATAGAATAGAAAAAAGGTCTCATTATTTTTTTTCAAATAGGCGCTTTTCAAGACGGGAAACCTTGCGCTCTAAAGAAAACAGATACACTACTATTCCCAAAAGGATGAGCAACACGATAGAGACAACTACATAAATTTTTCCATTGGAGCGCATAGCATCTGCCATTTCAGCCTCCTGTGCTTTGACGAAGCCAGCACTACACAAAATCAATGTAAGTGTGAATAATAATCTAACGGGATTGTTCATCTTCATAGTCTTCTATTTTCTCCTCCACTAATTGAATACGAATGCGAAGTGTAGCTATCCACGTGCCTAGTAGGATCCAACCGATCACCGCAGGGTAAAATACCATTCTCATTTTACTATCCAGATCGTACATATTAAAACCCGGATTACCTCCACTGCCGGGATGCATAGAACTGGTCATACGAGGAATGATAAAGATTAACGGAATCATAGTCGTAAAGGCGAAAATATTGTAGACTGCACTGAGGCGTGCTTTTTGTTCATTGTTGGTAACTGAACCTCTCAAGATAAAATAGGCAAAGTAGATTAATAAGGCAATCGCAGCACCATTTTGCTTAGGGTCACCATGCCAGGGTGATCCCCAGGTATAATTGGCCCATATCATTCCTGTGCAAATACCTAACATACCTAAAACCAATCCGACATGTGCGAACGAGATGGAATAGGTATCATTTTTAGGAATTGGATTTTTTAAGTACAGTGCCGCATAAACAGTAGACACCAAAAACATGACTACCATTCCAAACCACATAGGGACATGAAAGTAAAGCGCCCGAATGGTTTCATTTACGATGTTTAATCTGGGGACATCAAACAATAAACCTCCAACTATTGTGTAAAGGATAAGGGTCACAGATAAAATTTTCCACCAATATTTTTTCATCATGTTAGCTACGCCAAATATAAGGGAACAATAAGTAAGACATAGCCGTCACCAGGCAATTAATTGCAAGCAACGTTACCATCTCATCATAGCTCACGCTACTTTCAAGCCCATCAATGCAATTTTTAGTGATCTTGATGACTAGTAATAAAATGGAAATCACAACCGGAAAGCTGAGTACGGCCATTAAAATGCTGCTATTGTTTGCCTTCGCTGCAATACTTGAAAGAAGCGTAAGCGATGAAGAAAACCCCCATGCGGCCAACATGATTGTGCAAGCAAAAATCGAATGATCTACAACCGGATTGTTAATAAAGATCATGAAGAGACCATAGCCAGTAAAGGAAAGTAATAAACAGAGGAAAAAGTTATAGACTAATTTTGAAATGATAATTGATTCAGGGCTCGTTAAAGAATAGAAGTAAATGTCTTGCCCCCGCTTTTCACCAATAAAGCTTTTTGAGATAGAATTAACTGCTGAAAATAATATAGTTACCCAAAAGAGCGCAGACCAAACGAAAGGGTTAATAAGATTTTGACGAAGGCTAAAGGTGAGGTAATAAATAAACACAGTGCTGAATAAATAAAGGGCTAGCCCTGAAATAACTGACTTTCGTCTAAGTTCAAGCTGAGATTCTTTAATTATTAGCTGTAAGGTCTTCAAAAGGAGTAGGTGTCCAAAAGAGCTAAAAGCTCCAATTTTATTTATGAATAGCTCATTTTAGGTCTATATCGCCCTGCAAATTGCTAAATTTGCCGACTTAATTCAAATACATTGGGGAACAAGGTCTTAATTACTGGTGCAGCCGGATTTATAGGATATCATCTTGCTAAACGACTATGCAAAGAAGGATTTAATGTTACGGGCATTGATAATTTAAACGAATACTATGATGTAGGGCTCAAGAAAGCAAGATTGTCTGACCTAGCACCTTTCAGCAACTTTAGATTTTATCAACTTGATCTGACAGATAGGCAAAAGTTGAACGATCTTTTTACTTCCGGGAATTATGAGTTTGTAATTAATTTAGCAGCCCAGGCTGGGGTAAGATATTCCATTGAAAATCCACATGCATATCTGGAAAGTAATATTCATGGCTTTTTGAATATTCTGGAGGCTTGCAGACATTATCCGATAAAACATTTAATATATGCTTCTTCAAGTTCTGTATATGGGGCTAATAAGAAATTGCCATTTTCCACTCACGATAGTGTAGACCACCCGTTGGCTTTATATGCGGCCAGTAAAAAGTCAAATGAATTGATGGCTCACGCCTATTCAAATTTATATCATATTCCGACCACAGGATTGCGCTTCTTTTCCGCTTATGGCACTTATGGACGACCAGATATGGCGCTGTTTATCTTTACTAAGGCAATCTTAGCTGGCGAACCGATCAACGTCTATAATCAGGGAAAGATGAGGAGAGACTTCACTTACGTAGATGACTTAGTAGAAAGCATTTTTCGGTTGATACCTAAAATTGCAACGGTGAATAAGAATTGGAATGGACTGTCCCCAGATCCGGCAACTAGTTTTGCTCCTTACAGAATTTATAATGTTGGAAATAATAGTACAGTTGAATTGATAAGGTACATTGAAATTATAGAAGAGAAATTGGGAAGGAAGGCAATTAAAAACTATTTACCAATGCAAGAAGGGGATGTGCCTGAAGCATTGGCTGATGTCGATGATTTAATAAAAGAGATTGACTTTAAACCCTCCACACCGATTGAAGTTGGCGTTGGTAAGTTTGTTGATTGGTATTTGGATTATTATAAAATCAAAAAATAGTGGAAAAAATAGGAATCATTGGACTTGGCGACGTTGGACTTCCTTTAGCTGTAGAGTTCGGAAAGGTGATGGACGTGGTTGGTTTTGATATTAACCAGCTTCGAATCGCTGAGCTTTTGTCAGGAGTGGATCGCACGTTGGAAGTGGATAGAACTGAACTTCTGAGTGCTACAAATTTGACTTTCTCTTCGCACCTTCAAGATTTGAAAGAAGTAAATTATTTTATTGTTACCGTGCCCACCCCAGTGGATGAATATAAGAAGCCGGACTTAACCCCACTGGAAAGTGCGAGTCGTACGGTTGGTTCGGTTTTAAAAAAGAATGATGTTGTCATCTATGAATCGACTGTTTATCCCGGCTGTACGGAGGAGGTATGCGTACCAATTTTGGAAAAAGTTAGTGGTTTAAAATTCAATGTTGATTTCTTCGCAGGCTATTCGCCCGAGCGTATTAATCCAGGAGATAAGCAACACCGTGTTGCAGACATCAAGAAAGTAACGAGTGGCAGCACTCCGGAAATTGCCGAAAAGGTTGATCTGCTCTATAAACGAATTATAAGAGCCGGAACTTTTAAAGCTTCTTCAATAAAAGTAGCAGAAGCAGCCAAAGTAATTGAAAACTCACAACGAGATGTCAACATTGCTTTTGTGAATGAATTGGCGCTTATTTTTCAACGTATGGGTATCGATACCCATGAAGTGCTTGAGGCGGCATCAACCAAATGGAATTTCTTGCCTTTTAAACCTGGACTTGTAGGGGGGCATTGTATTGGAGTTGACCCTTATTATCTTACTTACAAAGCTGAAAGTTTGGGTTATCATCCCGAGGTAATCCTTTCCGGAAGAAGAATAAATGATAACATGGGCGTTTATATTGCGAACGAAGTCATTAAATTGATGGCTAGTAACAAACTCCCGATATACAATGGTAAAGTGTTGGTATTGGGGCTAACCTTTAAAGAAAATTGTCCCGACATCCGAAACAGCAAGGTGGTGGATGTAATTAAAGAACTTTCAGGATTTGGAGTTCAAGTAGATGTGTATGACCCACATGCAAATGCTGAAGAAGTCATGCATGAATACAGTTTAAAATTGACAACTAACTTGAATAAGAGGTATCATGCTATCGTGTTAGCGGTTAGTCACCAGGAATTTTCAACGATTGAATTTGCAAATTTAAAAGAGGAAAATGCGGTCATCTATGATATCAAAGGTTTTTTAGATAAGTCAATCATCACTGCTCGGTTATAAAGTATGGCTCTCTCCAAAAAGATCTTGCTTACAGGTGGTGCGGGTTTTATTGGATCGCACACCGCGGTTGATCTATTAGAACAGGGTTATGATGTAGTTATACTGGATAACTTATCAAGAAGTGATAAGTCAATGATTGAGGGTATTGAAAGGATTACAGCAAAGAAATTTAAATTCTATCAAGGCGATTGTTCAGATGCCACTTTTGTGGCGAGTATATTTAATGCCGAGAAAATTGATAGTGTCATCCATTTTGCTGCGTACAAATCAGTGAATGAATCTGTCGAACAACCTCTACTCTATTATAAGAATAATATTGGTTCCCTGATCAACCTGCTCGAGCAGATGCAAGCTTTTCAAGTTCATGAATTTATCTTTTCTTCTTCTTGTACGGTGTATGGTCAGCCGGACAGTATCCCGGTGGATGAAACTGCACCTTTTCGAAAGGCCGAATCTCCCTATGGCGCTACCAAACAAATGTGTGAACGAATATTAGAGGATGCCGTAAATGCCAATAAGAATCTGAAGGTAATTTCTTTACGTTATTTTAATCCGGTGGGGGCACACCCAAGTTCCTTGATTGGAGAATTACCAATTGGAACACCAACCAATTTAGTTCCTTATATAACGCAAACGGCAGCAGGTGTTCACCATCAACTTACTGTTTTTGGGAATGATTACAATACTGTGGATGGAAGTTGTATGAGAGATTTTATCCATGTTGTAGACCTTGCAAAGGCACATACAAAGGCGGTTCAGAAAATAGATTCGATACCGACTTCCTATGAGGCATTAAATATTGGGACCGGACAAGGAGCAACTGTTTTGGAATTGGTTAAGAAATTCATTGCGATTACAGGAGTCAAGTTGAACTATCAGATTGGGATGCGGAGGCCCGGAGATATTGAAAAAATTTATGCCAATTCAGCTAAGGCGGAAAAGATGTTAGGTTGGAAAGCCATGAGAACTTTAGAAGATTCTCTATTGGATGCATGGAATTGGGAAAAAAAATTAAGAAGCAAAGTATAGATTTTATGCGTCCTATTAAGATGGTTGATTTACAAAGCCAATACCTCCGTATAAAAGAGGAGGTTGATGCTGCCATTCAAGAGGTACTCACCTCAACAGCCTTTATTCAGGGACCGCAGGTAAAGGAATTTTCACAAGCATTGTCAAGACAAAATCAAAATGTGAACGTAGTGCCTTGTGCCAATGGCACCGATGCATTACAAATAGCCATGATGGCATTAGCATTTAAGCCGGGAGATGAAATTATTTTACCCGTTCATACCTACGTAGCAACTGCGGAGGTGATCGCTTTACTCGGATTGCATCCTGTCTTTGTCGATGTAGACGCACACACATTTAACATCGATGTTTCACAAATAGAAAGCAAAATCTCGAACAAAACTGTTGCTATTGTACCGGTTCATTTGTACGGTCAGTGTGCCGACATGGAGCCGATTTTAAAAATAGCTGCTTCCAAGGGGTTGCTTGTCATCGAAGATGTTGCACAGGCACTGGGTGCAGAGTATCAATTTACCAATGGAGAAATGAAAAAAGCAGGAACGATGGGCCAAGTAGGAACCACCTCTTTTTTTCCTTCTAAAAACTTAGGTTGTTATGGTGATGGGGGAGCATTATTCACCAATGATTTTAAGTTAGCTGAGAAAATGCAAATGATAGCCAATCACGGACAGCGCGTCAAATACTACCATGAGATAATTGGTATTAATAGTAGATTAGATACACTGCAGGCTGCAATTCTACTAGTAAAACTCAAGTATTTACAAGACTATACGCATCGAAGGAATAAAGTGGCTTCATTTTATGATCAACATTTGAGTGATTGTAATTTTATTCAAACTCCTTTCAGGTCGACTAACTCTACACATGCTTTTCATCAATATACATTAACGGTTAAAGGGATAGACAGAGATCAGTTTAAGAAGTACCTAGATTCAAAGGACATTCCTACCATGATTTATTATCCGGTGCCTTTGCACATGCAACAAGCATATCGAAAATCGGGTTTTGGAGAAGGGTCATTTCCGGTTACTGAGCAACTTTCCAAAACAGTTATTTCCTTACCCATTCATACTGAAATGACCGAAGAAGAATTGTCTTACATTTGTCATTCGATTAAGGAATACCGTCATCATGCCTGAATTTGATAATGTTTTTATTCATGAAACAGCCATCGTTGATGAGGGCTGCGAGATTGGATCGGGTACAAAGATTTGGCACTTTTCTCATATTATGAACAATTGCAGAATCGGAGAGAATTGTAATCTGGGACAGAATGTAGTGATCTCTCCGGACGTAGTTCTTGGAAGAAATGTGAAAGTGCAGAATAATGTTTCAATTTATTCGGGAGTTATTTGTGAAGATGATGTTTTTCTAGGCCCTTCTATGGTTTTTACAAATGTTGTTAATCCACGTAGTGCAGTTAATCGGAGAGGCCAATACAGTAAAACCACGGTCAAGAAGGGAGCTTCCATAGGAGCGAATGCAACAATTGTTTGCGGACATGACATCGGTTATTATGCATTTATTGGTGCAGGTGCAGTGGTTACTAAACATGTTTCTGATTATGCATTGGTTGTTGGGAATCCGGCTAAGCAAGTGGGTTGGATGAGTGAGTTTGGCCACAAACTTATCTTTGATAAAAATGGCGTAGCGGTTTGTCCTGAAAGCAATGAACAATATGTATTGGTAAAAGGAAGAGTCACAAAACGATAGTCGGATTTGAATTTAAATAACCCAGCTCAGAGGAGAAAATGAAAAATTTTGCATTGATAGGAGCGGCCGGATACATAGCTCCTCGGCACTTACAAGCAATTAAAGATACAGGAAACAACCTGGTCGCTGCATTGGATCGATTTGATAGCGTGGGGATCATGGACTCTTATTTTCCTCATGCTGATTTCTTTACGGAATTTGAAAGATTTGATCGACATATCGACAAATTGAAAAGAGTCGGTCAAAAGATTGACTATGTCAGTATCTGTTCGCCCAATTATCTACATGACTCACACATTCGATTTGCCTTACGACATCAGGCCGATGCCATCTGTGAAAAGCCTTTGGTATTAAACCCGTGGAACGTTGATGCATTAGCAGAAATTGAAAAAGAAACAGGAAAAAAAGTTTTTACCATTCTTCAACTTAGGCTTCACCCTAACATCATTAAATTAAAAAAAGAAGTAGAGGCTTCATCTCCAGATAAAATATTTGAAGTGGATTTGAATTATATTACGTCTCGCGGAAAGTGGTATTTTCACAGTTGGAAAGGAGAGGAAACGAAGTCAGGAGGGATTGCAACTAACATTGGGATACATTTTTTTGATATGCTCTTGTGGGTATTTGGAGAACTCCAAAGCAGCCATGTTAAAAGTTATGAATTTGATCATGCTTCCGGTTATTTAGAATTAAAAAGAGCCAAGGTTAATTGGTCGCTAAGTATCAATGAAGAGCATTTGCCTCCCGATGTTAAGAAACATGGGAAGAGAACCTACCGATCGTTGAAAATGAATGGTGGGGAAATTGAATTTAGTGATGGCTTCACGGACTTGCATACAGCTAGCTACAAAGCAATCCTTGCTGGTAATGGTTTTGGACTTCAAGAGGCGAGACCATCCATTGAGTTAGCATATCAACTGCGGCACCAAAAGCTTTCTTAACTTTTAGTAATTTCAGAAAAATTTAAAAAATGAAGGGGATCATTTTAGCGGGAGGGTCAGGATCAAGGCTTTATCCGCTTACTAAATCGGTATCAAAGCAGCTACTGCCCATTTTTGATAAACCGATGATCTATTACCCGCTTTCGGTGCTTATGTTGGCAGATATTAGAGAAATCCTTATCATATCTACCCCGCAGGATTTACCTCTTTTTCAAAATTTATTGGGCGATGGTTCTTCCATAGGAATTAAATTGGAATATAAGGTACAACCGTCACCCGATGGATTAGCGCAGGCCTTTTTAATTGGAGAATCTTTTTTAGGAGATAGTACGGCTTGTCTTATTCTGGGGGACAACATATTTTATGGATATAATTTTTCTGCACAATTAGAGCAAGCAAGCAAAATGAATAGCGGTTCTACCGTGTTTGGATACTATGTGAATGACCCGAATCGATATGGTGTTGTTGAATTTGATGATGCTGGAAATGTGTTGTCCATCGAAGAAAAACCGATTGTGCCAAAATCCAATTATGCAGTAACGGGTTTATATTTTTATGATAATACGGTGGTGGCGAAAGCGAAGACCATTAAGCCATCTCCTAGAGGTGAGTTAGAGATTACCGACTTAAACAAACTCTATTTGGAGGAGGGAACCCTTCATGTAAAGCTTTTAGGTAGAGGTATGGCTTGGTTAGATACGGGTACACATGAGTCGCTATTAAGAGCTTCAACTTTTGTCGAATCTATCGAAGAAAGGCAAGGACTTAAAATCGCGTGTTTAGAAGAGATCGCGTTTCGAAAAGGATATATATCAAAAGATCAATTATTTCAATTGGCTAAGCCACTCATGAAAAATCAGTATGGTCAGTATCTGATAAAAGTAATGAATGAAAAATTTATCAAATCGGCCGAATGAAAATAATTGAAACAGGTTTTGACGATCTTTATATGCTGGAACCTAAAGTTGTGATGGACAATCGCGGCTATTTTATGGAATCCTATCATTATCAAGATTTACTCAAACAAGGAGTTGATATTCGTTTTGTTCAGGATAACCAATCAAAATCAAAGAAAGGCGTTTTACGTGGACTCCATTTTCAGAATGCTCCGTTTGCCCAAACAAAACTCATCCGTACATTATCAGGGAATATACTTGATGTTGCATTGGATTTGCGAGTGAATAAAAAAACATTTGGTAAAGCGTTTGCGATAGAACTTTCTGCTGAAAATAAAAAGCAATTGTTAGTGCCAAAGGGCTTTGCACATGGATTCTTAGTCCTCAGTGATGAGGCGGAAATATTGTATAAATGTGATGAATTATATCATCCAGAAGCCGAAGGAGGGATTATTTACAATGATCCAAATTTAGGAATTGATTGGCGCGTATCAACAGATCAAATCATTCTGTCTTTGCGCGATCAACAACACCCCATGTTAAACAAAGCGCATTTTACTTTTTGATTTAGATTGTATGAAGACTATTCTGGTTACCGGGGGCGCAGGATTTATAGGCTCTAATTTTATTCCCTTTTTTCTGAAAAAATATGATCAATTCAAGATTGTTAACTTAGATGCATTAACGTATGCAGGAGATTTAAATAATTTAAAGGAGATCATAGGGCATGATCGATATACTTTTGTCAAGGGAGACATCTGTGATAGGTCCCTCATTGAAACGCTTTTTAATCAATACCATTTTTCCGGGGTCATCCATTTTGCTGCAGAATCGCATGTTGATAATTCAATTGATGGACCAGAAGCTTTTATTCGAACAAACATTTTTGGCACTTTTACTTTATTAGATGTAGCACGACACGCATGGATGGACTCACCTTTTCGTGTTAAGGTTGGATGCGAAGGGAATCGATTCTTGCATGTTTCTACAGATGAGGTGTTTGGATCTCTTGGAGCGGAAGGATTGTTTACAGAAAATACTCCCTATGCGCCAAACAGTCCCTACTCTGCTTCTAAAGCGAGTAGTGATATGATGGCAAGAAGTTATTTTCATACCTATGGATTAAATGTTGTGACCACTAATTGTTCTAATAACTATGGCCCCAAACAGCATAAAGAAAAGTTAATCCCTACGATTATTCGAAAGGCTTTAGCGGAAGAGGCGATACCGATTTATGGGGATGGACGAAATATAAGAGACTGGCTTTATGTGTTAGATCACTGTACAGGAATTGATTTGGCTTTTCAGGAGGGTAAGCCTGGAGAGACCTATAATATTGGTGGTAACAATGAACGCAACAATAATCAAATTGCAGATAAAATTTGTACACTTTTAGATGCGAAGAAGCCAAGATCTACCGGGCAGTCGTATAAGCAATTAATAACCTTTGTGAAAGACCGAGCAGGTCATGACAAACGCTATGCGATAGACGCCTCTAAAATTGAAAATGAGTTAGGATGGAAGCCGGCAGAAGAATTTGAAACAGGTATGGACAAGACCGTTGAGTGGTATATCCGAAACCGGAGCTAATCGACTAATAATTCGCTAAATTTACATGTTGGCTATTTCTCAAACTGAGATAGGCCATCGATTCACCTAAAATCATTTTGGTTATTATACGTTTACTGCTCTATACCGCCATTTCATTTTTAATCTCCTTCTTATTTTTTCCCGTTTTGATAAAGGTGTTAAAACAATGGAAATTATATGACTCACCGGGCGATCATAAAATACACTCTGATTTTATTCCTTCACTGGGTGGTGTGGCTATTTTATTAGGATCTATATTCGCGTTGCTCATGTCTTTATCATTAAAGGACTGGATGGATGCTAAGTATTTTTTTATTTCTCTGGCATTAATGTTTTTTATCGGCCTACGAGATGATGTACTAGCGCTTACGCCTAAACAAAAATTGTATAGCCAGTTCCTTCCCGTTTTTTTACTTGTATTTTTAAATGATGTGACCATCCGATCTACTTATGGTATTATTGATTTGCCCTTTGTTCCGCTTTGGAGTATTTGGATATTGAGTGTCCTTACATTGGTTATTCTAACAAATGCCTATAACCTGATCGATGGATTGGATGGATTGGCAGGTTCGATTGGAATTATTTCACTTTCTTTTTTTGGCTTATGGTTCCATTCGGTTGATCAAGTAGCTCTAAGTTTGGTAGCAATGACTTTCGCAGGCGCACTGTTGGCCTTCCTTTTTTTTAATTGGCAACCCTCTAAAATATTTATGGGCGATACCGGTGCTCTTATGATTGGATTCCTTCTTTCATTTATGGCTATTGAGTTCATCAACCAAAATTTTGAATTACCAGACTCGCATTCGTCAAAATTTCAAGCTTCCGTTTCAACGGCAGTTGCAGTAGTAATTATTCCTGTATTTGATACCTTGCGAGTAATAATCTTGCGTTTAAGAAAGCTGCAATCACCTTTTAAAGCAGATCGAAATCATCTTCATCACCAATTTCTAAATTTGGGTTTCTCACATGCTAAGGCAGTAGTGTTTTTAAGTTCGATCAATTTGACCTTTATTTTTTTAGCTTGGCTCCTAAGAAATCAACCTGATAAGTTATTTTTACCAATCATTTTCATCATCTGTTTATTTATAAATTTCATTTTAAAGAGGGCACAACGAGTAAGTGTAAAGTGACATGGAGGAAAGAGTTAAAAGTATTGAAGAAGAAGTAAAAGCGTTCCTAGTCAACTCAAAAGAAGACTTGGAAAACTTTAGGTTGAAGTTCATTAGCAAGAAGGGGACATTGTCTTCTCTCTTCGATGATCTTAAAACAGCGTTGCCAGAAGAAAAGAAGAAACTCGGTAAAGTACTGAATGACCTGAAGCAACTGGCAGAAGGCAAATTTAAATTAATGCAAGAAGTTATTGATTCTTCTTCCACTCAGAAAAGTGATGATATAGACTTAACCTTGCCAACTGTTGCGAATAAAATAGGTAATCTCCACCCATTAAATCTTACCCGATACAGGATCATTGAAATATTTGAACGCCTTGGATTTAATGTCGCTGATGGTCCTGAGATAGAAGACGATTGGCATAATTTTACAGCACTAAATTTTCCAGAAAACCACCCCGCACGAGAAATGCAGGATACATTTTTTGTGGAAAAAAATCCAGATGTTTTGTTACGTACCCATACCTCCAATGTACAAGTACGATTAATGAAAAATCAAAAGCCTCCAATTCGCTCAATTATGCCAGGACGGGTTTACCGTAATGAGGCAATATCAGCTAGAGCGCATTGTTTCTTTCATCAAGTAGAGGGATTGTATATTGACAAAAATGTAGGATTCTTGGATTTAAAGCAGACACTCTATCATTTTGCCAAAGAGATGTTTGGAAAGGAAACCAAAATTCGTTTGCGCCCCTCTTATTTCCCCTTCACAGAGCCAAGTGCTGAGATTGACATTTCATGTCTGATTTGTTTTGGCAAAGGGTGCAACGTTTGCAAGTATAGCGGATGGGTAGAGATTGCTGGTTCTGGCATGGTGCATCCTAATGTATTAAGGAATGGTGGCATTGATCCCGAAGAATTTACCGGATTCGCATTTGGGATGGGCATCGAACGGATTACGATGTTGCGATACAGCATCAATGATCTCCGGCTATTTTCTGAAAATGATATTCGCTTTTTGAAGCAATTCAAAACTGTGATTTGATGTTGCTGAGCGAAATTAAAACAATCGCAGTATTGGGAGCCGGCACCATGGGGCAGGGAATAGCCCAAGTTTGCGCCATGGCTGGATACAAAACATTGCTGTATGATATCGATTCTTCCTTGCTACAAAAGGCTTTGGGGACGATAGAACAAAATTTAGAAAGTGCCCTTGCGAAAAGAAAAATCACGGCTGAATTCAAGAAGTTGATTTTAGAGAACATACGTCTCGTGAATGAATTAAATGACGTGCATGTTGAATTGGTCATCGAGGCAGTGGTAGAGAAATTAGAAGTAAAACAGCAACTTTTTGCAGAATTAGAAAAGATTAATCATAACTGCATTTTGGCATCCAACACTTCATCTATTTCAATTGCTCAAATAGCTTCAGGTATGAAAAACCGGGGGAACTGTATAGGACTTCATTTTTTCAATCCGGCCCACGCTATGAAGTTAGTTGAGGTAGTAGTAACAAACTCTGCCAATGGAGAGTTGATTGGATTAATGAAGCAATTTGTTAAATCATTGAATAAAATCCCTGTAGAGACAAAAGATTCTCCCGGATTCATCGTTAATCGTGTAGCAAGACATTATTATGTAGAATCTTTGAAGTTGCTGGAAGAGAAAGTTGCTTCAATTGAATCAATAGATAAATTGCTTCGATCAGCAGGATTTAAAATGGGACCTTTTGAATTGATGGACTTGATTGGAATAGATGTGAATTTGGCGGTGACTACTTCTCTTTACAATTCGTTTCATCAAGAAGTCAGATTTAAACCAAACCACATTCAAGAACAAAAAGTGTTGGAGAGGCAATTAGGTAAAAAAACTGGAAAGGGGTTTTATGAATACTAAAAGTAAAATTATTGCGGACTGCCAGATTCGAGTTGCTAGTTCCTCCATAACCGGAATCCGGAAACTCATAACTCGTTGTCTAATGGTATTTATTATATCATTGCTATTACCTCAAATAGGAGTTGCCCAAATCTCTTTTCCCCCCGTAACCATCAACTTAAGTTATCCCCAATATCATAGTCTTAAATTGGATGGAGGGTATATGTATATTAATGAGGCAGGTATGCAAGGAGTTATTCTCTACCGCCTTAATGAAACCTCGTACATAGCTTTTGAGCGGCAGTGTTCTGTGGATGATGAAGCCCCAGTTAGTATTGACGGATCGGGCTTGTTTATGAAAGGATGCAACACTACCTATAGTTTTTCTGATGGCTTTCCTACCGGAGGCGCGTCAATGAGGCCATTATTAAAATACCGAACCTCCTTGTCGGGACAAACATTAGTGATTACCGATGAGATAGCGTATTAGACAGTTTCCTCTATTTGCATTTGCTTGTCATAGAGTTCTTTGTAAACGCCATTGTGCGTAAGCAAACTTTCGTGAGTGCCTTCTTCCACCATTGCACCATCATGTAGCACGATAATTTTATTGGCCAACTTAGCAGATGATACACGATGTGAAATGATAATACTGGTTCGCCCGACCATGATTTTCTTCATGCTGTTAAGGATCGTATTTTCTGTTTTGGTGTCGACTGCTGAAAGGGCATCATCTAAGATTAAAATTTTTGGTGAACGGGCGACTGCACGGGCAATAGATACACGTTGCTTTTGACCACCGGATAAAGTGATGCCCCGCTCCCCAACACGCGTAGCAAAAGTATTGGGGAAGGTCATAATATTGTCATATACATCAGCGTCTTTAGCGGCTTGGAATACTTTACTTTCGTCACTAGTTTTTAAACCAAAGGCGATATTGTTATAAATGCTATCGCTGAAAAGGAAAACATCTTGAGGCACAATACCCATCTGGCTGCGCAGGCTTATCAATTCATAATGCTTTATTGGTGTGTCATCAATTCGTACCTCTCCAGCGGACACATCATACAATCTCGAAATAAGATTTGAAACAGTGCTCTTACCCGATCCGGTAGTTCCTATGATCGCGAGAGATTCTCCGGGGTGAACCGTGAAGGAAAGATTTTTTATCGCCTTAATGCCAGTATCCGGATACGTGAATGAAACCTGATCAAATTCTATTTTTCCATTTATTTCCTTTTGCAAATTGAGCTCGGAGACAATATCTGTCTGGGTTCTCAAAAATTCATTAATTCTTTTTTGAGATGCTTCTGCCCGTTGCACCAAACTGCTTGTCCAGCCTAAAGAAGCAACCGGCCATGTGAGAAGGTTAACATAAATAATAAATTCGGCTATGTTTCCAAACGTAAGTGATCCATTAATGACTTCTACACTCCCAGCATAGACAGTCAGTAGAGTACTTAATCCAATTAATCCCATGATGATTGGAAAGAAAAGAGACTGCACCTGTGTTAGCTTTAATGATTGCTGTTTGTATTCGTTGCTTTCTTTGGTAAAGTTTGCAACTGATTCCTTTTCTCTGGTAAAGGACTTTAGCACACGGATCCCCGAAAAGGCCTCTTGCACAAAGGTGCTTAACCGAGACTGACTTTTTTGAATAAGTTCTGAACGATGCTCAATGATATTGTTTACGTAGAAAATACTGATGGACAAAATAGGGAGTGGCATCAACGCATACCATGTTAGCTTAGCGCTAATGCTGAACATGATTGGAATCAACATGATAAATAGGGTGAACAAGGTAATCCCATACATGATAGAGGGACCCAGATACATGCGCACCCGACTGACATCTTCACTAATTCTGTTCATGAGATCACCTGTATTATTTCTGCGGTAAAAACTCAGCGGCAAGGATTCATAATGTTCAAAGATTTCATTCTTTAAATCAAACTCTACCAGCCTGCTCATAACAATTAAAGTTTGGCGAACAAGATATAAGAAGAACCCACGCAACAAAGCCATGCCCAGAATCAATAAGGCATAGATCAAGATGCCTTTGGCAAACACGTTGAAGAAGTTAAGTTGGGACTGACTTTTATCAAATGATCGATATATACGGATGTTGTCAGTAACTAAATCAATAGAATGGCGCACCATCTGGGCAGGCAGGATCTGGAAAGCATTGGAGATGATCACCCACAGCAGCCCGAGGATCAGTAGTTTCTTGTATTTGAAAAGATATTTATTGAGGTAGCTGAGTTCCTTCATGCTGTCGTAAAAACGAAAGGTAATAGATTTGGTTCATTTGACGAGTGCAAATAATTATCTGATCACTTCTCATCATATTTCAGTACAATCCATGTAATTTGCGCCTTCATTCAAACGTTCTTTATACGAATGCTTAATAGACGTACCATCCGCATCAAAATTATGCAAAGCCTTTTTGCTTTCGAGCAATGCAAAGAAGCTAATTATTTACTCTCCCTGGACTTATTGGACGATCGATTTAGCCCGGACCTCAATAGCATGGAGGTGCAAGATAAAGAACATCTTCGTAATCAAAAGAAGGTGGCCATCCATCACTTTGAGAAACAATTTAAAAGGATTGCAAAAGTCGCAGAAGAGGATAAAGCCATCACCAAAGCCGTAGCTGAAGCTATGGATTTGTATGAAAGACAAGTTAAAAAGGATCAATCTTTTTTAGGCAAGAATATAATTTCGGAAATTTTAAAATTGACTGAAACATATCATAGCACGTTGGGATTAATCATCGCTTTTGCGGAAGTAGCCAACGGAGAAAAAAAGCCGAATCACGCAAATTTTTTAGGCCTGCCGATTATCGCTGCATTAATGGAAAATGCGGAGCTCAAAAAGGAACTGATGCGGACCAACGACTGGAGCACGCAGCTCAGCCTGGTGCGAGATTGGTTTCGCGAAATTGTGAAGGAAGATAAAGTCTACCTGAAATTCATTGAGGATAAAGAGCACAATGAAGAATCCCAGAAGGCGTTTCTTAAACATCTGTTACGAAAAGTAATTCTAGCCAACAACGGGATCAATGACTATTTCGAAGAGCGAGATATTCGATGGGCCGAAGACAAAGACATCATTAAAAGCTTGGCAGATAAAACCATTAAGTCATTTGCCAATGGAAAAGTTGACCTTCAAAAAGTTTCGTTGGATTGGGAAGATGATAGAATCTTTATTGATAGGCTTTTCAAAAATACCATTGAATTAGAGGATTCTCACAAAGAGTTAATAGCTCAAAATACCAAAAATTGGGAAGTGGATCGCTTGCCCCTCACGGACCGTGTAATTTTAGAAATGGCCATTGCCGAAATGATTAATTTTCCCAATATCCCTGTAAAGGTCACTATTAATGAATACATAGAATTAGCCAAAGAATACAGTACGCCAAAAAGCCGACAGTTTATAAATGGAATCTTGGATGTCATCTCAAAAAAGATGAAAGAATCGGGAACTATGAAAAAGAGCGGTAAAGGATTGATTGACAATAAATAGGATATCCATTTATTAATAGAAAAAACCTTTAATAATTTAGGCATTTCAATGACGGTCTTTTTTTATCTTTGCTGTCCCTAACTAATCTACCTATGGGAAAAAAAGGAAGTAATGCATTAATGGCTTTTTTAGTAGGGGCTGCCGCAGGGGCAGTTCTAGGTATTTTATATGCTCCTGATAAAGGCTCAAATACTCGTGAAAAGCTATCTTTTCAATTGGATAAATACAAAAAGCTTCTTGAAGGGTTTCTAGCTGATCTGGTTTCGGGCAAGGAAAGTCAACTGACTACGGAAGCCAAGTCGCAGGGACAAAAAGTTGTAACGGAAGCCAAAGATAAAGCCCAACGTTTATTGGATGATGTAGATGAACTATTGGAACAATTACGAGGTAATAAGAACGGTTAATGATTTGTTAAAAAAGTTGCGACTCTTGGATATCATCTATTCTAACATTTAAATTTACAGATTAATTAAGAACAACTAAATTGAATATGAAGACTACTTTGAAAACAATTTGGGTGATGGCTATGGTGGCCACCCTACTAAGCTGCCGCGATAAGGCATCAGAAAAGAGAATTGCCGAATTGGAAACTCGATTAGCGCAAATGGAGGGGAGCAAGAATACCACTGCAACACCTACCGCTACAACTACTCCAGATGCCATTCCAGTAGATGAAAAACCTGAAGGTCCTCTTCCAACAATTGAGTTTAACACAATAGATCATGACTTTGGAACGGTCGATGAAGGTAAAAAAGTTTCATTTACTTATAAAGTTAAGAATACGGGACAAGCTCCATTAATTATCCAAAATGCAGCCCCTTCTTGCGGTTGTACAGTTCCTGATTGGACCAAAACTCCTATTCCGGTTGGCGGTGAAGGCTTTGTGAAAGCTGAATTTGATACGAATGGAAAAGGAGGAATTAACAACAAAACCATAACAGTTACGGCTAATACCTGGCCAAAAACTACACTTTTGAAGTTCAAAGCAATGGTGACACCTAAGCCAGATGGTGCTAATGGACCCGTAGTAAAGTAACAAGCATCATATGTAAATATCAGACATCCTAAACCGAAAGGTTTGGGATGTTTGTTTAGAAGGGATAACTTGCAGTTCAATTTTTAACTCTTACGAATGAATTCTATTTTATTACAAGCGGCACCTGGTGGGGGAGCCTATATGCAGATTATATTAATGGTCGCCATTGTAGGGATTTTCTACTTTTTTATGATCCGACCTCAGCAAAAGAAAGCTAAAGACCAGAAGCAATTTAGTGAGGAAATCAAGAAAGGTGATTATGTAGTAACTATTGGCGGGATGCACGGCCGAGTAGCAGAAATAGAAGATGATACATTTATCTTAGAGGTAGAGAGAGGTGCACGCATCAAATTTTCAAAGTCAGCTATCTCTATGGAATCTACAAAAGCAATAGCCGGGAAGAAATCTGCCGCATAATTTTGGTAATTAAGTGATGTGACTTTTTTGGCACATCACGCAGGAGTAGCGTCATAAGCACTTTATGAATTTCCTTCGAGTCATCGGTAATTTATTGCGCTATGATCGCGCCAATTGGAAGGCGGTAATCCTATGCTTTTTAACGGCAATGGTTTTCTGGTTGTTCAATGCCTTTAATAAAGACTATTCAACCAACGTCAGATTTCCTTTGCACTTTGAATTTAACCGTGGAGAGTTTATTCCGGTAAATGCATTGCCTCACCAAATTAATATTAATGTAACTGGCAATGGATGGGATTTATTTCGGAATCAGCTGGGCTTGAAACTCCCGGAGATAACCATTCCATTAGATCGCCCAAAAGAAATTAGAAAAATAGTAGGCGCCTCATTACCTCCATTAATACAACCTCAACTGGGTAAACTTCATATTAACTACTTAGTCACTGATACGCTGCATGTGAGCATTGATGAAAAGGATTCTCACCGATATAAAGTAGCTGTTACACTCTCAAATTCTTCTTTTAGAAAAGGCTTTGGAAGGACTAGTCCCATTGTGATTTTGCCGGATTCAGTCACTTTAGAGGGTCCCAAAAGTGTGTTACATGAAATGCCAGACTCCGTTTCTATAGCCATCAATTCGGAGAATATTGACCAGAACTTTAATGAGGACTTTGAGGTAATTGTATCCAATTCTGATAATATAAGACGCGATCCACCCATAGTAAAAGTACTATTTGAAGTAGGAGCAGTAATTGAAAAGAAAATGAAAATCAGGGTAAAATTGAACTCATTAACTCAAATAGGTTATTGGCCAGATAGTGTGCATGTCTGGTTTCGTATACCTTCCAATCGAGAAGAAGATTTTATCATGCTTTCAAAAGACATAAGTGTTTTTGTGGATTCGAAAAAACTTCGAGATGTAGGAAAAGTCATCCCAAAAGTATTGACCTTTCCCCCCTATGCTGAAGTGATAAAAGTAGATACCATTCAATATAAGTCAATCAATCCTTGAATGACTCGTAGACCTCTTCAAATCGGCATAACCGGTGGCATCGGAAGCGGCAAAAGCCTAATTTGTAGGATATTTGCTTGCTTGGGAGTTCCTATTTATGATGCAGATAGCCGAGCGAAAAGTATAATGACCACTGACGGAATACTAGTCGAACATATCAAAGAGGAATTTGGAGATTTGTCTTACCATAAAGATGGTACTCTAAACAGAGAATACCTTAGTGCGACTGTCTTCAACGATACAAACAAATTAAGTAAGCTTAATAAGTTGGTTCATCCTAGAGTAAAAGAAGACGCATTAAAATGGGTAGAGGAAAACAAAGATCATCCGTATTTGCTCAGAGAAGCGGCACTCCTCTTTGAGTCAGGTGCTTATAAATTGGTGGACAAAATCATTGTAGTGACAGCATCCGAAACGCTGAGGATAAAGCGCGTTTTGGCAAGAGATACAAATCGTACAGCACAAGAAGTGATGTCAATTATTAGAAATCAAATACCCGAGAAAGACAAAATAAGCAAAGCTGATTTTGTGATCAAGAATGATGAGTCTGAATTGATTGTTCCACAAATATTGAAATTGCATCAGCTTTTTGTAGCAATGAACTAAATAGTCCCTTAAGAAGTTTTAATTATCCATGAAAAAAACACTGATTACCATTGTCCTCCTTGCAGTGGTCATTTTTTTAATTGCGTTACCGAAGCTTAATTTATTTAAGACTAAAGAGAATCCACTACAAGCAAGTGATCCCACTAAGCGCCCTAAACTTTTAGTAGAAGCACAGATAATTAGTGAATCCAAATTGGATAATAAATTAATTGTCACCGGGTCTGTTCTGCCGAATGAATCATTAGAATTAAAAAGCGAGTCGTCAGGAAAAATAACCAATATTTTATTTCTGGAAGGCAAACCAGTTAGTAAGGGAAGTTTGTTGTTAGAAATTAATAACGATGATATTGAAGCGCAACTCCAGAAGCAGCTATACAATCGGAAGTTGAATCGAGATAATGAATTTAGGCAACGTAAACTGTTAGAAAAAGAGGCGATAAGTCAGGAGGAGTATGACAATGCACTGAATCGATTGAACACAACGGTAGCGGATATTAAGTTACTAGAGGCACAACTGGAAAAAACACGCATTAAAGCTCCATTTGATGGAATCATCGGATTACGTTATGTTAGCTTGGGCGCGTATATCTCCCCAAATGTGGTTGTTGCGACCCTCTACAATATTTCTCCGGCTAAAATTGAGTTTGCTATCCCCGCCAGATATAGTGCCCAAGTAAAGCCTGGTGAAAAAATATATTGTCGGGTTGAAAATGACTTAACTATTTATGAAGGTTTGGTATATGCGGTTGAGCCAAAAATAGATTCTGATACACGCACCTTAAAAATACGGGCACAAGCAGATAATCAAAGTGGCAGTCTTTTGCCCGGTCAGTTCGTAAAGGTGGAATTGATTTTGAAATCGCAAGACAATGCTTTGCTCGTTCCAACCGAAGCGGTCATACCAGATCAAGGGGGAAAGAAGGTATTTATTTTTAATTCAGGTAAAGCGAAGGAAATTAAAATTGAAACAGGTATTCGAACCGAAAGTTCTTTGGAAGTTCTCTCTGGTTTAAAAGCGGGTGATACCATTATAACAACAGGGATTCTTCAGCTGCGTCAAGGACTTGATGTTGAGGTTATCAAAATTCAAAATTCCAAATTTTAATCTTCGAATGGCAAGTCTCTCCACCACAAGCATTAGTAGACCTGTTTTAGCGATTGTGATGTCACTCGCTATCATTCTATTTGGCGTGATTGGATTTTCTTTTTTAGGTGTTCGGGAGTTTCCTAGTGTAGATCCACCGGTGGTAACCGTTTCCACTTCTTATATTGGCGCGAATGCAGATGTCATTGAATCACAAATCACAGAGCCACTTGAAGACGCGATCAATGGCGTACCCGGAATTCGTACGCTCACCTCAGTAAGTCGCGAAGGAAGGAGCAGCATCACAGTTGAATTTGAATTGGGTGTAAATATTGAAGCAGCAGCTAATGATGTGCGTGATAAGGTTTCAGGCGCCCTTAATCGTTTGCCTCAGGATGTTGATCCTCCTGTGGTAGAAAAAGCCGATGCCGATTCAAGCCCAATTATTTTTCTGACCGTACGCAGCGACAGGCGTACCTTGTTAGAAACATCGCGCATTGCAGAGGTACTTTTTAAAGAACGGATTCAAACTATTCCCGGAGTAAGTGCGGTTCAGATTTGGGGACAACAGCGTTATTCTATGCGGTTGTGGATGGATCCTATTAAGTTAGCTTCTCTCAAACTGGCTCCCTCTGATGTGCTACAGGCATTGAATCGCGAAAATGTTGAGTTGCCTTCGGGTAGAGTGGAGGGACAAAACACAGAGCTTACAGTGCGTACAATGGGCCGCCTTACCAGCGAAGAGGATTTTAACAATCTCATTATTAAAGAACAAGGTGATAATGTTGTTCGCTTAAGCGATGTAGGCTATGCAAAACTCGGTGCGGAAAACGAACGAACGATCTTACGAAGAGATGGAATTCCTGGTTGCGCCTTGGCCATCGTAGCTCAACCGGGTGCTAACAACATAGATATCGCAAATCGCCTGTACAAAAAGTTAGATCAAATAGAACGCGATTTGCCTAAAGATGTAAGCTATCAAATGAGTTATGACTCTACGAAATACATTCGTTCCTCCATTTTTGAGGTAGGCGAGACAATCCTGATCGCATTCTTTTTAGTGCTTTCTATTATTTTTATTTTTCTTCGCGATTGGAGAACTACCATTATACCGGTTGCAACAATACCTATCTCGTTGATCGGTTCATTTTTTGTTATGTACTTGCTAGGTTTCACGATTAATGTTTTAACCCTATTAGGAATTGTCTTAGCGATTGGTATTGTAGTGGACGATGCCATTGTAGTGCTTGAAAATATTTATGTAAAAGTTGAGCAGGGGGAAGATCCGGAAGAGGCCGCTCGTAAAGGATCCACCGAAATTTATTTTGCGGTAATCTCAACAACAGTATCTGTGGTGGCTGTTTTCCTTCCAGTTATTTTCTTGCAAGGACTTACGGGGAGATTATTTAGAGAGTTTGGTTTAGTAGTCGCTAGCGCAGTGGCAATTTCTGCATTTGTTTCACTGACACTCACTCCAATGATGAGTGCAAAAATTTTAAAACGAAGAGCCGTACAGCCTTGGCTTTATCGCAAAACGGAACCGTTTTTCAATGGTCTTACAGATTATTATACCAATGCGTTGGAATCGTTTATGAAAAGACGATGGCTTGGTTTTGTAATCATCTTGCTATCTGGATTTTTGATCTATTTTTTAGGAAAAATTACACCCTCAGAGTTATCTCCATTAGAAGATCGGAGCGAGTTTCGACTACAAGCCCAAGCTCAGGAAGGAGCTACATTTGAATACATGGATAGGAATGTAAAGGAACTTACTCAATTCATTACGGATGAAGTACCTGAAAGAAGTGGGATGGTAAGTGTGACTGCTCCTGGGTTTGGTAGTGCAGGGGTTAACTCTGGTTTTGTGCGAGTGATTTTAAAGGATCCTAAAGATAGAAATAGAACCCAGCAGCAAATTGTTGACGATGTTACTGATAAAGTAAGAAAGTACACGGGGGTTCGAACATTCACAACTCAAGCACAAACAATCGGAGATCGCAGGGGAGGATTCCCTGTTCAATTTGTGATTCAGGCAGCAGATATTGATAAACTAAAGAAGGTATTGCCTGATTTTATGCTGAAAGCATCAGCAAGTCCAAAATTTGCCTTTGTTGATTTGGATTTGAAATTCAATAAGCCTGAAATCAATATTACGATTGATAGGGACAAGGCCCGCAATTTGGGTGTAAATGT
>JANPBK010000009.1:0-2850 GCA_031430395.1 Cyclobacteriaceae bacterium
TAAGACCTGCCTTTGACGATATCTACATGGAACTTGCTGTCAACCTTGCGAAACGTTCTCATTGTATAAAGCGACATGTTGGGGCTGTTCTTACTAAAGACACGAGAATTATCTCCATTGGATATAATGGCCCTCCTTCTGGAACACATAATTGTGATGAAGAATGGCCTTCTGTTGGCTGCCCAAGAGATTCAAAGGGTGGTTGTTCTTTGGCAATCCATGCGGAACAAAATGCAATTTTATTTGCCGTCAAGAATAAAACTTCTGTAGAAGGGGCAACGCTATATGTTACTCTATCACCTTGTTTGGCCTGCTCCAGGATTATTTTTAGTATGGGTATTAGGAAGGTCATTTACCTGAATTCTTATGCCCTATTTAAAAACCTACCTACCGATGAGGGGGTTGATTTTTTAAATAAATTCGGTGTGGAGTGTATCCGATATGAGGGAACCTTGATGAATGTAACGCATATGATATAATAAAAGAAGGCCAGTATGACTGGCCTCTTTTATTATTGATCAGTGGTTATCCCTGAATAGATTCCTCTATATCTGCAATAAATTTGGCAGTAATGCCTTTTGTTTTTCTAGCCAACTCTGTTTTAAATAGATTAGTTGCCGTTTTTGCAGTCTGGATTAACCCAACTGGGTTCTTATCATGACTGTAGCTTCCTAAACACCATTCTATTTCAGATTGAAGTTGTTGATCCATATCCAGCAATTTTAATTTCGCTAAGATAGTTTTAGAAATCTTTTCCAGATCTGCGGTTTTGGCTTTCCCAGTTACTTTGCTGGTTGCTTTAACGACTGCTTTCTTAGGAGCTGCCTTAGTAATGGTTGGTTTGGCGAGTTTTTTTGCCATAGTCAGTTAGTTTTGAAGCAAAGTTAATGGCATTGCCAATTGGCAAACAAGTACGATAGGGATAATATTTACGCAACCGTTAACATAATTGTATTCTTTGGGATTGTTTGCGGTACTATTGGACATGGATATTGGCTTCCATTTGATTGCAATGCAATTTTTTAGGCAACTTATATAAGGACTATCCTCTTTACATTTTTTCCAAAGATTGCATTTAGGTCATATACCTCATTGAGGAACAATTCTCAACTCAAGACTAAAATGCGATGTTAATGGTCTAAAGTTGAAAGAGGCATCTAAGAACTGATGTTTTATCTTGTTACCTAGATAAATGGAAGCTTGTTTTCTAACAGATGCGTCTTAACAGCATTTACTATTTTATTGGTGATTAGAAGATCACATAGAAATGCCAATTCTTCAAAAGGTCAATCACGTGAGCAATCAGGACGTATAGTCCTGATTTAATAGTAGTGTATTAAGTTTTCGGCAATGGGTAAGGCTACTAGTAAACCTCTGCAGTTCTTATGATTTACGATTGAATTTACTTTATTTTCATGAATTGGGATTGTTTCTTCCAATTCTCCATTGCAAGTCCAGGCAACATCCTAAAATAGTAGTTTATCTATTTTGCAATGAAATGAATTTCAAAATGCCTGTACTTAGCATGAGTTAATCTAGCATTGACGCTGTGTCAATACACAATAATAAAGGTAATTATTGAAGCGTATCACTAGAAATACAATGATTCATCAAACGTAAATGATGATTTGAGTGTTGAACGGACCAATTCTTCAAAGAATTCTGAGACTGAGTACTTTTTTTTATTTACGAAAGCTCATTACATGAATAAAGTAAGGGCAAAGAAAAAGGGAAGTGATCTAAGATCACTTCCCTTGTGAAGTATCAAGCTAAGCCTGATTACTTTTTCTTCTTAGCAGCCTTCTTTGCTTTCTTAGCTGCTTTCTTAGCGGGTTTTTTTGCCATAGCGTTTTATATTTTGGTTTAAAACTTACGAAATGTATAACAAAAATTTAATCTACAAAAATATTTAGCGAATTATTTTTTTATAAGACCAGAAATTCATGTTGATGATTTTAGCTTCTTGAACATAACTTCATACAAATTTTAATCAAATAATATTTACTTCTGGTGTCAACACAATGTTAAAATTTTCTTTCACGCTTGCAGAAATTTTCATTGCAAGATCTAAAATTTCTTTACCATTTCCGTTTCCATAATTCACTAACACTAATGCTTGGAGACTGTGAACACCTACGTTATTTAATTTTTTTCCTTTCCATCCACATTGTTCAATCAGCCATCCAGCAGGAACTTTAACTTCTTGATTTACAGAAGGGTAGGAGGGTATATGTGGATTGTTCTTTTGTAAAAGATGGAAGTGATCTTGAGTGATGGATGGGTTCTTGAAGAAACTTCCTGCATTGCCAATCACACGCGGATCAGGTAATTTTTTCTGACGTATCATAACCACTCCATCACTGATCGCTTGTATGGTTGGAGTCGTAATGTTCATGCCTATCAATGTATCTTGAAGAGCTCCATAGGCGATGTTGAAGCGATGACTTTTCTTGGTGAGAGTTAAAGTAATACTTGAAATAAAATATTTTTCTTTTAACTCATGTTTAAAAACACTTTCGCGGTATCCGAAGCAACATTCTTCATTATTGAATATTCTCAACTCACCGGTTGATAGATCAATTCCATGGACTTCTTTGATCACATTTTTAATCTCTACACCATAAGCTCCTATGTTTTGGATGGGTGCAGCTCCAGTTAAGCCAGGTATCAATGACAAGTTTTCAATACCGCCCCAATTATTTTTAACACAATATAGAACGATGTCATGCCAAACTTCTCCTGCAGCTACCTTAATGGTGATGTTGTCTTCCGTTTCCGAAATTATGTGTATTCCTTTCATTTTGACTTTAATGACAATGCCATCGAAGTCTTTTGTAAACAGAATATTAC
>JANPBK010000010.1:0-5824 GCA_031430395.1 Cyclobacteriaceae bacterium
AATGGTGGGATAATTTTACTACCCACTCCCTTTTCGCTAAGTTTTTTAGAGAAATCCATAATTAAATCACCATCTACTGCACTAGCGATAATCACATAATACCTTCCTGTAGGTCCTGTGAGTGTTTCTATTACTCCTATGGCCGGCTTAGCATTGGCAGCAGCTTCTGCTGCAATCCTTTGACGCTCCTCTTCCTCGCGCTGTTTGGCCAATTTGGCGGCCGCCTCCTGAGCTTTTCGTTCATTTTCCTTAGCAATCTTTTCTTGCTGAGCCTTTAAATTACTAGGCTGAATGACATACTTCCACACTAAAAATCCGGCAACCAAAACAACCAAGCCAATAAGTATTGATATTATGATAGGTGCTTTTGATTTTGGTTCTTCATCAGGCATGTAGTTACTTTTCTCTTCCTGATACGTTTCAGAAGCTACCGAGGAGGAGGAGAACTCTTCCATTAATGGTGACTCCAATTGAGTAGCTTGGCTGGAAGTGGAAGATTCCTCTAGATTTTCTAATGGCTTATAGTCCAGATCAGGCAATCCAAAATTATCCTCATTGTTATTTGAATCTTTATTTTCCTCGTCTTCAGTTTTAAATGACATAGGTTAGAAGTTTAGCTTATAATTAATCTACAATTAACGCATTTTCTCGCAAATAAGCCACTTAAAAGCTCCAAGTCAATCCTGCCATCGCCTGAAAGCCTCTAACTGGGTAATACAAATACATTTGATATTGGTTACTCAACACATTATTGCATTTTACAAAAACCGAAAATTGGTTAGATACTAAGTAGCTGGCCTTTAGATTGAGATCAAGTGCCGAACCAATAGTAACAGTTTTATATGAAAAAATTCCATTACCGAAGGACTGATCAATTGAAAGTGCCTTCATCCATCCTTGCGCCTTGAGGTCAATATCAAATACTAATTTATCATAGAGGTTATACGAAGCAGTAAATCCTAAGAGATAAGTAGGACGATGCCATGCCTCCGCTAGTTTGTCTGTTGAATATCCGAATAGATCTGCTCTCAGCAACATATTTATTTTGGCAGCAGATGTAAAACCTACCTCTCCAAATAAATTGGTTCTAGTAGTATTCCCTTGGTCGTAAACGACATCAAAAAGATACCCCTTTGACGAATTATTCTGGTAGAAGTACAAGTTTTTTAAATTGGCGAAAGAGAATCCGGCATGGAATGCAAACTTGCCGGCTATTTTTCCTTTGAGGCCAGCTAAGAAATCAAATGTTCTATTGGTATGGTTGAGTAAACTATTTTGATCTAGCCAAATATTCTCTCGAGCAAGAGATTGCAAAGAGACTTTATCAATATCTCCTGTGAGGCTCGAGTATGCACGCAAGTTAGTACTCAGATCATATTCAGCTCTCAAATTAGGATAAAGATTCACTGATTTAACAGTTCCCAAAGTATCATTTTGAAAAGCAACATTCAAGCCGATGGTTAATGATAGATTGTCAATGGGCGAAAATTGGTAGGATGGATTTACTTTAAAAATATGTCTAGATCTTGATTCAGCAACAAACTTTCTGGATAGTAAAAAATAATCGCCATTAATTGCTATCCTATTTCTGTCACTCAGTTTGTACGAACTGCTAAAGCCAACATGAACTTCACTTTCGCTTGAACTAAAGTTATCTTTCAAATATGAAAACTCTCCTCTAAAATTATAGTTAAATATTGCTGGATTCAAGTTGCCAATATCAGCACCTAAACTATACTTAGTATAAGATTGTGTTGAAGCATCCCCTTTAAAAATACCAGGAAGTTCGCCATAATACTTCGCACTTCTATTTTCAAAACTTAGAAAACCACCCGCTACAAGAGAACGGCTAAATGTTTTGCCAAATGCCCTTAATTCAGTGGTGCCACTAGCTGAATTACCAGAATCGACAGGCCCACTTCCAAAACTATGGTGAAACAATTTTATACCATAATACTTATTTTTATCTCGCTTCGTAGTAGCATAACCTTCCAGAAAAGGAGCGTTGTAATTACCATAGCCAAGACTAATGTAATTGCCGTAAATCTTACTGATCGGCTCTGTCTTTAGCTTCAAAGGGCGAATCGCAGGATTGTAGTCAGGAGTTTTAAATGATATACTCTTAAAATCGTAGGTGATTTCTGGTTTGATTGGCTCCATCGCGCGAGGCGGTACTTTTTCAAAATTCCTATCCGCTGTAGATAGAGCAATTTGACGATCTTTCTGAATGACAATTTCAACTTTCTCGATCTCACCTTGACCTTGCGCAATGGCAAATGAATTCAAAATAATAGTAAAAATCAAGGCAAGTAGAATTCGGACAATTGTAAATTTTTTAAAAGCAAGTATCCCCTTATCAAATATTGCATACCAACTACACGCTAGCAAACATGCGCTATTTATATTGACACTATTTCTCATCATCAATGGTATCAGTATTTAACTTTTCAATTTTTCTTAATTCAATATCATCAATTCTCTCTAGCTTCTCTTGGGCAGATTTTTTTATGTTCTCCAGAGGGAAATTTGCGATCAATGATTTCAACGCAGCTTTGGCATTGAATGAATCGCCCATCGCTAAATAGTTATCTGAGAGTAATAAGTAAGACTTCCCAACCCACACTGTGTAAGAAGGAAAATCAGTAGGTACCGCAACCAATGTCTCATAACATTGCTTATGTTCCTTGGTGAGATAAAATATTTCGCCTAACAAATACTTAGCTTCAGCGCCATATTCATCTTGTGCCGAATTAAGTGTACTGATAAATTCATCTTTTGCTGTTTCATAATCACCCTTCTCTTTGGCAATCTTTCCCAGATATAAGGAAGCCTTAGAAATGGCTCCTACGTTAACGTTTCCCTTCTCTAAAATAATATCGGCATAAGCTTTCGAGGAATCATATTGAGCTAATAAATAATGAGATTCCATCAACCCATTCCAAGCAATATATTGTTCCTTCTTATTGGAGGAGATCTGAGCAAGCTGGTGATAGCGAGGAATAGCCTTATCAAATTTCCCTTGTTTGAATTCTAATTCAGCAATGCGACCAATAACTTTATTGGAAAATGGAAAAGCTGCGACATTGTTTATTAAATAATAGATATCTAAAGCTTTGAGAAATTCCTTCGTTCGATAATAACATTCTGCCTTATAATAATTGGTTTCAACTAACCTAGGACTTTCAGGATATTGTTTCGAATAAGCAGTTAAACGCTCAATGGCTTTTGTATAATCCTGATTTTGATACAGGTTCTTAGCAACTTCAAATTCTACTAATTCAATTCCTCTTGCATCGGGATTTGCTGATTTATATCCGGTTAAATATTTATCAAATTCACCAGAACGACCTGCCAGTGTAAGTGCCTCTTGTAGCGGCAGAAGTACATCTTTACCTGCCGGATGATCAGGGTAAATGGTGAGTACAGTAATATAGTCATCTGAAGTCTTATTATAATCTTTCAAGTTGTAATTAGATGCAGCCCTTCGAGTATACGCATAAGGTGTAAAGCGAGAGCTAGGATGTGCGCTGATCAACCTACTGTAGCCAGCCACAGCGACAGCATAGTTACCCTGCTCAAAATCCAATTGCGCTCGTTGATATAGTGCTTCATCTATTACCCGAGATTGCGGATAGTTTTTGATTACCCAATCAAATTCAGCGGATGCTTCCGAATATTTTTGCATAATTCCCAATACTACACCTGATTGAAGATGAGCGTAATCAGTATCAATTGAATTCAAAGAGATGGCCTTTCGATAATTGACTAGAGCATCCGGGTACATTTTGGAAACGTAATAACAATCAGCCAATCGCAGCACCCCATCTGTAATGTTAGTCTGGTTCTTGGGTGATTGATTAACAAATTCTTTAAAATTAAAAAGGGCACGATCATACATTTGCTGATTGAAGTAACTATAGCCTAATCCGTATCGCGCTTTTAAAATTATATTCTGATCTGTGTAACCCTCGAGTTCAATGATTTTTTGGTATTGACCAGCCGCTTGTTCATACCTCTTCCCTACCGAGTGCGCTTCGCCATTCCAAAAACTCGCCTCTGCCATAAATTTCTGATCTACCGGATTAATCAAGGATTTTTCAAAGAATCGAATAGCTTGGAGGTAATCCTCTTTGTTGAAAAGATCGAGACCTTTTAACATTGTTGCCTTTTGATAAGCGCGGTCAATGGCAACACTTCGTATGGGCAATGATTCTATATATTCTATGGCTTTATTGAAGTTGTTAGCATTGACATAGGCTTGCGATAAAAGTTCCTTCGTTTCATTCCGGTGCGCACTTTGTGGGAATGATTTCAATAAGTTTTCAAATTCTCTGATCGCCTGATCCGACTGGCCCAAATCATAGGAGATTTTGGCAAATTGATAAGATGATTCTTCCACCAATTTTGGATCCGGAAGGTACATCCTTGAAATACCAAAGGCTGCTAAAGCCATTGGTTTCTGTTGCTTTTTTAAATATAGTGAACCGAGGTAATAGGCAGAATAAAAACCAATTGAATCGCGATCAGTAAAAGAAAGCTTCAAATATTTTACAGCATCTTCATCTCTACCCAACACATAAGCAGAATACCCAGCCCGGAGCAAAACACCTTTATCGGATGTTTCTTCTTTCTCGTTTAAATAACGGATGTATCCCGTCAATGCACTTGCATAATCTTCATTCTTGTAATATGCTTCAGCTGAAAGTAGCGCAATTTCGTCAGCATTTGTAACTCCTTCTATTGATAGTGAAGAGATATACTTTTGAAGATCTTCGTACTTCTTTTGCTTGTAATAAACACTGGCAATCAGATAGGGCACAATCTTAGCATAAGATTCGCTCAACTCGGCTCTCTTAAGATCAATTAACGCATTATCATAGTCTGCATAACTAAATTCAATATAACCTGCGTAATAGCTGGCCGCTGGGCCATAATGGCCTGGCTGTGATTTGATATAATTAAATTGATCAAGTGACTCTTTTAAAGACTTTAGATTGAAATACGTGTAACCTGCGCGAAACCTGCCGTTATTTTGCTCCTCTTTATTTAAACTCGTGAAATCTACTTTGTTGTAATAGATCGAAGCCTTTTTGTAATTCTTTTCATTATAAAAAAAATTAGCCATCACGTAATTTGCGGTGGCTGACTTGGGATGAACAGGATGTTCCTTGATGAAAGTTGAAAATAATTTCTCAGCATCGGCATGATACAAGTTAAGCGCACAAAAAGACACATAATATTCGGCATCAACATGCTTTAGTTCATTGGCTGGAGTGACTATCAAATACTCACTGAAGTTTTCACGGGCAGCACCAAACTGATTCTTGCCCATGAGGTCTATGCCAGCATTAAACAGTCGATCGCTTTTCTGCTGTGAAATTAACTCTTGAGCACTTGTCACTATAAAAGAAAAGAAACAGAGAAAACACAGGACAGCGCCTTTCATAAAAAGATTTTTTACAGAACAGCGCAAAGCAAAAGATATTGCAGTCTTACGTTTAAAAAATATCATTCGTGCAAAAAATAATGGAACTTACACGGCTTCAAAGCTACTAATAAGTACTGATGAGACATGCCCCGTTGATAACTATTTTTGATTAGTTATTGTAGCCTACCTAAAAGAGAAACAAGAAAATTACTTTAATCAAATCGGTATAACTATCAGAAGATCAATCTAAAGACCAACTCTTTTAAAATTTGACTTTCATCTTCACTACCCACATCTACTCCTTTTAATTTTAAGTCCGCCTGTTTTAACAAAGAGATATTTCTAATCACCTGCACCAATTGAAATCGTTGCAAAGCAGCGCTGTAATCTTTTACA
>JANPBK010000011.1:0-22331 GCA_031430395.1 Cyclobacteriaceae bacterium
GTTTTGCATTGGATGGGATCATAAAGAACACCTTACATGAGGCGGATAGTTTATCGGTTGTCAATAAGTTGCTGCTCTATTATTTCGTAGCCGAATTTGTGATGCGCTACTTTATGCAAAACGTGCCGGTGCTGGATGTTCAACCCTATCTGCACTTACCAATCAGGCGATCAAATATTGCCCATTATTTGTTATCAAAATCACTCTTTCATGTTTTCAACGCTTCTGTATTGTTAATTTTTACGCCCTTTGCCCTTACGGTGGTGGCCAGTAAATGGGGTATGGCCTCGGCTCTTAGTTGGCTGGCTTCGCTTACTATGCTAAGCTTGAGTGCACACTATCTTGTTATCCTTTACAAAAAGCGACTCGATGATAGTCTGTTGGGAATGGCTGCTCTTATTGGTGTGTTTGCTATGCTAGCCGCAGCCGATTACTTTCAGTGGTTCCAACTTTCCGAAGTATCACTTTTCATTTTTAATCACGTTGACGGAGTTTTCATTTTATTGGCAGCTACGATTGTATTCATCATTTTTTTGTATTATCTCAACTTTGATGTGTTTGTCAATGGCATGTATGCCGAAGATTGGAGTTCTGAAAAAGACAGTGCTACAGAGTGGGGGAAATACAGCGATTGGCAATTTCTGCGCGGCTTTGGATCGTATGGCGAATGGATCAGCCTTGAATTGAAATTAATTTTGCGCAACAAACGACCACGCACGTTTGTGTTGCTCAGCGCATTGTTGCTTTTGTACGGACTAGTTTTTTACCGTGGTGATCAGGTTCATAAAATGCCCGGCTTTGCTTTGTTCGTAGGCATGTTTATTACCGGTGCCTTCATGATTAACTACGGTCAATTATTATATAGCTGGCAAGGCGGTCATTTTGATTTTACACTCACACGTCAAATCTCTGTTCGTCAGTTCATTGAATCAAAATATTGGTTGCTCTGCACCGCTACATTTATTGCGTTTATACTCAGTTTGCCGTATGCTTATTTTGGCTGGCATATTATTTTTGCTCATTTGGCAATGATGTTTTTCAATATAGGTATCAACGTATTTATCATTATGAATCTGGCCATGTGGGGGCCGCAAAAAATTGATTTGAAGAAGAGCTCTACATTCAACTACGAAGGTGTTGGTGCAGCGCAATGGATCATGGCCATCCCGATCTTGTTGGCGCCTTATCTCATTTATTTGCCATTTAAATTTATCTTTTCTACGGAAGTTGGCCTATTGGCAGTAGGCTTCACCGGATTGATAGGCATTGCCATACGTCCTTACCTCATCACGCTCACCACCCAACGATTCACAAACAAAAAATATGAAATAGCAGCGGGCTTCCGCAAAGAGTAAATTCAAATCCTATGATTGAAATACAAGGACTCAAAAAAATTTATAAAAACGTTACTGTCGTTGACATCGAACAGCTTTCTATCAGTAACAATGAAAGCTTTGGTTTGGTTGGTAATAACGGGGCAGGTAAAACTACCTTATTCCGAATGATGTTGGATTTGGTAAAGGCCTCAGCAGGCGGGGTCACTATCGATGGAAAAAATGTGGCTGGTAATGATGATTGGAAGAAGTATGTAGGCTCCTTTTTAGACGAAGGCTTTTTGATTCCCTACCTAACGCCCAATGAATACTTTCGCTTTGTGGGGAATCTCCACGGCTATAGCGCAGCTGATTTGAAAGCATTTCTGGAAAAATTTGAAATTATTTTCCATGGCGAAATCACCGACAAGAATAAATACATAGGAGACCTCTCCAAAGGAAATTTAAAAAAAGTGGGGATTGCAGCATCGTTTATCGGTAATCCGCAAGTAATTATGTTGGACGAGCCCTTTGAAAACCTGGACCCTACTTCGCAAATCAGATTAAAAGAATTGCTGAAAGCCGAACGAAGACTACGACAGGTTACGTACTTAATCTCCAGTCACGATTTAAATCACGTAACAGAAATCTGCGACCGCATTGTGTTGATGGAAAAGGGGAAAATAATCAAAGACCTCCGCGGTAGCACCACCTTGGTGGAATTGGAAGAATACTTTAAGGCGTAGAGATTAACCACTTATAACCTATATTCGCTTATGCTCCTTGCAATAGATATTGGCAACAGTGACATCACTTTAGGGCTGTGGATGAATGATAATTGGCTTTACCATTGGAGAATTCCTTCCAAGCCAGAACAGCCAGAAATTTTCTATGGAGTTAAGATAAGAGAGTTTTTCTTAGAATCTAGTCTAAAAGTTGGTTCGGTGAAAACGGTTGTAATCAGTAGTGTGGTACCCGTATTGAATGAAAAAATCAAAGGTGTTATCCGTACGCTATTTCAACACGAACCTATTGTAGTAGGACCTAAAATATATGACTCACTACCGATTACGATATTGAATCCTTATGAAATTGGCTCGGACTTGGTAGCCAATGCCATGGGTGCTTTTGTAAAGTTTAAGCAAACTTGTATAGTCGTAGATTTTGGAACAGCGCTAACATTTACTACGGTTTCTGCCGAGGGAAGAATTTTAGGAGTGTCTATTGTGCCAGGCTTACGAACAGCCCTAAAAGCCCTCACCCAAAATGCTGCTAAACTCTTTGATGTGCCTTTAGAGATGCCAACATCAGCATTAGGAACAAGTACTGTAACGGCTATTCAATCTGGAATTGTAATTGGTTATGAGGGATTAGTAAGAAAAATGGTGGAGGCAATAAGAACGGAGTTAAAAACAGATTGCCCTGCCATTGCTACGGGAGGGCTTTCGTTTGTGATCTCTCCCTTACGAACATTTTTCTTTGCTATTGACCCTACTTTAACATTAGATGGACTTAGGTTCATTGCGGAAGCGGTAGAACATAAAAAGGAAAAACTGTGAGAGTCGAAGAATTTAATAAGCTCATCAAAAGCCGAAGATCAGTTTTTCCAAAGGATTACACAGGTGAAAAAGTAGATCACGCGATCATTCAGCAAATGTTGGAGAATGCCAATTGGGCTCCTACTCATAAGATGACGGAGCCATGGAGGTTTGTGGTTTTTTGTGACAAGGGCTTACTAAGACTTGCTCATTTTCAGAGTGAATGTTATAAACAAGTAACAACCCAAGCAGGAGCTTTTCAAGAAGATCGCTATCTAAGATTAAAAACTAAACCAATGGAGTCTTCGCACATCATTGCGGTAGCCATGAAACGCGATGTTAAAAAGAGTGTGCCTGAATGGGAAGAATTAGGCGCTGTATTTTGCGCCATAGAGAATATGTATCTCACAGCTACTGCATACGGGATCGGTTGTTATTTTAGCACAGGAGGGATCACGAATTTTGAAGAGGCCAAATTTTTTTTTGGATTAAATTCTGATGATCGATTGCTGGGATTTCTTAACATTGGTGTACCCAAAGGCGTACCCAAGGAGGGGAAACGAAAATCGATCGTTGAAAAAGTGAAGTGGGAAACGTAAGTGTGAATAGATCATAGGATTTTACTTTAGCTTGATTGAAATATGAATATTTTCTTCCTCTTAGCAATTGCGCTGGCCCCAGGTGCGGCCATTGGTTTGTTTATCTATTTGAAAGACAAACACGAGCGTGAACCTATTGGCTTATTAGTGAAAAGTTTTTTCTTCGGAGTGCTTAGCACGATCATTACGTTACTCATTAGTTGGCCTATCAATTTATTAATTCCGATTGATCCCAGTAGTGTTGGTCAACAAGCCATTCATGCTTTTTTATTGGTAGCTCTAATCGAAGAATTTAGTAAATTTATTTTTGTGCGATGGGTCTTGTATCCGAACAAAAATTTTAACGAGCCTTTTGATGGCATCGTTTACGCTGTCACTGTGAGCCTGGGTTTTGCGGGACTTGAAAATATTTTATACGTCATGGATGGGGGTGTTGAAACGGCAGTGCTTCGCATGTTTACAGCGGTGCCCGCGCACGCTACCTTTGGTGTATTGATGGGCTATTTTTTAGGCAAAGCAAAGTTTGAACATAAAAAAGGACATTATGCTATCTATGCATTAGGTGTCGCCACCCTTTTTCATGGTGCCTACGACTACTTTTGGTTTATTGCCTATGTTCCTGGTATTTGGGTAGGTGCCATAGTTTCGCTGATAATAGGTATCCTACTCGCTCGTAAGGCGATACGCATTCATCAGGAAGCTTCACCGTTCATTAGTAAGCCAATTAAGAGCTTGATTGATAAGGATGAGTTAAATGGCTAGCTTCGTAATATGTATCACCTTGTCTATTCAAGTGTTGCTGTTAATCCGTTTACAGAATCGGATTTGATCAAGCTGTTGGAACAAAGCAGACAGCATAATAAACAACACGATATTACCGGAATGTTGCTATATGCACAGGATAAATTTATTCAAGTTTTAGAAGGAGATAAAACATTGGTTAACAAGTTGTATTCAAAAATTGTTGTAGACCCCAGGCATAAAAAAGTTACCATCGTTATTGAAGGTGAATCGGAAGAACGCATTTTTAAGGACTGGTCGATGGGGTTCAAAAAATTATCACATCAAGAAGTTCAAGACATTAGCGGATTTAAGGATATCCATGCTTTTTTTAGCGAACAAAAGATGAACGAAAATAGCAGCTTGGTGTTGGTCTTTCTTAAATTGTTTTATAAAAATAGAATGGTTGACTATCCAGAAATTGCCCGTTGATCGTAAAGAAATTGTTTTAGAGATTCAAACAACAGACCAATACATACTAAATAAATTACAAATCCTGCAGGCTTTCTCTTTAGAGAGGGTGGCATGAGAACTGCCTATTGGTTTACTTAGCTAACTTTTGGTTCTATAACTAAATTTATGAATGAAACAAAAACTCCTCTGCATCATGTGTATGAATACAGAGGAGGAGTATGCTGGATTGTATAGGTGATTAAAAAGACTTTAGCAAATTGACCTATTAAGGGCAAGGTAGGGCGTTTAAGGCTTCTAGTGCTGCAAGCCCGCTCTGGTCATACGCAGAACAGCCTTTGATGCCGTTTATAAAAGCCGTCCCGGCAGATTTCGCTGCATTACATTTTACTGATGAAGTGGGGTCAGCATTAAATGCATTAAGTGCAGTAAGATACGATTGTGATAAAGCGCTGACAGCAGTACTGCAAGCTGCGTTAACAATATCTTTTGCGCAGGAAACATTCAGCAGTCCAACTACTGCCAACATTAAAACATAAGAAATAACTTTTTTCATAATTTTTGGGGTTAGTGTTTAACTAAGGTAGAAAAAATTTCCATTATAAAAAAACAATCTTTGAGGATTATAAAATCAATTCATTCTCCTCTGTGCATATTAAAACCCATCATCCTCTTTCTTTTCTTCTTTTTTCTTGACTTTTTTCTTTGAAGAGGAGGTGCCACCACTTAAATCATAAGGAGCCTCAATACCATAGTATTGCAACCGAAATCTATTTACGAAAGAGAGGGTTTCGTCATCGCTACCCGGAATAAATACTAACTCACCCGCTTTGGATTTACTCGCGTTGGTTTTTTTTGCAATGATATCATTGAAAACCGGAGTAGAGGATTGCACCATGAGTCGATTATCTTCAAACCCAAAATAGTACCATGCTTCTGGCGAGGCTTTGAAGAACACATGCACCACTGGTGCCCCATCTTCATTTTTGCGGATTTCCATAAATCCTTCAAAAGCAGCATTGATATCGTTTTTACCTATGTTACTGATACCTAGTGCACCCTCACTATAAAACGCTTTTCTATCTTGAGACCACTTTAAGTTGACATTGGAGAATACAATCGGCTGAACAAGTCCTTGAATTGTACTCAATGAAACAACCCCCTGTTGTGATTTTTTTTCAAAATCTTTGGTGATTTTTTCACCCACCAGATTACTTATTTTATATAGTAATTCTGTTTGGTCTCCTAATCCTTCCGAAGCGCCTTCATTTTTTATCACCTCTTGTAAATTAGTAGCCATTGCTTGATAGGCGGCAGCAGGAATATTCATATCTGCCATTAGGAATGAATTTAGTTTAATGTCATTCGTTATTAAACTCCCGGAGCCAATAGCAGAGGCAGTAAGCTTAAAGTCTTTTAAATTTTTAAAAAAACTGACGGGCCCTTCAAAAATCACCTCCTGTTTATCTTCATTATAGGCAAACACTTTTCCGGACAATTTTTCGCCAGCCGCTTTTTGTCGGTCTTCTATCTTAAATTGGCCGCTCTCTTTATCAAAGTAAAGTGAACCGCTCGGCAAGAAGAAGTCATCATCTGTCTCATCTTTTTTATCAAATATAAAAGTAATGTATAAGCTGTTGTCCTGCGCGAAATGAAGGCCTGCGGTTGCTCGTTTTCCTTCTTCTGTAGTGGTTTTATCAAAATCCAGATAAATATCTTTTTCATCACCACTTTGATTATAGGATAACCAGGTGTTGTAATTTTTTAATTTTTTTAAATCTAGTTTCACAAATCCTTTAAGTTGTAAAGCCGGACGTGTGGCATACATAACCATGTCTCCTTTGTAAAAAATTCGGGGAGCGACTAAAATTTTGTCGGTATCTACGACTGCACCATTGCCAACGGTCTGCTGAGTGGCTTTCAGGTTATCTTTCTTCTTTGCTTTTCCCTGTGTGGCTATTGCTTCTAAATGAAAGTCCGTCATTTTAATGTTGAAGGTGTCATGTACAGCATTGACGTACTGATACGTTGCGTACCCAGTAAACTCTTTTCGCGAAATAATATCAACAACCCCTTTCGTTAGTCGGTGGTAGCCATTTAATGTATCCAACACAATGGTGGTGTTTTTTAATTGACCAATTTTCGCATTTTCCAAAATTAATACTTCATTATTTTCAGGGGTAATCTTCGCATCAGCCACTATAATAAATGGAATGCCGCTCACTTTTAGTTGTTGAAGTTGAATATCATATTCAGCTTTTTCAGCATTAAAGCGCAGAGAATCCAACTCTTTACGGGTGGTATAAAAATAGGAATTCTCAAGGGGCACATTGGGTGCTTTAGCCATGACAATTTTTTGTTTGGTTAAATCCCATTTTGCTTCCGTGATAGAAGTTTTAAACTGTGCATATGGGAATTCAATCGCAGCCACGCCTTCCAGTTCGGGGCTAATGGTTGCTATATTTTTATCCAAATCAAATTTGAGACGCACATCACTTCCAGCCAAAGCGGGTTTTTCAGGATTGCCGGTTTTTACTTCAAAGCGGGCATGTCGAGCCCCAAAATCTTTAGTAGAGAAACTGAGTTCTTTGGAAGCAACCTCAGAACCTCTGGTGCTTAGTTTTCCACTTCCCGATACTCCGGTTTTCGAAACAGTGACGATGCCATTTAAGGTAGCTGTATTTTTATAGAGGGCAAATGGTTCTTTCGAATTTTTTAATTTGAACTTGTCTTGTTTTGGAAACCATTTCAACTGATAATCAGTAAAGCTTACTTGAGGGAAAGCTACACTACCAATTTGTTTTTCTTTAATCTCTCCTACTTTTCCTTTAGCTAATACAGAATCAGGGTAAAATACAAAATCATTGGATTCAACATTTGCCGCCAGGTATTCAATTTTCCCTGTTGCACGCAGTCCTGCATTATCAAGATTGATGCCTCCAAAAAGCTTTCCATTACCTTGGTATAGTTTGTATCCCGCCATAGGAACATTATGAGTAAAGCCAAGAGACTTGTCGGCCATGGTGTGTAATTTTTCTTTAAAGGCAGGAAACATTCCGCTTGAAATAAAGGTGCCATCAAAATTGATAGATCCAGGATCTGCATCATTCAGACTATCTAACTTAAATGGGGGGACCACAAAAAAGACAGATTTATCATAGGCACCATCTAATACTTCTTCCCGGTCAAAATAGATTACGCCACCAGCTGTAGCATCTAAGCGTGGGTAGTTGGGCACTTTAGCGCGGCCTGATTTATTATCCGGTCGATTAATAAAAAGCGTTCCTGAAGTTTTGTTGGCAGATGCCTGCAGCCCGCCTGCTGCTGCTGCGGTTGAATCTGCACCGACCATTGAGTTGTTTACTCTTCTTCTAACCCCATTTTTTTCTGTAATGTAGAACCGAATAGAATCAATATGATTTAGATTAATAAAAAAACTATCATATTTTAAGGTGAAGTCTTTGCCTGTAATTTCAAAATTCCCTGCGTTGATAGTTCCATTGAATTTGATATCGCGATTTTGTAATACAGTAATAACACTACTATCAGGTTTGATAATTACGTTCAGGGAGTCGCTTACATTAAACTCCTCTACTCCGTGCACTGTCATGTAACGTTTAGTTAAATTAATCGTAGCGTTAGCGATGGTGTCTGCCAACGATTGGATTTTCATATTATCATAGTCTACTTTCCCTTTTTTGGCCTCCACTACATGCATGGCTTTATCTTTGACATGAATCTTTCCTGACCGCACATCATACAAGACCATCCCCTTTTGCGAAAGAAAATCAGCTGCCATTTTTACTCTTGCCAAACTCATTTGCTCATTGGCCATATCGTAAACATAAAAATCTTGAGAGCCAATTTTAAGGACGTGATTTACTACGAAAACCAATGCATGAAATCCTAATCCTTGACCCCGAAGTTGATCATAATCACTCGGATTATAGAAATCATTTGATTCGATCACCATCGGAGCTACACTACCACTACCGTCTACTGTAAGAGAGAGACTGTCTGATTTTAAATCCCAGCGCAAGACATCGGCATTAAAATCAACCCCAAAAAAAGAGGACGAAAAAGGTGCTTTGCGCAATACTGTTTTATCTTTAGTAAGAATTATTTTCTGCTTACCATAGTCATAACGCATTTCCATGGAGGGATGTGTAAGAGAATCGTTACCTTGATAGATGACAACCCTCGCGGAGGAAGCAATAACTAGAGAATCTTTAAAGGCGAACGATAGGGATTGTGCTTTGAATCTTTTGTCTGCCTCACCACGCACTTCTAAAGTGCCCAAGTCTCCATTGATGGTATTGCTGTTAAGCGCAGCTCCTGTCAAACCAACCCCACCTGAGTAGTTTAAAAATTTCGAACCTAGGCCTGAGATAGTTATATTGTTCTCATACGATTTAAACTGAGGGAAAACAGATGATTTTTCTGTCTTGTGACTGATGCTTTTAAAATCGAAACGCCCAGGCACACGTCCGGAAAATTTTCCAACATACGTCAACTTCCCTTGCTCTGCGCGCAGGGTTGGCTGGGTGGTTTTGAAATGGTATTTGCTGAATTCGTAGTTGACAGAATCACCAGAAAGTCCGGCCATACTCCAATCAAATCGTCCGCCTTCTCCAACAAATAACCGATCTCGTAAAGAGAAAATGCCTTTGGTATCTTTTAATAAGGCAGAATCATAAGGAGTTGAGAAGTTCAATGTAACATGACTAAACTGAATAGCAGGTCCGAAAATTTCGGGTTGAATGATGGGCTGTTTCCAATTGGGGATAAAGACAGAGGCTGTGTCTGGTTCTGCTGGCGGAATATAATTTTGGGTGGAATCAGTTTTGACAACCATTGGTTCCAAGTAGATAAATGAATAGTCATCATCTGCTACGCGTAACCTGAAGTTCTTTTGAAAGTTAAGGGCGTGATGTTCAAAAAAGTCGCGACTTTGTTGAAAAAATGTATTCGCTTGGTTGCCATTTTCTTTATTAAGGACTTTATCAATGACAGAAAGAAAACTAGCAAAGCGACTATTATCTACTTTTTCAATATTAAGGGCAGCGGAAAGAGTTCCATAGTAGTTGATAAAATGAGGATATAGCTTATAACCCTTTTTTTTCATCAGCTTGGATTGTTTTTTTATTTGCTGTTGTTGATCGGGTCCTAGATTAGCCCAAACGGATGCTAAGCCATCTCCAATGGCCATAACCTCCATTACTTTGGTGTTATTCAAAAGCACACGTATGCTGTCCTGAAAGCCAAGTTGATAATTGTCCTGTTGATTGCCTTGTTGGGCAAAAGAGGAAGCACTTATTGCGAATGCGACTAATAAGGATGATATAGATTTTTTCACAGGCGAAATGGCTTGAAAATTCGGAAATAAATGCCGAAAGTTCTAATTATGGTTGTTGGGCTAAACAGTAAAACGAATTTCACTGTCCATTATTTCTTTAGTAGCAATGCCGCCCAATTTTCGCGTTCATCTCTATTTTGTTCAACAAAGCCATGTTTGTTGGCCTCTTCCAATAAATCGTCAATGTCTTCTGTGAAAAAACCACTAAGAAGAAGCTGTCCATTTTTACCCAGATAAGAAGCATAGAGTTTCATCTCAGCTAATAATACGTTTTTATTGATGTTCGCCAAAATGATATCAAACTCCCCTTGAAAGTCCATTTCATGTATTTTACCATGATGGATTCTAATATTCGCACAGTGATTATTTTCAATATTTTCTTTTCCGTTGATCACGCTCCATTCATCAATATCAAAAGCTTCAATTTCTTTTGCTTTTAATTTGGAAGCCATAATGGACAATATAGCAGTACCGCAGCCCGCGTCCATTAACCGCTTGTTTTCATGATTAATTCCCAACTGATTTTTAATCATCAAATAGGTGGTTTGATGATGGCCGGTGCCAAATGACATTTTGGGGGTAATGATGATTTCGTATGGGTACTTCCCTTGACTACCGGCAGGCAGGTTTTCAATCTTATGAAATTCTGCACGGATCAGACAACGATCATCTACAATGATTGGCTCCAAACTATTCTCCCACTCTTCATTCCAGTTTTTCTTTTGGATGATATCCCAAAAGAAAAGTAATGGGTTTACGGCTTTGTACTTTGTTTTGACTTCATCGAGCAGTAACGAATCAAATTTCTTTTCCTCTACGTAGGCCTCAAAACCTTTTTCGGTTTCCATAAAAGTATCGAACCCCACTTCGGCAATTTCAGCCATCAGTATTTCAGAAAACTCCGGGTCACAAACAACTTGAAGACGGGTGTAATACATTTTGCTACTTTGAAAATTCTACTTTGAAAATAAATTCAGCCTTGAGGCCAGACCTTCGCCTTCAAATTTTCAAATGGCCTTAACAATTTCAACAAACTCCCTTGACTTCAGCGAAGCACCGCCAACTAAACCGCCATCCACATCCGCGCATGCAAAAAGCTCTTTGGCGTTGTCAGCTTTTACACTGCCACCATAAAGGATTGAAATCTTTTCTGCAGTCGCTTGTCCATATTTACCTGCAAGATGCTTGCGAATGACAGCATGCATATCTTGTGCTTGCTGTGAAGTGGCCGTTTTGCCTGTACCAATGGCCCAAACGGGCTCATAGGCGACTACTATTTTTTGAATGGATTCATTGCTTAGGTGAAATAGACTTTCTTCTACTTGTTGCTTTACCAACGCTTCATGGGTTCCTTTCTCCCTAATCTCTAATGGCTCTCCACAGCAAAAGATTGGAGTAACGCCATTTGCCAATGCTTTGTCTACTTTGGTAGCAAGCAATTTTCCATTCTCTCCAAAATATTGTCTGCGCTCGCTATGGCCTATAATTACATAAGGAATAGCCATTGATTTTAGCATAGGCACGGAAACCTCTCCCGTGTATGCACCGCTATCGTGTTCGCTACAATTTTGGGCACCTATTTTTATGGAAGAGTTCCCCAATTGATTTTTAACGGGTACCAGATAAGGAAAAGGGACGCACAAAACCGTGATCACATTGCCCTTTACCTCATCAGCCACCATTCCCATTAATTCGGAAGTTAAGATATGTGCTTCTTCTAAAGTTTTGTTCATTTTCCAGTTGCCGGCTACTATTTTTTGACGCATATAGAAATTGGGTTTTAAATTTATTTTTTTTCAAAGATGAATTTTTCAGAAGGCTTATTATAAACAAGTCTCGCACTCTTAACAGGACCTCGAAATGTAATATGAATGAGATTCGATTGATCTTCATGCGTACTCATGATAGCATCATTGAATACTTCAACTGTTTTTATTTTTTTTACGTTCTCTATTTCAATATAGCAGATCAGTGAGAGGTCTTCTTTTTCAACCCCCAAGAATATCAGTTTACAAGCTTTTCCATCTAGCTTCACTTTAAAATGTTCTGTCATGTAGTCGATCACCAATTGTTTTGTAGATAGCCCGCCTTTTGGTTCCATAATATCTAAATCGGCATCGTTTCGTTTGGCGCGGATGGAAAGCTCCAAATCATCGATGAAGAGTCGAGAAGTGATTTGGAATGACTTGTCTTTTTCGCTGTAATTGATCTCAGTTACAGAAATGTGGACAGGGTGCAATGGGTAGTTCGATTGTTGTTTGTTCACATGAGCGTGACTAACTAAAAATAGCGAACAGCCAAAAATGGTCAATAAACTTTTACTATCAATTTGCAACCTCATAGACCTGCAAAATTACCCCGAATTGTCCTAAATAAAAATTAGATTTATACTTGCATGTTTCTATGAGATTGTCATGAGTGAGTTCTCTCTTTATTTTGGATTGGGTAAAGACCACATCTTAGATTATCTAAATGGATATGATCACATCTTATTCGTGCTGGCATTGTGTGCTGTTTACCTGATTCGAGATTGGAAACAAATCCTTATCCTAGTCACCGCATTTACCGTTGGCCACTCTGTTACGTTGGCGTTGGCCACCCTTAAAATAGTTTCTGTTAAGCCTTCATTGATTGAGTTTTTGATCCCCCTCACAATATTTATAACTTCTGTATCAAATCTTTTTAAGAAAGAGGCGATGGTGCGTGAGACTGGATTTCAGGTTAACTACCTATTTGCCATTTTTTTTGGACTTATCCATGGGTTAGGTTTTTCGAACTACCTACGGGCGATTTTGGGTAAAGATCACAATATTCTATCACAGCTATTAGCCTTTAATCTTGGTTTGGAGTTCGGACAAATAATAGTAGTAGTTATTTTCCTCAGCATTAGTTTTCTTATGGTCGATTTTTTAAAAGTAAACCGCAGAGATTGGAAGTTGGTGCTGTCATCTGCCATTGCAGGAATTGCTTTGATATTGATGAAGGATCGACTTTGAGTATTTTAACCATAATTTGAACCCACTTGAATTTTAAACTTTGAATTACAACATGAAACAACTTCTACTTTTTCTTTGCTTATGCGTATCGCTAAGCACGATGGCGCAAGAACAAAAACCAGAACCGCCTAAATGGCAAGGTAAGTTTGAGCAACTGGATCAAATGCTCCCAACGCCCAACGAGTATCGTTCAGGGTCGGGTTCACCGGGGCCAAAATATTGGCAGCAACAGGCTGACTATGATATGGCTGTCGAATTAAACGACTTGAACCAAAGCGTCAGCGGAAAGGAAACCATCACCTATACCAACAACTCGCCTGATGTGTTGAAATATTTGTGGGTACAGCTGGACCAAAACATTTTAGATAAAGAAAGCAATACTGCAAAGACACAAACCAACACTATTCGTGATTCGGTGGCTGCCAAAATGATGGCGAGTCAGTTTAATTTATATGACTATGAAGGAGGCTTTAAAGTCAAATCGGTAACAGACGTAAATGGAAAGTCACTGCCTCATACAATCAACAAAACGATGATGCGTGTAGATTTACCTGCCCCATTAAAATCAGGCGAAAAATATTCATTTAGCGTAGAGTGGTCCTTCAACGTGAATGATCGCAATCTGTATGGTGGAAGAAGTGGCATGGAATATTTTCCGGAGGAAGGGAACTATGTATATACGATTGCTCAGTTTTTTCCGCGCATGTGTGTGTATGATGATGTAGTAGGTTGGCAGAATAAACAATTCCTAGGAAGAAGTGAATTTACATTGCCATTCGGTAACTATAAAGTGAGCATCACTGTACCTGCAGATCATATCATTGGCGCTACAGGCTCACTTAAAAATCCACAACAAGTTCTTACGAAAGCAGAGATAGAACGATTTGAAAAAGCAAAAACTACCTATGACAAGCCGGTGATTATTGTTACCCAAGCAGAAGCTGTGGCAAAGGAAAAATCTAAAGCAACCGACAAGAAAACATGGCAATTTGAAGCAATCAATGTTCGCGATTTTGCTTTTGCCTCATCCCGTAAATTTATTTGGGATGCTATGACTGTTAAGATCGGAGATAAATCCCCGATGGCGATGTCCTATTACCCGAAAGAAGGCAATCCACTTTGGGAGAAAGAATCTACCATGGCAGTTAAGAATACATTGGAGATTTACTCAAAGTACACCATCGATTATCCGTATCCACATGCTACGTCCGTTCATGCGGCTTCAATTGGTATGGAGTATCCTATGATCTGTTTTAATTTTGGAAGACCAAAGAAAGATGGAACCTATGATGATGCAACTTTAAGGAGAATGTTAGGTGTAGTCATTCATGAAGTAGGTCATAACTTCTTCCCTATGATTATCAATAGTGATGAACGCCAAACTACCTGGATGGATGAAGGCATTGATAGTTTTGTACAATTACTAACTGAGCTAGAACGTTATCCTACGTTAGATTGGAGTCGTGGCAGACCCTCTGGCATTGTGCCTTATATGAAAGGAGATAAAAGCATCATGAGACCATTGATGACGGGTGGGGAGCAGGTAATTCAAGCTGGTTCAGAACAATATGCAAAAGCGGCAACCGCTTTATTTATTCTTCGTGAAAGTGTTATGGGCAAAGACCTTTTCGATAAGTCGTTTAAGGAATATGCACAACGTTGGGCATTTAAACATCCTAAGCCATCTGACTTTTTTCGTACCATGGAAGATGCTTCAGCCGTGGATTTAGATTGGTTTTGGAAAGGATGGTTCTATACTACAGATAATGTGGATATGTCGGTGGATAATGTAAAGTGGTTCAAGCTGCGCACCGAAAAAACGAATTTTGAAAATAAAGAGAAGAAAGTGGCAAAAGGCGATTTGCCCAAAGAAGGCGATGGAGACAACAAAATAAACGACTTTAGCAAAGGCCCTGAATATTTTACAGTCATCCCAACTGACAATCGTTTTTATGGAGAGTTTGCCAACCGTATTGACGACAAAGCAGTAATGGCCAAAATGGAGAACAAAAACTTCTATGAGATAACTTTGACCAACAAAGGCGGGTTAGTAATGCCCGTGATTATCGAATGGACATTTAAAGATGGTAGCAAAGAGATTGAAAGATTGCCAGCTGAAATTTGGAGAATCAACGAAACCAAAGTGACCAAGGTGTTTTCTAAGGAAAAGGAAGTAGTAAGTGTAGTTCTGGATCCGCAAAAAGAGACAGCGGATATTATGATGGAAGACAACGTGTTTCCAAAAGTAGTGCAGCCGAGTAAGTTTGATGAGTTGAAGAAGAAAAAATAAATGCTTATTACTAAAAAGAAAGGGTCGCCAATTGGTGACCCTTTCTTTTTTATCCCAAATGTATCATCTGGGTTTATTCAATCCACGGCACTTTCTTTGATCGATAGAAATCAATTTTCATTGCTTTGAATCTTGGTCCGTGCTTGCCGAGCCTTACTCTATATTCCTCCCAATTTCTCTCTGTTGCCTGTGACCATCCAATTTCTGCATAGCCAGGCAAGCGAGGGAAGAGAAGATACTCAATTTCATCCATGTTAGAAATTGTCTCAGACCAAAGAGGCGCCTCTATCCCAATGATATTTTCTTTTGAAATACCATTTAGATAAGAGGCAGGATTCCAGCTATACGCACTGTCCACTTCAATGTAGGCAGCCCAATGAAGTCCGAGTGAAGATGTAGAATCATAGCTCATGTCCAGATATGTTTTTTTGGCGGGAGACATTATTAATTTACTTCCCTTTTCTAAAGCCATCAATGCATATTTTGGCATATTCCAATGTTGAACGATATCATCAGTCGCAATTTCTCCCTGTGCTATTTCTTCCCAGCCCATCATTTTCTTGCCGTTGGCATTCACAATTTTTTGGAAACGATTAATGAATTGAATGTAGTCCTCCTTCTTGGTCACTTGTGCCTCATCACCACCAATATGAAAATATGGCCCAGGGGTAATAGCAGAAATCTCTTTGATCACATCTTCAACAAATCGGAAGGTTGCCTCTTTCTCAAGCCGAAGAGTGCTCCAACCCACCTCGATGCCCGTGTAGAGTTCGGTCGGTTTTGATTTGCCATCTAAAATTTTATTGACGTTTGCATCTATTGATAATCTGCCTTCCTTCGGAACGATCGTGCCGCCATTCAATTCACCATAAGCAGCTAAGGCAGAATTAATATGACCGGGCATATCAATTTCCGGAATGATGGTAATGTATCGCTCTTGAGCGAATCTAATAATATCCTTGTATTGTTCCTGGGTATAGAATCCCCCTTCACCACCGCCCACTTCTGTTTTTCCTCCATGCAACGTTAAATTTGGCCATGATTTTATTTCAATTCGCCAGCCCTGATCATCCGATAAATGAAGGTGCAACATATTTATTTTGTATAAAGCGATGAGTTCTAAATATCGTTTCACTTCCTCAACGGTAAAGAAATGACGTGCGACATCTAACATGACACCTCGATAAGAGTAGGACGGAAAATCATGGATGACTCCTGTTGGGATTTTCCATGATACATCCTGCCGAGTAGGTAATTCTATTTTTGCGGAGAATAGTTGGCGAACAGTTTGGATTGCCCTAAAGCCTCCTTGTGCTGAGTTTGCAGAGATAGTTAGAAATTTGTCAGTTATAAACAGCTCATAACCTTCCTCTCCTAATTCCGGATCATTTATTTCATTGAAGCAAATGCCAGAAATAGTTGGTTCTTGCGCAACCAATATGTTTAATGGGAAATTTGTGGAAGGCCTTAGTTTTTCAGCCAAAATCTCCGCAAGGTTTAACCATTCGCTAGTCGCAGAGTTAACGTAGATGGGTGAGTTATTAGTTAACTCGAAAGAACCTTTTGTGGATTCAACAGAGAAAGGTTGAGGAATAATAGGTACCGATGTTAATTCAGAATACTCGTTTGCTTTGGAGCAAGATGACAGTACAAAGATTAGTAATCCTACTTGGTAATAACTTCGAAACATAAAGGTGTTATAATCAAGTTTAAAAATAGTAAATATTCGCAATGCTCTTGTAACTTACCACCAAATGAAATTAGTTTGAAAGAGAGTAACATTAATTACAGGCGTAAGTTGATGTGGGTGCTGGTAGGTATAGCAATTGCCTACGGAGCAATCGTTTTGGCGTTGAGTTCAGCCTGGTATGCAGACCAAATGGTAGAGCCTTTTCATTTTTTTAATGACCTGCCTGAATGGAAACAGCTTGATAAATTTGCTCATTTGTTTTGGGCTTTTCATGTGTGTGCAATGGCATCACGATTATTGAAATGGGGAGGCTTGAAGCATGCTAACGAAGCGGGAACGGCCTTAGGGTTTCTCATTGTTTCATCTATTGAGATCTTAGATGGATTTTCTATTGGCTATGGGGCTTCAGTGTTTGACTTAGTTGCCAACGCCCTTGGGAGTCTGCTATTTCTAGGACAGTTAAGGATTTGGAAAAATATAAAGATTTTCCCAAAGGCTTCATTTCATTTTACCTCCTTTGCAATCATGCGCCCAAGCTTACTGGGTGATGGGTTTTTTCAGGAAATATTAAAAGATTATAACGGTCAGACTTTTTGGTATAGTTGGTTTCCGGAGAAAAAGTGGTGGCCACCATTTTTGTCAATTGCGATTGGAGTCGGGGCAGAAGGAATGATCTATGGAAGGGATGCGGAAAATCTAGCACATCATTTGTCTCCCTACCGTAAGTATTTCATTTCATTAGATTTAAATGCCTCTTATTTTCAGGATCGGAATAAATGGCTTCAGACATTAACCTATCCATTAACTTTTTGTAAATGCCCTGCTCCAGCCGTTGAATTTTCAACTCATGGTATTCGATTTCATTGGCTTTACTTTTAGTCAATTGCCGTCCACATAAATGGATTCAACATTCACGTAACTTTAACTACTTTTGATCCCAATAATAATTGTACAATGAAAAAATTATTCTTTTTACTATTTAGCCTATTTACTCTTTCCGGATTTTCTCAGCAAAAATGGCAAGGAAAATTTGAACAACTCGATCAAACATTGCCTACACCCAATAGTTACCGATCAGCCTCAGGGGCACCCGGTGTCAACTACTGGCAACAACGAGCCGATTATGATATCGATGTCGAAATCAATGATGAGACACAATTATTAACCGGTAAAGAGACGATTACCTATTTTAATAATGCACCCGAAATTCTTCGTTTTTTATGGTTGCAATTAGATCAGAACAATCTCTCCAATGGCAACATGACGGATCAGACGAAAACGAATCGTGTGCGTGATTCAATTCCCGCTAAATTCTTCCCGCTTTCCAGTGATACCTATGGATATGAAGGAGGCTTTAAAATTAAATCTGTAAAAGACGCACTTACAGGTAAAGACTTACCATTCATTGTAAACTATACCATGCTACGCGTTGATTTACCAACTGCGATGAAGACAGGTGATAAGTACAGTTTCAAAATTGAATGGAGCTATAACGAAAAGGATCGTATGAAATTCGGTGAGCGTGGTGGATATGAGTATTTTCCTGAAGATGGCAATTACCTATATACCGAAGCACAATGGTTCCCTCGCATGTGTGTGTTTGATGATTATGAAGGTTGGCAGAACAAGCAGTTCTTAGGTCAGGGGGAGTTCACTCTTACCTTCGGAAACTACAGGGTCCGGATTACAGTGCCATCAGATCATATTGTTGGCGCAAGTGGTATGCTTCAAAATCCTAAGGCTGTTTTAACGAAGGAACAAATTGATCGATTTGAAAAAGCTAAGAAGACCTTCGATCAACCGGTATTTATAGTAACTGAAGAGGAAGCAAAAAAGAAGGAGAAGGAACGTTCAAAGAAAAAGAGTACTTGGGAGTTTTATGCTGAGAATGTTAGAGATTTTGCGTTTGCCGCTTCGCGTAAATTTATTTGGGATGCAATGGCCGTTAAGGTAAATGATAAAACCCCCTTAGCACAATCATTATATCCGAAAGAGGGCAATCCACTATGGGCAAAAGAGTCTACGAAAGCAATTAAAAATACACTTGAGGTATATTCTGCCCGCACCTTTGATTATCCGTATCCGACAGCCTATTCTGTACACACTGCCAATCAGGGAATGGAGTACCCTATGATTTGTTTTAATGGTGGACGACCAAAAGCGGATGGAACTTTTTCTCAAAGGACCTATGAAGGAATGATTGGTGTTATTGTGCATGAAGTGGGTCATAACTTTTTTCCGATGATCGTAAATTCAGATGAACGCCAATGGAGTTGGATGGATGAAGGGTTGAATTCATTCTTAGAGAGAGAAACCAAGCGAGAGCGCTATGCAGATGTAAATATCAATTGGGGATCGCCTAAAGGACTTTCCGGATATATGAAAGGCGATAAAAATATGATGCGTCCGATCATGTGGGATTCTGACAATATTCCAGGTAATGACTTTGGGCCGAATGCCTATGGAAAGCCGGCTGCCGCACTTACATTGCTACGTGAGACAGTAATGGGGCCTGAGTTATTCGACAAATCATTTAAAGAATATGCGCAACGCTGGGCATTTAAACATCCGAAGCCGGCTGACTTTTTCAGAACCATGGAAGATGCTTCCGCGGTCGACTTAGATTGGTTTTGGCGAGGTTGGTTTTATACAGTTGATCATGTTGACGTTGAATTAGATGAAGTGAAATGGTTCAAAGTAAAATCAGAACAAAAGGATTTGGAGAATAAAAATGTAAAAGCAAAATCCGGTGATTTAGCTGCCGATTCGAAAAATAAGGAGAAGACAAAAGCAGCTGATTTTAGTAATGGCCCCCAAGAGTTTACGATGATTAATACAGAAGAAAGGATGTATGGGGAGTTTAAAAATAGAATCAACGATGGAGATGTGCGAAACAAATTAGCGGACAAGAATCTCTATGAGATAACGTTGAAAAATAAAGGTGGCCTTGTTACTCCTCTCATTATAGAATGGACATATAAAGATGGAAGCAAAGAGACAGAAACAATCCCCGCTGAAATTTGGAGAACCAATGAATCGGAGATTAAGAAAGTATTTCTCAAGGAAAAGGAAGTTATCAATATTATCATCGACCCAAATGGGGCGACAGCCGACACAAATTTGGCAGACAACGTTTTCCCCAAGAAGCCAACCGAAAGCAAATTCGATCAACTGAAGAAAAACTAAGTTAAAGGCAAAAGATATGAAGCATTTATACTTCATATCTCTAACCTACTAAGATGATTGAATCAATAAATCAACATATTGGTATTTTAGGTGGCGGCCAACTAGGCCGAATGCTCATCCAATCTGGTATTGATTTTAATATTCAATTTTCAGCGCTCGATCCCGATGCTGCCGCACCATGCAAGTCGATCTCGCAGTTTACGCAAGGGAAGTTAACCGATTTCGAGAGCGTTGTTGTTTTTGGTCAATCCTGTGATCTCATAACAATTGAAATCGAAAATGTAAGTGTTGATGGGTTGAAGGAGTTGGTAAGACAAGGAAAGAAAGTATACCCTCAACCAGAGATCATTGAATTAATTCAAGATAAACGTACACAAAAGGAATTTTTTAAAAAGAACGACATTCCTACAGCGGAGTTTGTCTTGATCGCAAATCGCAAAGAAGTTGAGCTGTATAAATCTTTTTTGCCTGCCGTCAATAAATTAGGCAGAGAAGGATATGATGGAAGGGGGGTTCAAATCTTGCGATCCGTAGATGATATAGGTAAGGCATTTGATGCTCCTGGGCTATTAGAAAAACTGATCGATTTTGAAAAGGAGATATCGGTAATCGTAGCTCGAAATGAAAAGGGGCAAATTGTTTCTTATCCTTCAGTAGAAATGGTATTTCATCCGGTAGCTAATCTGGTCGAATACCTCTTCGCTCCTGCTCAAATTAATGATCAGATTGCTAAACAGGCCGATCAATTGGGCAGAGATATCATTCAGAAACTGGGAATGGTTGGTTTGTTAGCAGTAGAAATGTTTATCACTAAGGACGGGAATGTATTAGTGAATGAAATCGCCCCCCGTCCTCATAATAGCGGCCATCAAACCATCGAAGCAAATGTAACTTCGCAATATGAACAGCATCTTCGTGCAATATTAAATCTACCCTTAGGCGATGCAGCAATCATCCAGCCCAGTGCAATGATCAATCTACTTGGTGAAGCAGGTTATTCAGGGGAAGCTAAATACATTGGGCTAGATGCAATCTTGGAACTTCCTGGCGTACATGTGCATTTGTATGGGAAGAAAATGACTAAGCCGTTTCGCAAAATGGGGCATGTCACGATTGTCGATGAGGATATGGAAAGTTTGAAAAAGAAAGCCAACTTTGTTAAACAGACACTCAAAGTAATTGCATGAACAAACCAACGGTAAGTATAATTATGGGAAGCCAATCAGATTTAAAAATCATGAGAGAGGCGGCTCAGGTTTTGGAAGAATTAAAAATTCCTTTTGAGTTAACTATTATTTCGGCTCACCGCACGCCAAACAAGATGGTAGCCTATGCTTCTACTGCAAGAAGTAGGGGTTTAAAAGTGATTGTAGCGGGGGCAGGAGGGGCAGCTCATTTGCCTGGCATGGTTGCATCGCTTACCTCATTGCCTGTAATTGGTGTGCCTATCAAATCATCCAACTCCATTGATGGTTGGGATTCAGTTCTTTCTATTTTACAAATGCCAGCAGGTGTTCCAGTTGCAACGGTGGCATTAAATGGGGCTAAAAATGCCGGGATTTTAGCTGCCCAAATCTTGGGATGCGATAATAAGGTGATTGCTAAGAGATTGGATCTCTTTAAAAAAGAGCTTATAAATAAAGTGGAAGATTCAATCAAAGCACTTAAGAATAAGGGTTGGAAAGATTTCATATAATTATGAATGGATGATGAGCCAGCTATTGGAAATAGTAAATGGATGAGTCATATAAGAGTGGTATGAAACCAAGTGAAAAAGGATGGTTGAAGGAGTACCTGGAATTTCGAAAGGATATTCTTAATGACATCAATACGGAGAGTAAAAAGGCTGTACATCCTGAACAGTCATTATATAGAGTTATTCAACCGACTGGCCTCATGTATGGTCAGGCTATATTATCATTGAATCACCCGGATGCAAAAAATTGGGATGAGAAAGATAGAATGAAAATTCTGTTGGCAGAAAGTCTTATCAGCAGTTCCCTTCTATTTTATGGTAAAGAGATAAGAACTCAAGAAGAGCTATCCATGGTAGTTCTTCAGACCCTCGAAAGTATTGGCAATTTCTACAATTCAATTTTTCCTGAATTGGCAATATCAGCCAAGACCCTTTTTGGAAGAAAGAAAACGCCCATGGAGTTAGCTGAAAAAATT
>JANPBK010000012.1:0-4663 GCA_031430395.1 Cyclobacteriaceae bacterium
TAAATGGCGAAACAAAAGTCGATAGAGCAAGACGGAACGATACAAGAGGCCTTATCTAATGCGATGTTTAAAGTGCAATTGGAGAATGGTCACGAAGTATTAGCTCACATATCAGGAAAGATGAGGATGCATTACATCCGCATACTTCCCGGTGACAAGGTCAGATTGGAAATGTCACCTTATGATTTGTCAAAAGGCAGGATAACGTTTAGATATAAATAGGTTATGAAAGTAAGAGCATCAATAAAAAAGCGGAGTGCCGATTGTAAAATCATCAGGCGCAAAGGCACATTATTTGTGATCAATAAAAAGAATCCACGGTATAAACAAAGACAAGGATAATTATGGCACGTATTGCTGGTGTTGATATTCCGGATAATAAAAGAGGCGAAATTAGCCTTACCTACATTTTTGGTATTGGCCGCAGGTCAGCCCAAAATATCCTGGCTCAAGCTAAAGTTAGCTTGGACAAAAAGGTAAAAGAGTGGAACGATGAAGAATCGAATGCCATACGCGCCATCATTGCTGAGCAATTCAGAATTGAAGGATCGTTGAAATCCGAGGTGCAATTGAGCATCAAAAGATTAATGGATATTGGTTGTTACCGTGGACTGCGTCATCGCAAAGGTTTACCAGTGCGTGGACAGAAGACAAAAAACAACTCACGTACTCGCAAGGGTAAGCGTAAGACAGTAGCGAATAAGAAAAAGGCAGTTAAAGGATAATTACTAAACAATAAACTTTTCGTATGGCAGCACCTGCAGTTGAAAAGAAGAAGGACAAGAGCAAAAAGCGCGTTGTGAATGTGGAGGCCATAGGCCAAGCACATATTCGCGCCACCTTCAACAACATCATTATTTCTATCACTAATACAACTGGTCAAGTTGTATCGTGGGCTTCGGCTGGGAAAATGGGTTTCAAAGGCTCAAAGAAAAACACACCGTATGCGGCTCAGGTTGCTGCACAGGAATGTGCAACCAAAGCGTTTGAACTTGGTGTTCGCAAAGTAGAGGTATTTGTAAAAGGACCTGGCGCTGGCCGAGAATCAGCAATTAGAAGCATTCAAGCTTCTGGTGTTGAGGTGACAATCATCAGAGATTTCACGCCAATGCCTCATAATGGATGTCGTCCTCCTAAGAAAAGAAGAGTTTAATTTTCAGTAGTTAAAAGATAAATCATGGCAAGGTACACCGGCCCCAAAACAAGGATTTCCAGAAGGTATAACGAACCTATCTTTGGCGACAGCAAAACGTTAGCAAAGAAGAACTATCCTGCTGGCCAGCATGGCAAAGGCAAAAAGCGTAAGCAGTCTGAGTATGCAGTTCAGTTAGCAGAAAAGCAAAAGGCAAAGTTCATCTATGGGATTTTGGAGCGCCAATTTGAGAATACATTTCACAAAGCATCCGCTAAAAAAGGAGTGACTGGTGAAGTGCTTTTACAAATGCTCGAGTCTCGCTTGGACAACACCGTATATAGATTAGGCGTAGCACCTACTCGCAGAGCTGCCCGTCAGTTGGTCGTTCACAAGCATATTACCGTAAATGGAGACGTGCTCAATATTCCGTCAGCATTTTTACGTCCCGGGGATGTGATAGCTGTGCGCGAAAAATCAAAATCGTTAGAATCCATTAATAATTCCTTGTCAATTCAAGGGGCAAAAAAATATAATTGGCTTGAATGGGATTTGAAAGAGATGGAAGGGAAGTTAATCAACTTACCTCCTCGTCAGGATATCCCAGAGAATATCAACGAACAGTTGATTGTCGAGTTGTACTCTAAGTAATTTTAACCATTAATTAAATCGCTTATGTCAATATTAGCATTTCAAATGCCGGAGAAAGTGGTGATGGAGAAGTCAGATGACTTTCACGGCTTCTTTACCTTCAAGCCGTTGGAAAAAGGATATGGAGTTACCATTGGCAATGCCTTGAGAAGGATTTTGTTGTCTTCTTTGGAAGGGTATGCAATAACAGGAATTAAGATTCCAGGTGTTTTGCATGAGTTTTCTACTATTGAAGGTGTTGTAGAAGATGTGGCGGAAATCATTTTGAACTTAAAACAAGTCCGCTTTCGTAAAGTGGGAGAAGGAAATGACCCTAAAGTGGTTGTGAATATCAAGAAGCAAAAGCAATTTAAAGCAGGTGATATAGCGAAGTTCACAACGGGCTACGAAATTTTAAATGCAGATCATGTTATCTGTAATTTGGATGAATCAGCTCATTTTGAAATAGAGTTGTTAGTTGAAAAGGGCCGTGGTTATTTGCCAGCTGAGGAAAGCAAGCCGAATGAACAGGTTTTTGGGTTCATTCCTATTGATGCCATTTTCACTCCAGTAAAGAATGTGAAATACAGCGTGGAGAATACCCGCGTAGAACAAAAGACTGACTACGAGAAATTGTTGATTGATATCGAAACGGATGGTTCTATTCATCCTGAAAAGGCATTGGAAGGAGCAGCCTTTATTTTGATTCAGCATTTCAGATTGTTCTCTGATAAATCAATAGAATTAGAGACTGCGAAGGATAGCGAAGTGGAGCAAGTGGATGAAGAGATGTTGCATATGCGCAAGTTGTTGAAGACACAACTTCATGACTTAGATCTTTCGGTTCGTGCTTACAACTGCTTGAAAGCAGCGGAAGTAAAATCGCTTGGTGATTTGGTAAGATTGGATATTTCTGACATGATGAAGTTCCGCAATTTTGGTAAAAAGTCATTAGCCGAGTTAGAACAATTAGTGGCAGACAAGAGCTTGACATTCGGAATGGATCTCGCAAAATATAAATTAGAAGAAGACTAATGAGACACGGTAAAAAAATAAACCATCTTGGCCGTCAGTCAGCGCACCGTCATGCTTTGTTATCAAACATGGCCTCCTCGTTGATCATGAATAAGCGTATTACTACTACGGTAGCAAAAGCTAAGGCATTGAAAAAGTATGTAGAACCGTTGCTTACAAAAGCAAAGAACGATACCACGCATTCACGTAGAACAGTATTTGCTTATCTACAGAATAAAGAGTCAATCAAGACTTTATTTGGTGAAGTAGCAGGCCGGATTGCAAATCGTGCAGGTGGTTACACTCGCATTATTAAATTTGGCGATGTACGTTTAGGTGATGCAGCGGAAATGTGTATGATGGAATTGGTTGATTTCAATGATATCTACACGAAGGACGCAACAACTAAAAAGGCTAAAACGCGAAGAAGTCGGAAGGGCAAAAAAGTGGAGGGTGAAGTAGAAGATGCTCAGATTGTTGCCGAACCGAAAGAGGAGAAGCCTAAGAAAGCCGCTAAAAAGACTAAAAAAGACGAATAAGTGGTTTTTAATAGATACAAAATGGGGATTGGACATTGTTCAATCCCTTTTTTATTGCCCAGTTTCCAACGTGTGCGGAAAGATTTTGTGATAGGGGTGATCAATCATTCAATAACAAAAGTATTTTTGTCAACCTTTTAAAGCTACATCATTGAACGGAAAAGCATACTTACTCTTAGCAGACGGTCTTTTGGTTGAAGGAAAAGCCATAGGCAAAAAAGGAACCAGTGGAGGTGAAATATGTTTCAATACCGGCATGACTGGTTATCAGGAAATTTATACAGACCCCTCGTATTATGGTCAAATTGTGGTCAATACATCGGCCCACATTGGCAACTATGGAACAGTCTTGGAGGATAACGAATCAGAATCACCTAAAATCCAGGGAATTGTAATCAATGAATTCTCTGAAGAGTTTAGTCGCAAGACTGCCAAGGAAAGTTTGCAGAAGTATTTGGAAAGACATGGTGTGGTTGGAATCGCGGACATTGATACGCGAAAGTTGGTACGACATATTCGCAGCAAAGGAGCGATGAACGCGATTATCTCTTCTGAGCTTACACCTGAACAATTAAAAGAAGAATTGAAAAAAGTGCCATCGATGGATGGGCTGGAATTGTCATCCGTGGTGAGCACCAAGAAACCGTATTTTGCCGGTGATGCGAACGCACCCATTAAGATAGCGGCACTAGATGTGGGTATTAAAAATAATATTGTTAAGTGTTTAGCAGAACGAGGATGTTATGTGCAAGTGTTCCCTGCTAGAACAACCTACGAGGAAATGGAGGCATGGAAGCCACACGGATATTTCATTTCTAATGGTCCAGGCGACCCATCGGTGATGGACTATGCCATTAAAACCGTAAAGGATATACTAGCGGCTGACAAGCCAGTGTTTGGAATTTGTTTGGGGCATCAATTGTTGGCATTGGCGGCTGGTCTCACTACTTTTAAAATGCACCACGGCCACCGCGGACTCAACCACCCTGTCAAAAATCTAATCTCAGGGTTAGGTGAAATGACTTCACAAAATCATGGGTTTGCAGTTAGTGATAAAGACCTTGACAAAAACCCCAATGTAGAGGTAACCCACATTCATTTGAATGACAAAACGATTATGGGCATCCGGTTGAAAAACAAAAAAGCATTTTCTGTTCAGTATCATCCGGAGGCTTCACCAGGACCTCATGATTCAAGGTATTTGTTTGATCAGTTTATACAGATGATAAAAGAGTAAGTCAAAATAGTATACGTTAATTCTTAAATCTAAAATCAAAATGAGTTTAATCGAAAGCATCCACGCCCGTCAAATTCTTGATAGCCGTGGCAATCCTACAGTAGAAGTAGA
>JANPBK010000013.1:0-2842 GCA_031430395.1 Cyclobacteriaceae bacterium
GTAGATTGTTTAGCTGGTTTTGTCAAAGGCATTTTTCGCCCAGTTGCTTTGTAATAAGCAATTATTTCGCTTATTTTTTTTCTATCTGCTGTTGTTAATGGTTTAGGGTCAACTATGAAGTCAATACCTTTTGGTTCTTTAATGTATCCCATTGTGATTATATTTAAGTTGGAAAATATTTTTTAATAAGTTTTAATGCTTCTTGTGGAAAAATTACCATTTTGTGTCCGCCAACATGAGTAGCACCTAAAGTTTTTTCATAGTGGTCAACCAACTTTGTCTTGGATGTGAATGATATAAAACCTTGATAACCTTTGTCCCATGAAGTCTTACAAGTGAAAGCAAATAGATTGCCTGGCACACCTTCATAAAGTTTGTTCATCCCTAAATTAAAAGGAGAACTTTCAATAAGATGCAAATAATAATGGTCATTGTAGTCGCTGATACTTAAAAGTCCTTGAATTATTTCGGGATTGTTACTAATTGTCAACTTGAAAACATGTCTGTCAGCAAGTTTAAACTCGCGTGCCCAATTAAAAAGCCAACCCTTTTTCTTGGTGACATTTTTTAAATCTACTTTTGATATTGGGTGAACATCAGTCGGGAAACTATCGCCAGAAATAGTATTTAAAATACTATTTGTTAGCTTGTCAATTTCAATTCCTAAATGATATTTTGTTTGTTTTGCCACAGTCCAAAGATACAAATAATTGTTATTAATTATAAGAGAAGAGTTAGATATTGGCAGTCAGTTTCGTTGTGGTAGTAGCATTTGGCATAATCGGGTCAGGCAGGGGAATTTCACCCCTACCTTCCCACGGAACCGTGCTTGAAAGTCTCCCTTCACACGGCTCTTCATGTTCTGTAACAAATGTATTACACATTATGGATTTACCAAATACCAGTGTGCAAAAAGATTAGGATTGGTTTTATATTTGGCTTTTAACCATTTAATACAATCCATTTTGTACAACCCTTTTTCCCATTTCACCCATTTTATTAAACGCGAGTTAAGTTGATTCCAAACATAGCGCATGTGACCAATGGAAAATTTGCAGTAGTAGTTAATGATACCTTGTATAATAGGTCTTAACTTGCTTGCAATTGCTTCAATTGGTTTGCGCATTTTATGTATTTGGAGTTCCTTGATTTTCGACAATATAGCACTTCTCGATTTTGTGCTTATTGAAATACTAGGAATTAACTTCATTTTTCCGTTGATATTACACCAACATGGTTTAATGGTAAATCCTAAAAAGTCGAACCCTCGGTTGTACTGCTTTTCAGCCATGCCTCTTAGGTTTACTATTTTAGTTTTCTCAGGATGTAATTGGAGTTTGCATTTTGACAATCGCTGCTTTATTTGTTTTAAAACAAATAGTGCTTGTTTTTCAGTTTTACAATGTACCACAACATCATCTGCATAGCGCTCAAATGGCTTTTCTGGGTGTTTGTTCTGCATCCACATATCAAATGCAATATGCATAAAAATGTTAGCCAATAATGGACTAATCACTCCTCCCTGAGGTGTGCCAGTTAGTCTATCAATTGTAGTTCCATTTTGCTGAACTATTCCAGCTTGTAACCATCTTTTAACATAGAGTATAACCCACTTATCTTTACAGTAATACCCTACTGCTTTCATTAGTAATTCATGGTCTATCGTGTCAAAGAAACTTTTAATGTCTAAGTCAATCACAAAATCATGATTGAATGTGTTGGTTTGGGCTTGCGCCACGGCTTGATGACAGCTTCTTTTTGGCCGATAACCATAGGAACTGTTGTGAAAACAAGGTTCTACTATTGGTTCTAAATGGGATTTTACAACTTGTTGAGCAATGCGGTCGAGGATTGTGGGAATGCCCAATTTGCGTTCTCCTCCACTTTTCTTTTTAATGAGTACTTCTTTAACAGGCTCAGGGAAATAGCTTCCTGAGGTTAACCGATTCCATAGTTTATAAAGTTGGGACTCCCGATTTTTATCGAGCCATTCCCAATCCATATTGTCTACACCTTCGCTGCCTCTATTGGCCCGAACTTTCCAATAAGCCTGCCAAACCATCACTCTGGTAATTGGCTGTGACTTTACTTCAAAGTAATCAATCATTGCATTTAATTGCTTGTTGTTTATTTTGAAACTTGAACATGCTAAGCCCTTTGCTCCTCCCACTTTCATGAGATTCAACGCTACTACAGCTTAGTCTGCCACCGATGTTTCATGCAATCCATGCATGTGTGTTTCCCTTTACGGTTAGCACTTTCAACATCGACTTCTCTTGTTCCATACAAACGCCCGTATTAAGTTCCTGCTGCCTTTACCCCGAATGTCATGTAATCAGTAATCAAGTCGTCCATTACACTTTGTTCACAACCTCAAACGTAGCAGGTTGTTTTCGACATCACTTTGCCCTAACGAGGCTTGATAGGCAGTTCAATTTATTCAGCTCCTTAATACTCACCTACAAACATCTTTGTGTTCGTTTTTCCTTAGCCGTTCACCACAAAATCCGTTTCCAAATAATGCAGCGCAAGGTGGTTTGCAAACTACGCTTGACCGTCGTTTGCGGAAGGTCAATCCATTAACAATTGCATAGCGATTCATCCTACAGTTCGCTCGTACTTTGCTTTCGTTCTATGATTAATAATGGCTTCCATCATTTGTATAGCATTCGATTCTTAGTTCCACAGAATCGATTAAAGACACACACGTTTCAAGGGCTTGTGCAGTGCGGTTTCGAAGCCGAAATGTTTCACCTAAGTGCGAAGATAGTGGTAAGAACACAGTTTGCCAAACCACAAAACCCGCATTGCACAATTGCCCTTTGTTAGCACATGCCCTTAC
>JANPBK010000014.1:0-16556 GCA_031430395.1 Cyclobacteriaceae bacterium
TATATGGATGATGAAAAACGTGAAAATGGGAATATTATTTCCTTACAATCAGTTTCCTAGTGAGAATGCCGCTATTATTGAGGTAAACAGTGTAAAAATAAACGCCAGAAACCAGTTCGTCAGTTTGAATTTTTAGCCTGGTCTCCGAAGAGGGGAGATCATAATCGCCCATTGGTTTGCCCAATATATTATGCACCGTAATTTTTGCCTTAACTAATTCAGAATGGAGTTTATAGTCAATAAAAGCTTGTTCCTGCACTGGATTGGGGTATATATCTTGAATAGTGATTTCTCTTGATTGATAGATGAAAGATTTACCCGGCTTTTCTTCTATCAAAACACTGATTAAACGATCCACCATATCCTGTGGGTTGCCTTTAGGGAAAAACTCAAACTTAATGCTCGTCTGAATTGCTTGAATGCCGCTTTCTATAGTAAAATATAAATCTTGTAAAGTCTCGCCTGGTTCCACTTTCTTAGAGCATTCTTCAATACTTGCGTCCAAACAATTGTTATTGAAACAGAAATACCCTTTTTGGGTGTCTCCTAAATCGCCTTTTGCTTTTCTAATCACATAGAACTGGGGCTTATCTGTATTATTCTTGATACGAATTGGAATACGAAGAAGTTGATTAAATGACGCTTGATAGCTATCAGGACCCTCCAAAACTTCAAAACGTTGTGACCAAGCTGAATATGCAGCAAAGAAAAAGAAACATAGTATCACTAACTGTTTCATGAAGACACACTATTTCAAGGGAAATTTAATAAAAAAGATGTGATAATCGCACACTTCTAAAGAAAAAAATTACAAGGCAAACAATTTATGTCAATACTAAATCGTTAAGCTGCCTTTTTTCTTTCTACTTGACTTTTCTGAGGTCTTTCTTTCCTTCTCCAAGCGAAACCTTTAAGTGTTGTGTCTTCCTTTTTCAACTGATGAATCGGGATCAATTGCGCATCGGGCTTTACATAGAAACTCACATTATTTACTTTACCCTTCACGAAATTAATGCGCATGTTACTACAGATCATCTTATTCATACCCATCGTTATCATGAGCTTGATTAAAAGGCTATCCGTTTTTATCTCTTTTCCCTCCAACGCATAGTACAAACTCTCTCCATTGCCCTGAACGATTACATGGTTGATATTCTTCCCGTCAAAAAAGGCTGTCATTTTGCGACCTTTGATTTGATTAAAGTTGCCAACAGAATCCTGAGAAACCACAAAAGAATTGGCTTTCATATATATCTTATCAATCTTTTTATTTCGTAATACTACTCGAATAGAATCGGCAGTGAGTTGATTATCCTCTGACCATAATACAGGGTCATGATAGAAATAAAGTGCTGAATCGGCAGCTACATATGCTAGAGAATCGGCAGAACCCTGCATATTTGTTTTGAAGATCTTTACATGATTGAAAGCCAAGAGACGTTTCTTTTTTGGATCTGTGCTCTCAATAGAAACCAGCGTATCGGCTGCCAGAAAAAGCGTGTCTCCTTCATCATCTATTTTCGCCAAATAGGCATTTCCATATACCTTCGAAATCCCCTTACCCTTATTATAAAAGCCATCATCACCATAAATTGTCATTCGCTCACTTTTTGAAGTCATCGAAACATGACCTTTTGAAGTGTAATATTTTTTCACATCGTCTAAAAAATTCTGGTCTCCCCGCATTTTGTAGGAAGGGGTTTCAAACTCACCTTTCTCTAATAGAGAAAGTTTTTGTACTGTATTATAAACGCCATTCTTGTAGAGTGCAGTTTTTCCATCTTTCCCCTTCACTAAGGTGGTATCGCGAAAATAGATTACCCTTGTTTTAGAATTGTATTGAAGCGTGTCGGAGGTAAGTGTGTAGTCTGGATTTACACCTACAACATTCCTTTTGAAAGAAGCCATGTTAATGGGAATATCATAATAGCCTTTCCAACTAGTAAGGGTATTTGTCGTGTCCACTAACTTTCCACCATTGAAATAGCGCGCCTCATTTTGGATCCGGTAATAGTCCAGGAAATCCGTATAAAGTTTGGCAAGTCCTAATTTTACAAATACAACACTCTTTCTAAGTTTCGCAACCTTCGTATTCCCATCATAAGAAAGTCCAAGCGCAGTAATGTCCACAGAATCGCCTTCTGTGATGTGAACATGACCAAAGGCATCCAGCATGTTTTTGGTGCGGAAGAAGTGGGCAGAGTCACAATAGATAGTAGTCGTATTCTGTTCGAATATCACGTTACCAACCAGTCGGTCGAAACGCTCTCCATTTTTAATGCTTCCATAGGCATTATCTGCCTTTTTGAGCTTTACCTTTTTTTGGGAAAAACAAGGTTCAACGGCAAGCATTACGATAAAAAATAAGGTAATGAGGGTGAAAAAGAAAACTGACTTTGAAGCAAAATACATCCGCAATTCGTTCATCTAGCTTTACATTTGTGCGTGCTCCATCAATTTCATGTCCATATTCAAAAGTTATGCAAAACTACCGATAAAATTCTTTTGGCTGTCAGTGGTGGGTTGGATTCCATGGTTATGCTCCAATTGTTTTATCAAGCAGGCTTTTCAGTAAACGTGGCCCATTGCAACTTCCAATTGCGTGGAGATGAATCGGAAGAAGATAAAAAATTTGTTGAAGAAAAATGCAAGCATAATAGTATCCCTTTTTATAGTTATCCCTTCGATACCAAGAATTATGCCAAGCAACATGGTTTATCCATCCAAATGGCTGCGCGTGAATTACGTTATGCTTGGTTCAATGAGTTGTTGATTACACATGGCTTCGACTTTATCTCGACAGCGCACCATCTAAACGACTCCATTGAAACCGTCTTACTCAACTTGACGAAAGGTACAGGCATTGCCGGGCTGAAAGGCATTTCTGTGCAAAGCAATAAGATCATAAGGCCACTTCTGTTTCTCACACGTCAACAAATTGAAATCTATGCCGCAGAACAAGGGGTAACCTGGCGAGAAGATCATAGTAATCAAACAGATGATTACCAACGTAACTTTATGCGTCATCAGGTTATACCTAAATTAAAAGAAATCAACCCATCGTTGGAAAAGACCTTTTTGGAAACGATGTTGAAGATGCAAGGCACTGCGGAAATCTTTGAAGGTGCTATCGAACAATGGAAGAAAGAAAATCAAAAAATAGATGGAGATAAGATTCTTCTTAATAAACAAGGATTACGTGAGAATAGCTTTACACACAATACCATTTTACTGTGGGAAATATTAAAAAAATATGGCTTTAACTTCGATCAATGCGAAAGCATGATGAATGCATTAACCAGTCAATCTGGCAAGAAGTTTATTTCAGCCACCCATGAAATGGTCATTGATCGAACTCACTTGATGCTACTTCCATCCCCATCTACTTTTCAGGAAGTAGTAATACATGAAGGTCAGGCAGAAGCTATTTTAGGAAGAATACATCTAGCCATCCAATGTTTAGAAAACACTAAGATCGTCCCAGATCCCTCCATGGCTTACATCGATTCAGCCCGGTTGAACTTTCCGTTGATGTGGCGCAAGTGGAAGGAAGGAGATTATTTCTATCCTTTAGGAATGAAACACCGAAAGAAGCTTAGTGATTTTCTGATCAATGAGAAAATTTCGGTGATTGATAAAGAATCCCTTACAGTCATAGCTGCTCAAGGAGAGATTGTGTGGGTGGTCGGCCATCGGATCGATGACCGCTTCAAAGTAACTTCAGAAACAAAACAGGTTCTTCAAATGCAGATCATCTAACTTCTTTATATGCAATATCCACGTGCCCTAAATCTTAATCCCGAAATCATTTCAAGAGGTCAATAATTACTTGTTTTACGTGGCCCCACTTAATAACTTCGCGGTCTAATTTGAATGATCTAAATTTATACGTATGAAGATAACTGTTGTAGGTGCCGGAAACGTTGGTGCTACTTGTGCCGATGTATTGGCTTATAAAGAAATCGCCAATGAAATAGTTTTGGTAGATATTCGTGAAGGTTTTGCCGAAGGCAAGGCACTTGATATCTGGCAAAAAGCCCCGATTGATTTATACGATAGTCGTACAATTGGTTCTACCAATGATTATACGAAAACAGCTGGTTCAGATGTAGTTGTCATTACTTCCGGATTGCCCAGAAAGCCAGGTATGACTCGCGATGACTTGATTGTAACGAATGCAGGAATTGTTAAGTCTGTAACCGAAAACGTAGTTAAACATTCGCCTAAGGCAATCATTATCGTGGTCTCGAATCCATTAGATGTAATGACCTACCAGGCACATCTTACTTCACAATTACCAAGAACAAAAGTAATTGGTATGGCAGGTATCTTAGATACGGCACGCTATCGCGCATTTTTAGCGGAAGCCTTAAATATATCTCCGAAGGATATTCAAGCAATTTTACTAGGCGGACATGGAGATACAATGGTTCCACTTCCTCGTTATACCACAGTAGCGGGTATTCCAGTAACTGAATTGATTGCCAAAGACAAATTAAACGCCATCATAGAACGTACCAAAGTCGGGGGAGGTGAATTAGTAAAACTAATGGGAACATCTGCTTGGTATGCTCCCGGTTCGGCAGCTGCCCAAATGGTGGAAGCGATTGTAAAAGATCAACGAAGAGTGTTTCCCGTTTGTATGCAGTTGGATGGTGAGTACGGAATCAAGAACTGCTACCTCGGTGTTCCGGTAATTTTAGGCAAGAACGGGGTGGAGAAAGTGATTGAACTGGATTTGAATAGTGATGAGAAAGCATTGTTAGAAACGAGTCGCCAACATGTGAAAGAAGTGATGGAGGTGTTGGATAAATTGCCGAAGTAATTCTAGCCATCTATTAAGATCAAGGCACCATAACGTGAAGTTTTGGTGCCTTTGTTTTTTTCAGTTCAACTATTTTAATAACTATTGCATCTGTGTATAAACTCATGATGTTCAGATTTAGCTTAGTTCTTGTTCTAACTGCCCATATTGCTTATTCTCAAATAACGATCAAAGGATGGGTACTAGAACAATCCAATAATAAACCTATCGCTTATGTCAATATTGGAATTTTAAACACAGGCATTAGCACTATTTCCAATGAAGACGGATCGTTTTCATTGATCGTACCCGCAGCGTATTCGAATGATGCTTTACGTTCATCTGCCATTGGGTATAGCCAAAAAGACATTCCCGTTCAATCATTTATCTCCCATGAGATAACCATCTATTTGAAGGAAGAGATTATTCAATTGAACGAAGTAATAGTACTCTCAAAAAAGGAAAAGAATATGACTTTTGAACTTGGTAATCAAAGCTCTCGTGGAGGAACACTTGAAACCGATACCATTTATGCCGGTTCGATGACAGCTCTATTAATTGAAAATAAAAATCCTGTCCAAAAAGATCTTTTATTTCCAGTCTATTTGCAAAGTGCAAGTATCCGTATTTTTAGGAACAACTTACCTTCATTCAAATTGCGAATTCGATTGTACTCGGTAGACAGCATAACGCATGCTCCCAACAACGACCTGCTCAATAAAAGCGTGGTTGTTGAATCTGCTATGAAAAACGGCTGGCTGACATTTGATCTCTCCGAATTTCAGTATTTGATAGCAAAGCCATTCTTCATTGCTTTTGAACGAATCCTAACCAAAACAGATAGGGCTGCAATAGCTCATGGGTATCAAGAGTTTAGAAGGAAGCACCCCAATAGAATTAAAGTTGATACTGTAATATTTGAGGGGAAAAAGCAAGTGCGCCAGCGACTTGGTTATAGCGGCATTGATTTGCCGGGAACTTTTATTGGCATAGCCACCAGTGAATCTTCAAAGAAAAATTACCAATGCTATGTACGAAAGAGCAGCTTTGACAAATGGGAAAAAGTGAGAGGTATTCTGGCAGCAATTGTCACTGTGGGAAATCAGTCCTCTCGTCAAAATTAGATCAAGTCTTTCTTCCTAAATAAATGATCTCTGCTTTCTGTAATCCATATCTTTCAGATTGTGAAAAAGCAAAATCATTTTCTTCTGCCATTAATCCTGCACGTTGAATTCGCTTCGAATAGTCCTTGCCAAACATCCGCACATGATCATCCTGACCAAAAATCTTTTCTCGCTCCCGCGGATCAGTCATAGAATTGTCTTCGAAGGTTACATCTGGCACCGGTGAAAAGAAAGGTACTTGTAAAATAGCCCACCCACCTGGTTTTAGTACCCGATTGATTTCACTCATGGCTTTGATATCATCTTGCACATGCTCCAGCACATGATTGCAAAGCACCACATCAAAATAGTTTTCTCCGAAAGGGATTTGATGGATATCCATCTTTACTTTAGCCAAAGGAGATTCTATATCGGCAGTGATGTAGCCATTGCCATGCTGTGACTCAAATGGTTTCATGAAGCATGGTTCGGGGGCAATGTGTAGCACATTTAATCTTGCGGTGAAGAAATTGGTTTTTTGCTTTAAGTAAAGCCAAATCAAGCGGTGCCTTTCCAGGCTAAGGCAATTGGGGCAAAGGGCATTGGGTCGTGTGTTGATTCTTCCGTAGGGCAAAAACTGGCGATAGTGGCTATTGCAAATTGGGCATTCTACTTTATTACCGCTATAGAAAATGCCCAGCGCTTTCAATCCAATTCCGCTGAAAAGTTGTAGGTATTTGCGTGGGACATAGCGAATAAGCAGTGAGATGATCCTTTTCATTGCCTCAAAGATAGTTACCTATAACATGTTTCCAGTTTTAAATATGGGAATCCTACATGCAGAATCTAAGTCCAAGAATCTTATATTCTGCATATATTAACTAAAAATAAGAGAGCTCTAAAACTATTTCGTTCAATCCCCCATCTTTATACCACAAACCAGCTGGATGTGGCCGAAACTCTACTCGACATTGCAATGATGCATTCTGATTCCCTCATCACCAGGGCCCGTGAAGGGGACAAGAATGCCCAAGGTAAACTAGTGCAGCTGTGGTACAAGCGGATCTATAACTTCAGTTATAAATTTTTCTTCGACCATGATCTGGCCATGGAAGTGTCGCAGAAAACGTTTATCAGTATGCACAAGAACATTGCGGGACTACAAGAAGTAGGGCGGTTTAAATCATGGATCTATACCATTGCCGTAAACTACTGCCGTGAGGAAGCCAGAAAGAAGAAAACGAATCGAGCTTTGTCATTGAATGAGTTGAGACCCGGTGAAGGAGAAGAGAGTTATCGATGGGAAGAGAGTCATCACCGAAGAGAAAATCCGGAACTACAACTGAGGCATACAGAACTTTCAGACATACTGCAGAATTGTTTGATGGAGCTGAGTGTTGAGCAACGGGAGGTAGTGATTATGAAGGAATATGAGGGGCTCAAGTTCCGCGAAATTGCCGAAACGCTGAACATCTCCGAAAACACGGTAAAATCGCGAATGTATTATGGGCTGGAGGGATTGAAAAAGATTTTGGAGAACAGAAAGATTACAAAAGAAACAATTGGTTATGAACTATAAACCGGACGAAGGCATGTTGATGGCTTATCTATATGGTGAGTTAGATGCCGCAGAAACAGAAAAGGTGCAACTTTATTTGCAACAACATCCTGAAGAGCTGAAAGAGCTTCAGAAACTGGGTGATGTACGAAGTGCGATCTCGCACATTCAAGATAAGGAAGTGATAGCGCCACCCATATTTATGGGCGAGGCCAACGTGAGGCCCTTATGGCAATCCAACTACTTTAAAACAGTGATGAGCATTGCAGCCTCTCTCCTATTCTTGATGATAGCTGGAAAGTTTTTAGGTACGGAAATCAATTACTCTGGTGGAGAACTGAAAATTAGTTTTGGTGGAAAGCGTGAACCGGTGAAAGAAATGGCACAGTCATCCCTCACGGAAGAAAAGGTGAAAGAAATGATTCAATCTTCCTTGGTCAGCAATAATGAAGTAATTACTTCAAGTTGGACAGAAGATCAAAAGCGGTTGAGTCAATCGATTCGCCAAAACTTAGATCAGAACTCTAAAAGGATTGATGCTTTGATGAAAGGTGCATCAGATACCTCACAGGAACAAGTACGCGGGTTTGTAGCGAGTCTTCAGAATGAAAATCTTAAGCTGATGAAAGATTATTTTCAACTCTCGACAGCCGACCAAAAGAAATATACCGAGAGTTTATTGGTTGACTTTTCTCAATACTTGAAAGAGCAACGGAATCAGGATATGATGTTATTTCAAACACGGGTGAGCAGCATCGAAAAAAATACAGATCAGTTTAAGCAAGAAACCGAACAATTATTGGCGAGTATTATATCTACCCCAGTCGGGAAGAATAAGAACAGCTATTGAAATAGAATATAGAAATAAACATTTAAAACAACAAAATATGAAACGGGTAGCAAGTAATGTGATGAAGGCAGTGATGGCTCTGATTTCATTCGGAGCCTTTGCACAAAAAATTGACGAACAGCGCATGCAGCGTGATATCGAAGTGGCCGAGAATATTCTCAGTACAATGATCAAACAACAGTTTGATAAACGTTCATTTTTCCCAATTGAAGTAACCGGCAATTACCGATCCGGGTATGGAGTCACCTTTACATTGCCAAATCTTCAAAGTGGCTTTTGGATGCAGAATTTTGAGTTTCCGGGCGAAGCCCTCATGGATGGCCAGGGAGGTAGCTTCTCCTATTCTTTTAGCGATAGTGCACCAGAAGAAATCCAGATCATCCAACGCAATCAAGATCGTGCAGTTACACAAGTCGATAAGAGACAAAAGGCTGCAGTGATTGCCGGTGCACCCGCCCGAGCACCGAAGGCGAGAAAAGGTAACTTGAGAAGTAATAGCGATAGCCTGAGAGAAAACTCAAATGAAAAAACAATCAAAGCCATCAAAGAATTTATCGCTGACTATGGTGATTTAATCGGACAACTTGCTCCCAACGAAAAGATTATTATTACCAACCGAGGAGAAGGTGAACGTGTTTGGTTCGGACAATTTAACAATCAAAGTCAACCTTCTTTTTTATCCATAGAGGCTATAAAAAGCGACCTCACTCAATATAAACAAGGCAAAGTAACTCGTGACCAGCTTTTCGGCAAACTGAAAATAGTAAATAGCAAAGCTGAAACCGAGTTGCAACCAGATTTAGAATTACTAGCTAGTATTTTTAATCGATTGTATAGAAGTGATTTATCTAAAACATTCTTTACCCAGGAAAATACGTACTATGAAAGGTTAAAAGATTATGGGGTAATTTATCATATGCAAGTATATTCCAGTAATCAACGTGACGATGACTTTTGGGCCATGCCCACTGTACATCTAGAAGAGGTAGATCAGGCTACTCGTGATAAAAAAGTAAAAGAACTATATCCACTTTTCGCTCAAAGCATCAAAGAAGATATGCTGGAATATGGCCGCACTTTGAAAAGTTTAAAAGATGAAGAGAACCTGATTCTAAATATTAAAATGACAAGATGTACTGGTTGTAACATACCGTCCTCGTTAGAACTTAGCGTCAAGTGTAACGTACTAAAAGACTATTCCTCCGGCAAACTAAGCAAAGAGGCTGCGTTACAGAAAATTACTGAAAAGAAAGGGGCAGAGCAATAGCCCCAAGATGTTCTCATCGACCGGCCATCAACCACTCCTACCAGTTGATGGCCGGTTCTTTTTTAGTCCTCTTAAGTTTGTATTATCCGACAATAAACTTGCCCACTTCATTATAAAAGCGATCCTGATCTAACCAATAATTTCGGCTATAGAGTTGAAGATATGGCCAATTCTTACTTTCCAATAATTGAGGAGTTAATCCATGTGCTTCCTTTGCAGAAAGGCAGTGAAAATAATTTTCGTCATCTGTTAATAGTGCGCCACGATATGCGCCTGCCTTTTTTACCGTCAAGTCATAGAACGGAAGCACATCTTCTTCTAGTAAAAATTCTTTTTCTGCAGACCAGATCTTCATTAGACTCTTGAGAGAGGTTGTTTGTTGATCACTCTTGGGTTTGGGAAATGGTTTGAACGTACCATTCCAAACGGCATACGAAAATTGTAAGTAGGCTTTCAAAAGTTTCGGCCCGTCATTCTTTGAATCCGCTACAGATAACTCCTCTGGCGAAATACTGGTAATGACTATTACCTTTTCACGGGCCCGACTTACCGCTACATTCAATCGGTTCTCCCCTCCTGCGGCATTCAAACTTCCAAATTGAGTTGACAACTTTCCCATTTTATCAGGCGCATATGCAATTGAAAAAATGATAATGTCACGTTCATCTCCTTGAACATTTTCAATATTCTTTACAAAAAGATTTTCCGGAAAGCGTTTACTTTCGATCGCCCATTTCTCTTCCACCAAATCTAATATGAGCATTTGTTGAGGGGCATTAAAGGTGATCACTCCTATCTCCTTAGTAGGATCCTTTTCATACAATAGAAAAAGATGATCAACTACTTTTTCCGCTTCCAGTTGATTAGCATTATTTTCCCAAACGCCTGCTACTTGAATATAATCAATGACGGGTTCCTTTTGATTTGAAATCGTTAACTCAGGGAGAAGTTGAAGTTTACCTTCATAAAAATGCTGGTTTGAAAAATCAATGAGTGCTTTTGATTTGCTTCGGTAATGCCCAAGCAGCGGCACTGATAGTAAATAGCGATTAGCCAATTCCAATAATGAATCAATCTCTGTATCTGGATCTCCTGTTTCGATTTGCTCTTGCCAGCGTGACTGATAAAAATCACCGGGCCTTAATTGTTTAGAATCTCCGGCAATGACTGCTCGTTTGCCTCGATAAAGAGCGGGAATACCACGCTCTGCAAAGCACTGCGAAGCTTCATCAAAAATGACCAGATCAAAAATTTCCCTCATAGGAAAAATAGCAGATACCGACTCCGGGGAGGCCAACCAACAAGGTAGCAGCTTAAAAACTTCCTCATTAAATTCAGTCAATACTTTGCGCAAAGGCCATAGGCTCTTTTTCTTCGAAACCTGATGCAATAAATCACGATAGGTTACCTGGTTGTTAAGACGATTGAATTCCAAATCTTCTGTAACCCGCTCGCGAGCGCGCAATAATAAAATCTCATTGCTGAGTTCCTGTTTTTCCGTAATTTTTTCCTTTAACTCTTCTTCTAAAAGAATCAATTTACCTGAAGAAGCCATCCGTAACTCTGGATGTTTCATTTCAATATGATCTATCCACGCAATGCAAAGACTATTATGAAATAAATTTAATAAGTCCTCTTGCTGCCAGCTTTCAACACTATCAAAAAGCCTATTTACTATAATACGTTCAGCGGAAGACATATTTCCTTCTATTCGATCAAACTCTACCAATGAATCAAAATCATGAGCTAGTGCTGATAGCAAAACAGGAATTGTATCAGGCTGCAAACTTATCGCATTAATTTGTGACGATAACAGGTAATGAAGCCATCTGTCTTTTCTACCTGGTAACTGTGCTACCAATTGAAAAAGCGTATCCAATTTTCCAAGAAACTCCTGATGCGTAAGTGAAGAGGCTGAAATTAAGTTCTTGATGCCTCGTATTGAATTAAAAATAAGTTTTGCCTTAAGCGCACTCTGTTGATGACTAAACCAAGCGGCCAATTCCAACTTAGAAACACCGTCAGGCACATCATGTACCCATGCTTTTGATTTAAGTTTGGATAAATTGTGTTCTAAATTAAGTCGTCTATCCAATTTTCGTTCAAGGGTATTAAAGCCTTCCTTTTTGCCTTCCAGTTTATTGCCAACCAGAGCTCTCCTTATTAAATATTTATCCCTTGAAAATAATTCCCATAATATTAAACCAAAAAGACTTTTTCTTGCCTTCATGCTGCGATGTAGCGAATGTTGAAATTGCCCTAATTGGGAGGATTTCATTGTCAATTCTATTCCATCTTCATCATAACATGCTAGCGCAACTCGTTCAATATTAGCCAACCATAAAGAACTGGTCTCTTCATCTTGTTCGGGCACCATTTTTTGAAAATAGGCGTATCGCTGTGTAGTGGAAAGTAGTTCCTTAATCGTGATTGCCTCTAATCGTTTATCAATCAAAGCTTCACACTGCGCCCAATCCAGCGCTGTTTTAAAGTTGATCAAGAAATCCTCCTTCACCTTGTTAAAATAACGAGGAATCTCTTCGATACATTCCCGTATGCTAGAAAGGTCGCTAGCTTGGTGTTGCGCAAAGGATCTTCTCTCTTTCCAAGGATAGGTGGGCAACATAAAGCGGACAGCATAGTGCGAAAATGATTTTATTTTCGCGCTAAACTCCTCCACGACTGTAAATGGAAAAAACTGATATTCTTGTTTTAAATTAATGGTAGAAACTGATGGATTTGACGATAAATAAAGTTGTTTAACACTGCGTCCACACTCCATCTCATCAAAAAGCGCCACTCGAAATGATTCTAATTCTTCTGTGATGAGATCAATTCGCTTGCTGACTTGATAAAATTTTCGATCTAATTGGATCGCATCCAGGCTAATATTCTTTGACTTATATTCTGCAACACGTTCGATTTGCCTCGCTACTTTCTGAAATATTTCCTTTCGATCATTCTTAAAATCATGCACGAGAGCTAAAAATTCCGCGAGGTGATGATGCTTCATCCTAGTAAACAGTACATCGAGTGCAGCTCTCTTTTGACATACAACCAAAACCCTTTTTCCTTGGGCAATGTTGTCGCTAATCAAATTACAAATCAATTGTGATTTACCAGTACCCGGAGGCCCTTGCACCACAATGGAATAGCCAAGTTTGGAAGCTTTCAAAGCATTCTCTTGCCAACTATCGAGCGGGAAAATATTATACACTTTCTCTTCGTTGACACGGGCAATAAAATTTGTAGAGGTACTAGAACTTACAGGCAAATCCTTATTATGAAAGAAATCCTCCAAATCGGTAAAAGAATCTTCTTCCAGTAAGTGGAGGTAGTCTGGCAATAAAAAGGAACCGGCTTGTGAAAATATTCCCAATACTGCTTCCGGGAACAACTTCAACTCTCCATTTCTATGGTTCTCTTCAAATTCACTTTTACTTGAGGAAACAAAATCACGAAGTTCATCGCGATAATTGTCAGGATTGAAGTTGATCTCAATTTTTGCTTTCTGTAGTAATTGATATAAATGAGTTCGAAAGATAGTACTATCTCTATCAATGCCTTCGAAAGATTCTTCCAATAGTTCTTCATCCAGGCTTACCTGATTATAAAAGGCATACGCCAACAAAAACGACTTATTAAAAGATATCTCATTCTCGGCCCTGGGAAAAAGTACCCATTTTTCATTTTCAACTTTTAATTCAACCGGAAAAAAGAGCAGTGGACAGCAAACCAACGTACCATCAGAAAATTTTCCGCGCACAAATGGCCAGCCTACGTGCAAATCTTTCGATCCTCGCTCTTCAAAAATAAATTGATCTATGCGCTGAAGTTTTTTAAGACGCTTACTAGCCTCGTTCCCGGCCTCCATACGCGCATCTATCACCGGACAAATTGCTTTTCGTTTCTCTGCAATCAGTGATTCCAACAAAGTAAACGCCTTTTCACCATTTAGTTGACTCAATTGTTGGATGTCAATAAATTGATCGGAATTTATTTTGGGCAAAAAAATGGAACGATTATTTCCTGAAAGATTCGTAAGCTTCCGGAGATAGTTATTCAGTAGTTTTTTTGTTTTCTCGGATGCCACACTATGGGTTTAAGGTAAGATAAGGCTTTATTCTTTTAATATCAGCTTCAGTAATGAGCCTTATATTTACAAGATCATCCATCGACTGGAAACTACCATGTTGAAAACGGTAGGCAACAATCGCATTTGCCAATTTATAAGACAAATATGGATGATCGCTTAATTCCTTTACTGTCGCCTTATTAACTGGAATCTGGTGCGGCATGAAGTCTGTTTGAATAAAGTATTTCTTATTCAAACTACTGAGCACTGCAGAATCTAATCCATATACTTCTTTCAATTGATCCATCGAAATAAATCCACCCAGACGGGTTCTATAATTAACGATCCATTCTGAACGCTTCTTACCAATACCGTATACTTTAATAAGTTCCGTTGTATCCGCTAAATTCAAATCTACTTTCGTAAACACCGCCTTACTATGCTCAATCATTGTCTTAGTCAAACGATCTTTATTCTCAGTTTTTCTAGCTATGGGTAAATCAATAAAAGAATAGAGTTTTTCATATAACGCACTGTCCACACCATACATTTTTAACAAATCAGATCTTTGGTAAAACGTTCCACCCTTAGATCTATAATTGATAATTCTACCGGCAAAAGCCTTAGAAAAGCCTAAAGCAAGGAAATCCTTATTGGTGGCTTTATTGGGATTAAAATGGAATGGCGCAATTGTATGAATGCTGCGAGCCGTATCCAAAGTTTGCCATTTCCATGTCGACAATAAGCTATCTAATCGAAGAGAATCCTTTGCAAAATTTTGTGGCTGTCTAATAACCCAGTATCGATAAGCCGGTTCAGAAAAAATGATCAATACCATTAAAGGCAACAAAATCAAAAACGCATTCGTCTCCGTCCGAGAAAACGCAAAGATGCTACTGATTAAAGCCTTCAATCTATTCATTGGATGAAGGCTATTTCTTTTAATCCAAAAAGCAAAAGTGAGCCATCGGATCGGATTCTTAATTTTCCTGATTCCTCTATGCCATCTATAGAGCCTAAAAAATTCCTACCGTTGGAAACAAATGAACATTCCACTCCTATACGATATAAATTTTTTAAATAGTCCAATTTGATTTCGGATGCCTTTCCAGATCGTAATTGCAAGTATCTTTTTTCCAGCTTCTCAGCTAAAAATTCAAACTCAGTTACTAGATCAAATGCATATCCTGATTGGATTGCCATAGAGGTAGCATTGCTGGAAGCAAATACCGTCTGATTTACATTCATTCCAATCCCCACCACACTTTGTTCTAATTTTTCTCCTGTTAATACATTCTCAATTAAAATTCCGGCTACTTTTCGTTCGTTAACCAAAATGTCATTGGGCCATTTGATTTTTACATTTCCTATTGATCTTTCAGTTAGAAAATCACAAACACCCAGTGAAAAAGCCATCGTAAGGTAAAACTGTTGTTTAACGGCAAGAAAGTTAGGTTTAAGCAATAAAGATAAAGTTAGGTTTTTGCCTGGCTCACTTTCCCAACTATTGCCATGCTGGCCTCTGCCCCGTGATTGTTGTTTAGTGATCACAATTGTGCCTTCTGGCTGACTAATCTTTCGAGTTAAATCAAGTAGCAAGCTGTTGGTCGAGTGACATTCTGGCACAAAAACCACGTTTTTTCCGAAGAACAACGTATTGGCAAGGATTTTATACAATGTAATTTTGGTTAGCTTTGTCGCTTATCTCTTCCTTAAAAATCCTAAGATAGTTGAATGACCAAAAAAAAGAAGCAAGCTGATTCAGAAAAACTTAGTAAAGCTATAGTAAGTGGGATGCAAGAGAAAAAGGCATCTGAGATCGTGGTGATGGATTTACGTGAAATAAAAAACGCGGTTGCAGACTTCTTTATCGTTTGTTCCGGTAGTTCAGACAAACAATTGGACGCCATCGCAGGATCTATTGATGATGAGGTTTTCAAGAAATTAAAAGAAAATCCTTGGCAAATGGAGGGAAGAAGCAATAAAGAATGGGTGATTCTCGACTATATCAATGTAGTCGCTCATATTTTTCGAAAAGATCGCAGGCAATTCTACTCCATCGAAAAGCTTTGGGGGGATGCGAAAATTACAGAAGTTGAAGATTAAAGAACTTAAATAAGGAATAGACGTTAGTAATTTGAATTTTAGAACTGATGGCAGACAAAGAAAAAGACAAAAAAATAAATCCTCCCAAACTTCCAAAAACCAATTATCAAACTTGGATAATTCTGGCGCTGGTCGTAGTTATTTTCGGCATAAGTCGGATCTACAACAATGGTGAACTCATAGAAGTACTGGATAGTCGCTTTGAAGAGATGGTGCGCTCTCGCGATATCAAAAAGTTAGTGCTCATTAAAAATGAGGAAGTGGTTGAAATCACCTTGAAAGCAGAGGCATTACAAAATGCTAAATACCGACAAGAAATTGAAAAAACGAGCAGCCCTCTTGGTTTTAATGCCAATGGCCCGCACTATAAATTAAAAATCGGCTCTGTCGAAAAATTTGAAGATCGCTATGAAGAACTAACTAAAAACCTTAGCGGTAACGATAAGATAGATCTTAAGAAAGAAGATCGCGTGGATTATACGAACACGATTTTCAATATTGGATTCTTATTCTTACTCGTATTTGGTTTTTGGATGCTTATGCGAAGAATGACTGGGGGCGGTGGTCCTGGCGGTCAAATTTTTAATATTGGAAAATCGAAGGCTGCGTTATTCGATGCTGAAAGTAAAGTCAAAATTACTTTTGCTGATGTAGCCGGTTTGGAAGAAGCCAAAGAGGAAGTAAAAGAGATAGTAGATTTTTTAAAAACACCTCAAAAATTTACCCGACTTGGTGGTAAAATTCCCAAAGGTGCTTTGTTAATCGGTCCTCCTGGAACTGGTAAAACATTATT
>JANPBK010000015.1:0-42694 GCA_031430395.1 Cyclobacteriaceae bacterium
TCGTCATAAGATTCAACAGCAACTTTAGCACGTTCACCCGGTTCGCGCACTACTTTTTTAATGGTGATCAGGCCATCGAATACTTCCGGCACTTCTTGTTCAAATAATCTTTCTATAAAAACAGGAGAGGTACGGGAGAGAATAATTTTAGGACTTCCGTTTACCATCTCCACTTTGTGAACAATGGATTTTACATTCTCTCCTTTGCGGTATCGGTCTTTAGGAATTTGCTCACCTCGTGGAATGGATATCTCATTTCCATCGGCATCAATCAATAAAACTTCCCGGCTTAGTACCTGGTACACTTCCCCGGTTATAACTTCACCAACGATGTCTTTGTACTTCTGATAAATGATATCTTTCTCAAGGTCTTTTACCTTCTGCATCAATGTTTGGCGTGCGGTCGTAACGGCCCTGCGACCGAAGTCTTCCAAATGGATCTCTTCGGCTACTTCTTCACCTACTTCAAAATCAGGTTCAATCTTCTGGGCCTCGCTCAAAGCAATTTTGTCGTGTTCCCAAATATCTTCAGAGTCATCCTCTACGATCTCACGAAAGCGCCAGATTTCAAGATCCCCTTTATCTGCGTTAACAATGATATCGAAGTTATCATCTTCCACATATTTTTTCTTAATCATGTTTCTGAACACATCTTCCAGGATGCGAATCATAGTAGGGCGGTCGATGTTTTTTTGTTTGGCGAAATAGGCAAACGATTCAATAAATTTTGAGGTATACATAAAAATCTGCTATTTAAAAGAAACGGTAACGATTGTTTTTTCTATTTCACTAAATGGTATTTGACTACTATCCACTATTTTCTTTTTCCCCTCTCCGGATTCAAGGACTTCAATTCTTTCCTCACTCGCGGCCACCAACTTTCCCCTCACGATGCTTTTATCCGTCAAATACACTTTTACTTCTCTACCTATATTCTTAGAGTACTGCCTTTTTAACTTCAATGGCTGCTCTACTCCAGGTGTGCCAACTTCCAAATTATAGGCTTCATCAATCAGATTAATTTTTTCAAGTTCATCGGATAGTTCTCTGCTTAGGTGAGCACAATCTTCAATTGTAACCCCTTCGTCTCCATCGAGGGCAATAGTTATTTTCATTGGTTTATGCTTGGAAACAATAACATCCACAATAAAATGGCTTGATTGAGTCAAGTGTATTTCCGCCAATTCCCTTATTTTTTGCCCTACATCCATCCAAGTATAGATAAACAAAGAGGGGACTTGCGGTCCCCTCCAATTAATTTCTAAGAAAGTGAGACAAAGGTAATTGATTTTTCCTTTATCGCAAATATTTATGTTCTTTGATCAGGATAAATGAGAAATAACCATGAGGATAAGCTTCCAATGCACACTTGTACTTTTATCAAGTTATTTTATTTATTCATGTGGCGCTAACAAGCAAACGGAGGAAAAATCGACACCTCCGAGAATTGTTGAGGTTCCAAATTTTAATGAGGATTCTGCCTATTTTTTTATTCAGACACAAGTAAAATTTGGCCCTCGTGTACCAAATACTATGGCACATGAAAAGGCGGCTGAGTATTTCGTAGAGCAATTCAGCAAGAACGGAGCCAGCGTTACGATCCAAGAATTTGAGGCGTCAACATTCGATAACCACCAATTAAAATTGAAGAATATTATTGCGAGCTATTTTCCTCAGATGAAAAAAAGAATATTGCTGGCAGCTCATTGGGATACTCGGCCCTTTGCAGACAAGGATCTCCAAAAAAAGGATACCCCTTTTGATGGGGCAAATGATGGGGCAAGCGGAGTAGGAGTATTGCTAGAGATAGCGCGCCTATTAGCGAAAGGCAAATCACCCAATGTGGGCATAGATATCATCCTTTTTGATGGTGAAGACTGGGGAGAAAAGGAGGGGATGACATCCATTAAACCTCCAAATGGTCAGGGCTCATGGTGGTGTCTTGGATCTCAATATTGGGCAAAGAACAAGCACAAAAAAAATTATACAGCGAGCTACGGCATTTTGTTAGATATGGTTGGAGCCAGGCGCGCGCAATTTTATAGAGAAGAAGGGTCACTTGAATTTGCTTCAAAAACAGTTGAAAAAGTATGGAATATTGCCACGCAAATTGGATACTCCGATTATTTTATAAAACAGAATGTAGGAGGTATCATAGATGATCATTTATTTGTTAATAAACTTTCTAAAATTCCAATGATTGATATTGTGCCATATCAGCCAGGCATTGGTTTTTTTGGAGACTACCACCATACCACAAAAGATAATATGAGTCTTATAAGTAAGGAAACGCTGAAGGCGGTTGGTACAACTCTACTATATGTACTCTATTCAGAATAGAATAAATTACTTTATATACCCGTCAAAATTTTTATGATCGCGTTGGAACAGCACCTCTTGGGGTAAAGATTTAAAATATTCATAAGTAATTTTAAGTCCTTCAGCCCGGGCTACTTTTGGTTCCCATCCTAAAATCTCTCTCGCCTTTTTAATATCAGGCTGACGTTGCTTTGGATCATCTTTTGGTAATGGATTATAAATCACCTTTTGATGAGTGCCCGTTAACTTGATAATTTCTTCCGCAAAATCTTTGATTGTAATTTCGTTTGGGTTACCAATGTTCATAGGCAAGATGTAATCGGACATCAATAAGCGAAAAATCCCTTCTACTAAATCATCTACATAACAGAATGATCGTGTTTGGGAGCCATCGCCAAAAATAGTCAGATCTTCTCCACGCAATGCCTGTCCAATAAAGGCCGGAAGCACACGCCCGTCATTCAGTCGCATGCGAGGCCCATAAGTATTAAAAATACGAACAATGCGAGTTTCCAATCCATGAAAAGTATGGTAAGCCATGGTCATTGCTTCCTGAAAACGTTTAGCTTCATCGTATACCCCACGCGGCCCGATTGGATTTACGTTGCCATTGTATTCTTCATATTGAGGATGGACAGTCGGATCGCCATATACTTCAGAAGTAGAGGCAATGATGATGCGTGCACTTTTGGCTCGTGCCAAGCCCAGTAAATTATGAATCCCTAATGACCCAACCTTAAGTGTTTGAATCGGAATCTTTAAGTAATCAATAGGACTGGCTGGAGATGCAAAGTGTAAAATATAATGTAATTCTCCCGGTACATGCACGAACTTTGAAACATCATGATGATAAAACTCAAAATTGGGAAGTTTAAAAAGATGCTCAATATTGCGAAGATCACCTGTGATTAGGTTATCCATCGCAATGACATGAAATCCTTCTTTAATAAATCGGTCACATAAGTGTGAACCAAGGAAGCCGGCTCCTCCGGTTATTAGTACTCGCTTTTTACTTTCCATAAATAGTTTCTCTGCCAATGCTGTAGTAAGTGTAACCCAATTCCTTCATCAAAGGTAAATCGTATAGGTTGCGCCCATCAAAAATTACTTTGCGAGTTAATATAGACGAAAGCTTTTCGAAATCAGGTGCACGAAACTCAGGCCATTCAGTGGCGATGAAGATGGCATCTGCATTTTCGGCTGCATCATAAGGAGTATTGCAATATTGGATTTTATTACCCAAAATTCCTTTCACATTATCCATTGATTCTGGGTCATGTGCTTTTATTATAGCACCTGCTTTTAGCAATTCATCTATGTTATAAAGTGCTGGCGCCTCTCTGATGTCATCTGTATGTGGTTTGAATGATAGCCCCCACATAGCAAATGTTTTCCCTCTTAGATTACCTTTAAAATAGTCTCTTACTCGAGGCATCAATATGGTTTTCTGAGCGTCATTGACTGCCATCACCGCCTTTAATATCTTAAAATCGTAATTGGAATCGGTGGACGATTTTTCAAGTGCTTGAACATCTTTCGGAAAACAACTTCCTCCATAACCAATGCCTGGAAATAGAAACCGCTTACCAATCCGACTATCCGTCCCTATACCTTTCCTAACGGAATCAACGTCCGCACCAACTAGTTCACATAAATTGGCAATCTCATTCATGAATGAAATTTTAGTAGCAAGAAATGAATTCGCAGCATACTTAGTAAGTTCTGCGGAGCGCTCATCCATAAATACCAATGGATTTCCTTGTCTGACAAAAGGAGCATACAATGTCTCCATTACCTTACGCGCGGCAATTGAATTTGTGCCGATAACGACCCGCTCAGGTTTCATAAAATCTTCTACCGCAACACCTTCGCGAAGAAATTCCGGATTAGAAACTACATCAAATTCAACTTTTGATGTCCTTGCAATACAAGCCCTAACCTTTTCGGCTGTCCCAACAGGTACAGTACTTTTATCCACAATAACCGTATAGGTTTTTAACAAGGAACCTAAATTATCAGAGACACCCAGTATGTATTTTAAATCAGCGGATCCATCTTCTCCCGGGGGAGTGGGTAGGGCCAGGAAAATGATTTTCGCATCTTTGATTCCCTCCTCTAAATTTGTTGTAAAGAATAATCTTCCTTGTTTAAGGTTTCGATCAAATAATAGCTCGAGGCCAGGCTCATAAATGGGCATTTCTCCACCCTTCAGTTTAATTACTTTAGCCTCATCAATATCAATGCATGTAACAGTATTACCGGTTTCCGCAAAACAAGTACCTGTGACTAACCCAACATATCCTGTTCCAACTACTGCGATTTTCATAATGTGCGAAAAATAGAGACGGCAAAAATAAGATTTTAAAGCCTTTAATCAGGTTCGTTAAGTTTTAATAATACGAACTAACACTTGTTTGGTTAGTAATAATGTTACCTATACTTTTACGGCTCAAAAATATAAATGATGGTAGTAATGGAAGCACCGAAAAGTGGAGTTGGTTTTGAAGTGACGGAGAGCCAAAAGATGATCTCACAGATGATCCGTGATTTTGGGGTAAAAGAAATCATCCCAAACATGATGAATTGGGATGAAAGTCAACATTTTCCTATGGAGCTATTTAAAAAGCTGGGTAGACTTGGGCTAATGGGCGTTTTAGTGCCCATAGAATATGGAGGCTCGGGTTTTGGCTATCTTGAATACGTTACAGCTATTTCTGAATTGTCTAAAATAGATGGTTCAATAGGTTTATCAATGGCGGCTCATAACTCGCTTTGTACTGGCCATATACTTCAATTTGCTAGTGAAGAACAAAAACGTAAATATTTACCCAAGTTAGCTTCCTGTGAATGGTTAGGAGCCTGGGGTTTAACAGAGCCAAATACGGGTTCAGATGCTGGAAACATGAGAACGGTAGCCATCAAAGTAGGTGATCATTATATTTTGAATGGAGCAAAAAATTTCATCACTCATGGGAAATCCGGAGATGTGGCGGTTGTAATTGCCAGAACGGGCGAGATTGGTGATTCTCATGCGATGTCTGCCTTTATTATTGAAAGGGGTACACCCGGCTTTAGTGCAGGAAGAAAGGAAAATAAACTAGGTATGCGTGCTTCCGAAACGACCGAAATGATTTTTATGGATTGCAAAATTCATGAGAGCCAACTGATAGGAAGTGAAGGTGAAGGATTCGTGCAGTCCCTTAAAGTTTTGGATGGAGGAAGAATATCCATTGCGGCTCTTAGCCTGGGCATAGCGGAGGGAGCATTTGAGGCAGCTCTTAAATATTCTAAGGAACGGCATCAATTCAATCAACCCATCTCTAATTTTCAAGGTATCTCCTTCAAACTGGCTGAAATGGCTACGAAGGTTGAAGCAGCTAAATTGCTGACATTTAGGGCCGCTGACTTAAAAAATAAGGGGCAAAGTGTAAACCGGGAATCGGCCATGGCCAAATTATTTGCTTCAGAAATAGCCGTAGAGGTGGCTAATGATGGATTGCAAATTTTTGGTGGTTATGGCTATACCAAGGATTACCCGGCAGAAAAATACTATCGAGACGCTAAACTATGTACCATTGGTGAGGGCACCTCTGAAATACAAAAACTGGTCATTTCACGATCAATTTTAAAATAAGATTTGTGTATTTAAATACGATTGGTCTATATTTGCAGCCCAAACATTATAAAAATGCTGATTATCAACATTAAAGAGAACGAATCAATCGATAAAGCTCTAAAACGCTTCAAAAAGAAGTTCGAGAAAACAGGTGTATTGAAATCCCTACGTTCAAGAACATCATTTACGAAGCCATCTGTAAAAAGAAGGACTGAGGTTATACATGCTTCGTACATACAAAAGATGTACGCTACTGAGAATTATTAATATTCAAACATTTTTGATAAACAATCCTCTCTGAGCTTCGTGCTGGAGAGGATTTTTTTTATATTCGAATCTACGAAAGAGTTGTTTGGGCTTGTGTAGATTAATGATTGATTCATTTTTAAAATATCTTCAGTTCGAAAAAAGGTATAGCCCTAAAACGGTACTTTCCTACCAAACTGACCTGCATCAATTCAAAGATTTTTTAAACACCGAATTTTCTGAGGCGGAACCACAGAAGGCTACTTATGGTCTGGTCCGGTCTTGGATCGTTAGTTTGGTAGAAAATGGTATTGGAGCTTCCTCTGTCAACAGAAAAATAGCCTGTCTGCGTTCATACTTTAAATTTCTACTTCGACAAGATGTCATCAGCAAAGATCCCATGCTGAAAATAAAGATATTGAAGACACCAAAGAAATTGCCCCATTTTGTGAGTGAAGACGATGTGATGAAGTTGATGAACAATCTGGACTTTCCAAAAAATCATGAAGGACTTCGTGATCAACTAATCTTAGAACTTTTTTACGGTACAGGAATGCGGCTTTCAGAATTAATAAACCTGAAAGAATCCCGTGTAAATCTTCGAGAGAGAACCTTGCGCGTTGTTGGTAAAAGAAATAAAGAAAGAGTAATCCCTTTTACGACACATCTCGTTTCAATGATTGATGAATACAGAAAGATTCGGAATCGCGAGGTGGTAAATCAAGGAAATGACTTCTTATTTGTGACAGATAGCGGCCTTCCACTCTACCCAGTTTTAGTGAATCGTGTTGTAAAAAAATACATGACACTTTTTACAAGTGTTGAGAAAAAGAGCCCTCATGTGCTCCGTCATACGTATGCCACTCACTTATTAAATAAAGGAGCGGAAATCAATGCGGTAAAAGAACTACTTGGTCATAGCAGCTTGGCGGCTACTCAAGTATATACTCATAATACAATTGATAAATTAAAGAAAGTATTTGAGCAGGCTCATCCAAAAGCGTGATTATTATTTAGTGTATATATGTTCAACTTTTAAACTTCAATTCCTTATGAAACTGCAAGTTCATTCCATCCATTTCAACGCGGACAGCAAATTGGTTGATTTTATCCAAAAGAAAGTCGATAAGCTCGAGACGTTTTATGACCGTGTTGTTGATGGAGAAGTATTTCTTCGAATTAATAATGAAGGGGTTGACAATAAAACAGTGGAGATCAAAGTAAAGGTGCCCGGAAGTCAACTTTTTGCCAAAGAGCAGGCACGTTCCTTCGAAGCAGCTACTGACTTAGCTACCGAAGCGCTTGGAAATCAATTAAAAAAATTCAAAGAGAAAATGCGGTAATTGGATTGTATGAAATTCAAGTGCAAGAGGTCTCGGGAGAGACCTTTTTGTTTAAATACTCGTTTTAGCTTGACAATTTTAGTAGGACATCGATAAATTCAATTATTTTTGGACGTCTATATGAATGATGCTTAATATTTCATACTCTTTCCGAGTAAGGTTACTTGCTATACTGATCTATATTTTGTGGCTAACTCCCGTTTTTTCCCAAACTCAGGAACCAAACTTCTTTACAAAAAAGGATTCAGCGAAAGCAACCTATAAAAACAAATTATTGGTGGTGCCAGTCATTGCCCTATCAACTGAAACCAATTGGGTGTTTGGAGCAGGGAGTTTTTATGTTTTTAAAACGGCTAAACATGATTCCGCATTACGGGTATCCTCTATTCCAGCTGGCTTTTTATACACACTTAACAGCCAAATTTTTATTGCTATGGGGGCTAATATTTTTCTTCCAAAGGAGAAATACAATATACGGTTTGAAAATACATTTAGTAAATACCCGGATAGATATTGGGGATTAGGCAACAACACAGATGGAAGAGAGAAAGCCTTTGAAAATTATACATTCACTCAATTTTACATTAATCCTCAGATCTACAGAAAAATAAGGGGTGACTTTTTTTTGGGGGTAGGGGTTGATTTTCAAAGAGTTTTCAATATTGAATACAATCCCACAGGCAAGGCCAAAAGCGAAAGCTATTTTGATCAAGATAACGTAATAGGCGTAATTGATAGATCATCCTATACTGTTTTTGGAACGAGTTTTATTATTAACCACGATTCTCGTAAACATGCCTACGTTCCAAATCAGGGGGAGCTTTTTCGATTACGGTTTACAAATTTCAGTAAGAGTTTTGGTAGCGACTATACTTTTCAACAAGTGGAAATTGATTATCGTAAATTCATTCCAATATCAAGAAGAAGTGTATTAGCGATACAGAGTTTAAGCTTATTTAATTTTGGTGATGTGCCTTATCGGAATTTAGGTGTATTGGGGGGAAACAATATAATGCGGGGATATTATTTAGGCCGTTTCCGCGATCTAAAGTTTTCTGCGCTACAAGCAGAATACCGTTTCCCGATTAAAGGTCGTTTCGGAGGAGTAGCCTATGTGGCTACTGGCGAAGTAGGAAATCGATTTGGTGATTTCGGATTTGATAAACTTAAGCTTGCGTATGGAGCAGGGCTTCGAGTAACTATATTTAAACAGGACAAGTTAAATTTAAGGTTCGATGTAGCTACCAATCCAACGGGTGCTATTAACTATTATGTTTTGGTGGCGGAATCTTTTTAAGCAATGCATCCTGTATTATTTCAAGTTGGGTCGATTACTGTTTACACCTACGGATTTTTGATTGCCATGGGCGCAGTGCTGGGCGGCCTCTATATGTGGTGGCAAGGCAAAAAACAATTTGGTTGGACATTTGAACAAGCAAATACACTCTTTGTATTATTGATACTGGCTGGAGTTGCGGGAGGAAAATTTTTTGTGCTCTTCGAAGACCCAGTTTACTATTTAAAAAACCTTACAAAGCTTTTTTCAGGGAATGGCTTTGTCTTCTATGGCTCACTACTCACTGCTATTCCGGTCATGTTATGGTATTTTAAAAAAAACAAAATACCCGTATTACCCATGTTGGATATAATGGCAGTTGTAACGTGTATCGTCCATGGTGTCGGCAGAATAGGCTGCTTCAATGCAGGCTGTTGTTATGGAATACCAACTAACACTATTTTTGGAGTAGTATTCACAGAACCCGATTGTTATGCAAACCCATTAAATGTTGCCCTTCACCCTACACAACTATACGAAGCCCTTTTGATTTTCTGTATTCTTATTTTTTTATTACTGCACAGGAGGTACAAAAAATTTAATGGGCAACACTTTATTTTATATTTGATTATTTATGCGAGTGGAAGAAGTGTGATAGAAACTTTAAGAGGAGATCTGGCGCGTGGGTTTTTAATCAAAGATTGGGTATCTAATTCTCAGCTTATTTCAGTGTTGGTAATCGGGATGGCAATTTATTTCTATGTTATCTTGAATAGAAAAGCTAATTTCAATCCTCATTCATAAAATGGAAAACGAAAACTGGTGGCAAAACGCGAAAAAGGGTATGCTTAAATGGATTAAACGTATTTTGTTCATCATTATCATTGCGGCAGTTGCCTTATTTAGTTTTTATTATTGGGGCACTTATTCCGAGGGGATTCGATCTGGGATGGTTGTTAAGATCAGCAAAAAAGGTTGGCTGTTTAAAACCTATGAAGGGCAATTAAATCTACAAACATTTGGCGCCAATAAATCACCGAACATAGTGTCAGAATCATTTGAGTTTTCGGTTGATAGCAAAGAGCAAGCTCTCATTAAAGTACTTGAAGAAGCCTCCTTGAGTGGAGAACGTGTAAGTTTAAAGTATACAGAACGCCTGGGTAAATTTTTCTGGCGTGGGGACACCAAGTATTTTGTAACGGAAGTGGAACGACTAAAATAAAATCTGTGAAAAATTCAACTCAAATTGTTGTGTATGGTTCGTATGGCTATACAGGTAAGTTAATCGTTAGCTTGTGCCAGAGCAAAAAATTGAATGTCATGCTAGCGGGTCGTAGCGAAGAGCAGTTAAAAAAACAAAGCGTACAATCGGGTTATCCTTATCAAGTGGTAGAAAGTAATGATCTGAGTGGATTGAAGAAATTGTTAGACCCGGCCTTGCTAGTTATTCATTGTGGTGGCCCTTTTCGCTACACTTCTAAATTAATGAGCGAAGCATGCATTGCCACTAAAACACATTATACGGACATCACAGGCGAATATCAGGTTTTTGAATCATTGCCTGATTTAGATCAAAAGGCAAAAGAACTTGGAATTACGATCATGCCTGGCACAGGTTTCGATGTGGTGCCTTCCGATTGTTTAGCATTGCACTTAAAGAACAGATTGCCTGCCGCAACGCATTTGCAATTAGCATTCACCATGAGTAAAGCTGGGCTTTCTCGAGGCACTTCCAAAAGCATGACGGAAGGATTAGGCTATGGCGGATTGATTCGGAAAGATGGAAAGCTGGCATATTGTGCTTTGGGATCGAAAACGATGGAAATAGATTTTGGTGCTTTCAAAACAAATACACTTTGTATTCCGTGGGGTGACATTTCAACTGCTTGGAGAAGTACAGGTATTCCCAATATTGAAGTATATACAGGAGCAACTTCAAGTATGATTTCGAATGCTAAGCGAAGTAATTATTTTAATTGGCTTTTGCGTATGCGGTGGGTAAAAAATATCATGCTAAAGCAAATTGATAAAAAACCCGCAGGCCCTAGTGATGAAAAACGTGAGAGTGGGCGAAGTTTTTTGTGGGGGAAAGTAATGGATGCCACAGGAAAGGAATGTGTAAGCCTATTAGAAACACTCAGTGGCTATTCACTTACTGCAAAAACAGCAGTGCTCATTGCTGAAAAAATTATCGCAGGAAATTTTAAGCCCGGGTACCAAACTCCGGCAATGGCCTATGGAGCAGAGTTGATAATGGAAATAGAAAGTACCAAAAGAATAGATCTATAGTACTTACTTAAACTTTACCGCCACCATGGCTGGCCATAGCTTCCCAGTAATAAGTAACATCTTACTTTTTTTTTCGTAGGCAATGCCATTCAGTACATCCGCATTTGGGTTAAGTGGAAAAACTTTTTCAGCTAATTCATTCATGTCCATCCTGCCAACAACTTTACCACTGATAGGATCAATTTTTAAAATAAAATTAGTTTGCCATTGATTAGCGTAAATAAAACCTTCAATAAATTCTAGTTCATTCAATTTCTCTGAAGGGGCTTCACCATCTTTTACTTTTAAAACAGAGACTGATTTTAATGAAAGCGTATCTAAAAAATACAATTGATCGGTGCCATCACTCACGATGAGATTATTTCCATTATGGGTAATGCCCCAACCTTCTCGGTCATATTCAAACTTCCCAATTTCTTTGAAGGTTTTTAGATCATAAATAAAACCAACTTTACTTTGCCAGGTAAGTTGATAAACTTTATTATTCAATATAGTAATGCCCTCACCAAAATAGGATTTGTCGAGTACTACTTTTTTATCTTGTTGTCCGGTTATAATATTTACTTCAGCAATCCATGATGTTCCATTCTGCCCGGTGCTTTCAAAAAGTCGCCCTTGTTCCACCACTAGACCTTGGGTAAAGGCCCTGTCATCATGAGGAAATATTTTTGTAATTGAATAGGGTATTAAATCACTCGGAGCAGACTCTTTTTTTTCTTTTGTTTTACAAGAGCAGATGAAGAGGAGGAAACTATATAATATCAATAAAGTAAATTTCATTTTGATCTATTTAATGCTCACTACGTTCGCGCCCTTTTTCACTATCCTCCCGAAGGGTTTCAATAGAATTCCTTTGTTGTTCGCAAAGTTTTCAAAATCTGATCCATGGTCTTTATCCACGGAAACGAGTAAGCCCCCACTGGTTTGCGGATCAGCTAATATGGCTCTCTGTACTTCTCCTAAAGAACCAATTTTATTTCCGTAGCTATCCCAATTTCGCTGGGTCCCACCGGGCACGGATTTTTGTTGCAAGTATAAATCCAAAAAGTCAAATTTGGGCACTTTACTAAATTCGATTTCTGCTGAAAGCCCGGAGCCTTCACAGACTTCTGTCAAATGCCCCAATAATCCAAATCCGGTTACATCTGTCATGGCATTAACATAAGGTAATTTTCCGAACTCGACACCTAATTTATTCAAGGTAAGCATGGTGTCAACAGCGATCTTCAAATGTTCGTCTTTGACGATTCCCTTTTTCTGTGCAGTTGTAATGATCCCTATTCCGATGGGCTTTGTAAGATAGAGTAGAGAGCCTTCTTTTGCAGTATCATTTCTTTTTAGATATTCTTTCTTCAACTTACCGGTAACGGCCAATCCAAATACAGGTTCAGGGCAGTCTATGCTATGTCCTCCAGCCAATGGAATTCCTGCCTCTGCGCATACTTTTCTGCTTCCTTCTAAAACCTCTTTAGCTACTTCAGCCGGAATTTTATTGATTGGCCAACCTAATATGGCAATGGCCATAAAAGGCTCACCTCCCATGGCATATATATCGCTGATCGCATTGACAGAAGCAATGGCACCAAATGTAAATGGATCATCTACTATCGGCATGAAAAAATCAGTTGTGCTAACTATACAAGTTCCATCTCCAATATCATAGACAGCCGCATCATCTTTCGATTCATTGCCAACGAGCAAAGACGGAAAAGTATTTTTTGGCAAATCAGAGTGAAGCATGGTATCTAAAATTGCCGGAGAAATTTTACAGCCACAACCGGCTCCATGGGAATATTGAGTAAGTTTTATATCGGTCATATAATTATTTTATTTGTTCAAGGAGTCTTTTCACATACTCCATAGGATTCGCGCCATCCCAGTTTAAGTTTATCTTTATACGTTCTTTTTTATTTTCAATACTTCCTAAATAATATTTATCGTAGTAGGTGAGGAGAATATCTATTGTACTGGCCATATCACCTAGTAATAATTTTTCTTTGGCTTCTTTATAATGTTGCCCTCCTAAGCGTTTTACAATTTTATCCATGGCTGCTAAAAACTCCATCCGATTCGCGTGGCCATATTCGTTTACTAAGCGTTGAATGCGTATTTCTTTCGCAACAACCATTTGTACTACCGGGCTATTCTTCATGTGAACCCACAAATCAGGAGGCAAAAATACTTTGCCAATGGTAACAGATTCGTCTTCTACCCAAATTCTTTTTGACAAGTCGAGTTTATAAATTTCCTCAAATAAATTGTTGTGAAATTGTTCTGTCGTTGGTTGTGCAGGTTGCATGAGACTTCCAAATGCGGAGCCTTTATGATTGGCCAACTTTTCTAAATCGAGAATTTGTTCTCCTTGTTGTGCTAGCGTACGAAGTACTTCGCTTTTGCCACTACCGGTACAACCACCAAGTAAAATTATTTGTAAAGGTTTTTGAAATCGATCAAGGGCAAATTGTCGATACGCCTTGTAACCACCATTCAAGATTTGAGATGGTATTTTTGCCATGGCTGCAAATTGACTAAAGTTAGCTGATCGCATACCTCCACGCCAACAATGAACTAGAATCTCTTTACCTGCAGCTAATTTTTCGGTCTGCTGAATGATGCTGGCTAACCTGGGACCTACTAATTTAAATCCTTCATTAATTGCTTCTTTTTGTCCTTTCTTTTTATACGTTGTACCGACAATGACCCTTTCTTCATTGTTTAATAATGGAATATTAAAAGCTCCTAGTATATGACCTTGCTCAAATTCACCTTCCGAACGAACATCTATAATTAGATTGGAATGACGTAACGATAGAAACTCTTCAACGGACAAAGGCATTGCTCAAAGATCGTAAAATATTATTTGGAGTTTGTAATTGTGGAGGCGCAATTAGGTACGAATCCATGGGTATTATCAAACCTCCCGGGTTCGTTCTAATGTTAGATAGGATAGGTGGCATTGGTGAGGAGTAAAATGGCTGCGTTGGCCGAAGTGGTCATGCGCTACAATAACTCAAAATTAGCCTCCATTTTTAGTCTCCAAAATTAACTGAAAGGATGGAGGAGATGCCGATGCGGAATCCATAATCTTGATAAGTTCCATTGCTAAATGAAATAGCTCCTTCCAATCTTAAAATCCGCAATATCCCATCTAGTCCATATCCTAACTCTGTATAGTTTCTTGATGATGGGGTAGCTAAATAGTTAACAAAGAAATTTTCCTGTACACCCATTAAACGAATGAAAGGAATACGGGTGATGAGGAATTTGCGAAAATGATAATGAGCACTTATTGAAAGATATTGATCTTTGGTGCTGTACAAGTAATAATCTAACAACCGAAAGCTACCCACTGGGTCAGTTGTAATAATTGGAGTTTTATTGCCTAAAAAGTGTTTGTAATCCATGAAATAAAGTTTTTCGGCATTTAGGAATTTTCCGGCTTTCAAATTGAGATCAAAAGTGCCTCGTATGCCGAATTTAATTTGTTGAATGATCCCCGCTTCTACCAGGTCAAAGTTTACGTCACTCCCAAGGATACCATTAAATCCTTTTCGGTAGTTAAGTGTAAATACCGGGGATGAATTTTGAATTCGAATTTTATTGCCGTTTCGCACACGATATTTTTGCCATGGCCTTGCTTCCAGACCAATGGATCCTGTGAACGCAGTATTGGTTGAGAATCCTGTAGGTGTTTCAATATTGACAGGAGCATTGGGTCGAAAATGCTCTTTGTTTTCTTTGAAGAATGTATAATCCGTGTTATTGTCAAGTTCTGTTCTTCTCGATAAATTCCAATCCGTATGAAAAGTAAATTTATCGTTGATTCGCTGTCGATATTTTAAATCAATGAACGTTTGTTCATATAATTTCATCCAATTATCACCGCTAAAAAGTGAGGTAAGCGTATTGACGAACGAATGAATGGGTTCATCTGAGTTGTACTGCTCCACATATCTTCCTCCTTCAAGCGTTATTCTTTTATCAAAATTCCGGTAGTCTATCCGAAGCTTTCCGGTAAGCAATTCACGAGAAAAAGAATATCGGGCAATGGGGCTAATTTCCAGTCTGGAGGTGCGTGATTTTTTGGTGCTGTCAGTTTTGTCTTTCGTAACCCAACGCTTATAAAAGCTGGTTCTATAAATAAGATTAAATCCTTCTACGGTATTGAAGCCTCCATATGGAAAATGAATTCTAAAATCAGATGTCTTTGATAGTTTATACGTGTCGCCAACCAACAGATCAGTAAGCTGAAATCCTTTTTTTCCTTTTTTATTGCGAAGTGTATCACCCTCTTCTTTTTGTTTTTCAACTATTGTAAGGCTGTCCTTAATCTGGTAGCCGCGTTCCTCTTGTTTTGACAAAGCTACAGGTCTAATTTCGACCCAAAAGGTGGAGTCTTTTTTATAGGCAGATGAATCAACTTTAAAAGTGCTTTCTGAAAGCACCTCAGGCTCTTTGGTTTGCTTTTGTTCTTGTTTTTCATATTCCTTTACCATCTGCCTTAATTCTTTATTCGTTACTTCTTTACCAGAAGCCAGGCGCTCTTGTAATTGTTGATCTTTTTTGCTGAATTTTTTTTCAATTTTCTTAGCTTCTTCTTTTTCAATTTTCTCATCTATCACTTTCATCTCCGCTACCTCCATGGCCGGATTCAATTTGATTTTATAGTCTTTTAATGTAGCGAGGTATTCGGCTGTAAATTCAAATCCAAAAACCTTTCCGTCAATAAAGAATTGTTGCGAAATGGGAAGCCATGCCTTATCATCAATCGGATTATAAATTTGCTTCACCTTGAAGTTGATTCCCAGCTTTATGGTTTTCAAATCTAAACTATGGATACTCCACCAGTCTTCTACAATAAAGATTATACCCTCGAAAACATTATCCCCTTTAGAGCGTGGAGTTACTTTTATTTTGCTTATTTCATATTTATTGTCTTTGAACGAACCCAAGTATTCAAACTTATAATAAGAAAAGGCTTTTGGTGAAAGGGGTGAAATGACCTCGGCAATTTCGGATTCATAAAAGCTGCCGAATACAAATTGATTGGGTGAAGTGTTGCGATCTTTTCCTTTGGAATAAACAGCAATTACTTTTTCTTCAAATTTATTCGGTCGGGTATATTTAATTTCACTGACGGATTCAGATATAAAGACCCGGTCTTTGGTAATTCCTTCTTTTTCTACAGCTTTCTTTGCAAACCAAGGATAGTCTTTGAGTTGACCCTTCCCTTTAATATACACTTTAGCTGTGTAGAAATCTATCTGTTGGGTATGATACTTTGCTTTTCCAATAGCTTTCCGCATAATGGTGTAGGCAGGGTCTTCTTTGCCTGCTTTAATCACCACATTCTGTAGTACGATTACCTGGGTTTTCAAAGTAATGTTGATTTCTATAAACTCATTACCGATCTCAACCTTTCGAAGTTGAGTTTCGTAACCTAGATATTGGAACAAGATATCATACTGACCTGGAGGAAGTGCCAACTCATAATGTCCTTGTAGGTCGGTTGCTGCGCCTGTAGATTTTTGCTTGACAAAGATACTGGCAAACGGAAGTACATTTCCATCGTCTCCTTTTATGACGCCCCGAATACCACCAGAATGCCCCTGTATGTATATTAATGTACAAAAAGTGAATAGGGTAAAGCATTTGATTAATTTCATCAGATGCATAGACGTCATTTTGTAAGTTGGGGTTGCGAGCAAGGGACGGTGTTAACGATAGAACTTTTTAGACCGTATCATATTTTCTACCTCTTCTGGAACGAGGTACCGGATGGATTTATTGTTCTTGATACAAGATCGAATATATGTGGCAGAGATATCTAGTAAAGGAGCATCGACCATATTTACATTGGCATGACGAGAAAGCGCTGAGTTTGTTACATTTGGGCGAGGGTAAACATATAGGCCATACTGATCAAGTATTTGTTGATAGTTTTTCCACTTTGTAAAATTCTCGAGATTGTCTTCTCCCAGTATTACCTTGAATTGTTTGGTCGGATGTTTTTCGGTAAGGTGCGCCAAGGTATGAATGGTATAGCTGGGTTTCGGAAGATGAAACTCAACATCGGATGCAGCCAGTTTTAGGTTATTTGAAATAGCCGCCTGTACCATATCGTATCTATCAAATTCATGTAATAGTCCTTTGCTAGGCTTAAAGGGATTTTGTGGAGATACGATGAACCATACTTTCGTTAGATCCGTATTTTCGGCCATTACGTTGGCAATAATTAAATGCCCGATGTGGATGGGGTTAAAAGAGCCGAAAAACAAACCAATTTTTTGACTTTGATTCATTTAGTTATTGTGTGGTGACACAATATAGATTACTTACTCTTAAATTCATCATACAATCGTTGAGCTTCTACTAAGGAGGCCTGAAGGTCTTCATTTACTAAGACCAGGTCAAACTTATCTTGAAAAGTCATTTCAAATTTAGCTTTGAATAATCTCCTCGAGAGGCTTTCTTCTGTTTCAGTGTCACGATCTTTCAGGCGCTCCGCTAAAACTTCAATAGAAGGTACTTTGACAAAAATTGCAAGCGCCTTTTCTCCAAAATATTTTTTAAGATTAATTCCCCCTTTAACGTCAACATCAAAGATCACATTTTTGCCTTCAGCCCATATACGTTCAATTTCAGACTTTAAGGTACCATAGAAATTGCCCGCATAAACCTCTTCCCATTCGATGAATTCGTTATGGTCAATTTTATTCTTAAATTCTTCAGGTGTCAGAAAGTGATAGTCTTTTCCGTCAACTTCCTGGCGTCCACGTCTGTCGCGGGTAGATGCTGAAATAGAAAATCCCAATTCAGGATTATTTTTTAGTAGATACTGTACAATGGTTGTTTTGCCGGAGCCGGAAGGGGCAGAAAAAATAAGCGCTTTACCTGCCATTAAATAGAAGAGGTTTGATTAATCTGGATCTTGATTTGGTCTACTAATTCGCTTGGAACATCTCCGCCACAACATTTGGATTGAAGCAACTGTTTGATGGCCATATCGAGATCATAGGATTTGTAGCAAGGCATGCAATGATCCATATGTGCTTTAAAATATTTTTTTTGATCATCGGTTGCTTCTCCATCTAAAATAGTCTGTAGCATTTCCATGCAGGAAGGCTTTTCTTTGTTGGATTGCATGAAGGGATTGGATTGATTGCTCATAATGCTATGCTTTGTTATAACCCATTGATTTGGCGTAATCGCTTAATTTCTCTTTGAGAAGATTTCTCGCTCGGTGGAGTCTACTGCGTACAGTACCGATTGGAATATCCAGAATTTTAGCCATTTCTTCGTACTTAAAACCTTCCAGATCGCATAAAATGATCACTGTTTTAAAATCAACATCCAATGAATTGAGGGCGTTCGATATTTCATCCCCAATCATATCTTTTAGAGACTCCACGCGCAGGTCTGGAGTGATTTGTCTATCTACATCTTCTGAATTATAATAGGTCTCTACTTCCTGATAATCTACTTTAGAAGGCTCCTTACTCTTCTTACGGTAATCATTGATAAAACTGTTTTTTAATATTCGGAACAGCCAAGCTTTGGCATTAGTTCCTTTTTGGAATGATTCTATAAAGCGATAAGCCTTTAAGTAGGTGTCCTGCACCAGGTCTTTGGCATCATCGCGATCAAGTGTGAGGCGAAATCCAAAATTGTACATGGATTTAATATGAGGCAGGAATTCACTATTGAATACCTCTCTCTTCTCCTCATCCGTATAATGCTGCCTTGGTGCTTCTTCGAGTTCCATGAAAGGGTAAAAGTAGTAAAGAAAGCTGATTATAGAAGGGGAGTGAATTAAACGATTTTGTAATTCTTGTACTCCCCTACACGATACCCAACCAATCGTTTTAGCTTTTCTTTGAAAGAGTACTTTTTCTTGGTCACATCAAAATCGAACTTCCAGTTTTTACGTGCAATGCGATTGCCCATCACAATGGGATGAGTTTCAGTAAACAATTCTAGGGAGTCGATATTAGTATAATCAAATTCGCTTGCTTTGGCCATGTTTTCATTAATCCAGTTTTCATCATGGTAGAAGCCAGTGAAGGCGCGCTGTTTGCTCATCATCGCTCTTGGGTCGCGTACCCATCCATAATGAAATATATAGGCATCAATAAATTTTACTCTTAGTTTTTCATTCGGTTTCTTTCGAAACCCTTGAGCATCCCGATAAGAGAAAATGTTTTTATTGTTTCTGATAATACGAATTTCTCTACGGTACCAGCTCCAGGATTCACCAACGTAATCATAGGAACCATAGAAATGCTTGTACTGAAATAGAAGACCTTCGATGGAGGCATCATCTTTATACTTCAACATTGATTGACGTATCGTATCGTAATATTTTTCGTGTACAACTTCATCAGCCTGAATATAGAAAGCCCAATCATAATCCTCCGCTATAGCTTGAAAGGCTTTATCAGTTTCTAAAGCAAAAGTTCTTCCACCTTCGCGGAGGGCATCATTCCAAACAGTATGAATAATTCGTATTTTATCAGACTTTATTTCTTGGATCAATTCAAGGGTAGTATCATCGGAATTTCCAACCGCTACAATGAACACATCGCACAGAGGAAGGATCGAAGTAATCGCCTCCACTACAGGATAAGAATATTTAACGGCATTTCTAACGATTGTAAAACCAGCGACTTTCATAGGTTTTGATTAACAAGAATGTGTCGCAATTTAGATAAAAGATTACTTTTGTACATTTATAAAAATCTGCCCGTGCCAGATTAATCCATGTTATGAAATATATTATAAGGTAGTTACAATGTGTGAAAGAATATTTAATTAAGATTTATGTTAAATTTTATTAAGCGAAAGATTAAGAAGTATCAATTAAAGAGAACCTTCAAAGAGTATGGATTTGAAATTACAAAAACAGACTTAGGCAAGTATGGTGTCATTGATTATGCTACCTGGCTTCACCCCCTTTACAAAACTGAACCGATTACCCAGAAACATGTTGACTTCTATAAACAATTCATAAGTGAAGGAGGATTTGCCATTGATATTGGCGCGCATCAAGGAGATACAGCTGTCCCAATGGCGATGGCGGCAGGAAAATCAGGACTCGTATTAGCCCTTGAACCAAATCCGCATGTGTATCCTGCGCTTCTTGAAAACACGAAACTAAATCCCGGTCTGGTAAAAATTGTGCCTTTGCCATTTGCGGCAACAGCAACAGACGGAGAGTTTATTTTCGGATCAGGTGATGCGGGATATGGGAATGGCGGCATAGTAGGATTTAGCACGAATAAAGCATCTAATATTCGATATACATTTAATGTTATTGGAAAAAACCTGGAGAAATATATTGACTCGAATTATTCCGAATATTTGCCCAAACTTCAATTGATTAAAACGGATGCTGAAGGCTACGATAAGGAGATATTGAAAACGTTGCAACCATATTTTAAGAAGTATCGCCCTGCAATTATATCAGAATGCTTTAGTCAATTAGTACCTTCTGAAAGATTTGAGTTGTTCGATATTATCAGTCAGCATAATTATGATGTTTATTTTTTGGATGGTCAGGAGAATAAACCCTCTATAAAATTAGAGAGACAGCAAATGACAAATTGGAAGCACTTTGATATCATTGGACTACCTAAATAGGGTCAGATAATGTAGATTGATCAATACCAATAGATCAAATTAGAGAATAGTTGAAATACTGGTTATAACTATATTTCGCCTTATTCTACGGTATGATGAAGTAGGAAGCGCTTATGGCTTCACTAATTTAGAATTCCATACGAACTTCTAACACTTTCCTTGATTTCATAGAGGGATTAAATTTGAGTGCTCTGTTATTTTACTATCCAAGTACTTAAGATCTTGATGGATATATAAAAATCTCAATATCAGCAAGAAGCTAGTTGTACGTATTAATCACCGGTCGTAATTATCCAAGATAGTGCTCTACACGTTAACTCAATGTGAGCTGCAATTGACGTTTAAAATTCCTTTACTTGGTTAATGATTGAAAATCCATTATCAGCCCAAACTGTTCTTTCTTGAATGGCCTTCGTTAGCATTTTCATATTTCGTTCATCCTGATCGCGAGAATATATAGTGTGATGGAGGTGGAAACAAATTGCCTGAAACTTAAGTTGCTGTTTGAAAACCTTATTATTAATTAATCGAATGGCGAGTTCGCTATCTTCTCTGCCCCAGCCAATAATATCGTTATTAAAACCGTTAACAGCGATAAAATCCTTCTTCCAAAATGAAAAATTACATCCCTTGACTCCTTCGATGGAATTGGGATCATTAAATAGACTAAAAGCTCTTGAAATGAAAGTATTATGAATTGCGTTGAAGCGATTTGTAATTCCAGCGTATAACCAATTGATTTGATGCTGTTTATTTTTTATCAAGGCCTTGGATCTTTTCTCATTGATCAATGTTCGACTGCCTCGTAGATAAAAGCCCGCTTTAGCATTGTGAAGATGCTCTTCAATAAATCGGGGGTGTAATAGAATGTCTCCATCGGTTTGAATAATGTATTCAAAGCGGCTGTGTCTGATCGCTTCGTTGAGAATAATGGTTTTACGGAAGCCAATGTCTTCATGCCAGAAATGACGGATTGGAATGGAGGTTTTCTTTCGTAATTGATCGATCAAGCTCTTGGTTTCTTCTGTGGAGCCATCATCGGCAATCAAAATTTCTCCGGGCAATGCCGTTTGATTAAATACGTTTAACAAACATAGCTCTAAAGCCTGGGGCCAATTATAAGTTGAAATCAATAAAGTGACAGGCTTCAACATGGTATTGTTTTCAAATTAAATATAAGAGCTATCTTCACTCCTTCTTTTTTTAAATGTAAATCGCACTCATGAAACTTACCATTGCAAAGTTATTTAAAAAACTGCCTTTTTTAGTAGCCCTTAGACTTAGTTTGCTGATTCTTGTAAAAAAGATGATGGCCAACGAAGCCAATGTTTATTTTTCTCAAACCGGAGAAGATACAATATTGAAGTTTATATTTCGCGACCAGAAAGAAGGGACCTATGTTGATATAGGATGCAATACACCAATCTATTTTTCTAACACCTTTTTCCTTTACTTGGTTGGATGGAAGGGTGTATGTGTGGATGCCAATGAATTACTATGTAATCAATTTAAAAAGACCCGACCCTTGGATACAGTGGTTCATGCTGCGGTATCAGACGTTGAGAAGGAAGTCATCTTTCACATTTCTGATAAAGTGCCAGCTGTTTCAACCATTGATCAACAACAATTAGAGGAATGGAAAAAACATTGGGAATTTAACCGGGAGGTCAAAATGAAAACGCAAAGAGTTGAAAATATTCTAGATCAAAGCTTGCCTTCAGGAACACAAATCGATCTTATGAGCATCGATGTAGAAGGACATGACCTCAATGCATTAATGTCAGTTAACTTAGATAGATATCGTCCCCGATGGATTGTTATAGAAATACATGAATTCAAATTCTCGCAAAAAGACACCAACCCAATAGTTCAATACCTGAATGAAAACGGTTATGTGCTTGAGTACTTCTCTACCATCAATGGCTATTTTCTGGATAGCCGTGACTCAAATCAATTTGGTAAAAGATAGTTAACTAAATTTATAGTTGTGAGATGCTGTCGAGTGTAATTTAAAAGCTCACGATTATATCGTTGATGATCAAATTCTGCTCCTCGTTCATAATATTTATTTGATTCAAGGAGCAAATCCTTAGGAAGTTGATTCATGGTAAGGTGAGGGCAATTTTCAAGGCCTATAAAATAAGGAATGCACCCATTCATCAAGATTTCATAATGGCGTAAGCAATCCCAGCCGCCCTTCTTGCAGGTAATTCCAAAAATAGAAGCCTGATAGTCTTGGTAATAGTCTTCTACGCGATTGAAAATGTAGGTGCTCAAATCACCTGGCACAATGTGTGCTACGCGTTTTGTTTTGGTGGGTGCATTTGCTACGACCAATGATTCAGGGATGCAAAAATTGATTGGTTTAACGAGGTCAGTTTCAATACTCAACTCTCGCTTGTAGTACGTGCTGTTGTGGGTAAACCGAAGTTCGAGCCGATCTTCATCTTCACCATCTACCGTGATGATTCTGTCTTTTGTATAATACGATGTCACTAAATCATAATATTTTTCGAAGCGGTACACGGAGCCATAGATAATGTAGTCGTAGTATTTTTTTTCTACTCTTCTTTTCATTTCAGGCACCGGTATGCAAGTTGGATAGCTCTTGAGATGGCAATACATCGTGAAGCCCTTACCATACAATTCGTGCTGCGCCATGTAATAGCTATACATGTAGTGAGGCGTGTTTACCTCTTCTACTAAAATGCCTTCCGTTGTTTTCAATCCGTGATAGATCATATCACAGAGGTAATCGGGACGATCTCCCTTGGCAAGAAATAAAACCTTCAGCATACTTACCCTTTCTGTTGGGCATTGATGACGTGCGACTTACCACTGAGTCGGTAATAGGAAGTAACAAACCCCATTGATTGCAAAAAGGAGTTCATGTATTCTGTATTGTTTTTTTCGGTGTCCATGTCATGAACTTCCAGTATGATATGCTTGATTTTTTTTAGCATCGAGTGATCTGTGCTATATAAAATATCAAACTCGCTTCCTTCACAATCCATTTTTACAAAATCTACATGGGCTAAATCATACTCTTCAAAAATTTGGGTTAATGAGATGCTAGGCACAATCAATTTTTCTGCGTGTGTAGATTCGAAACCGGAGAAAACGGAAGCGTTTTCAGTGAGTTCTTTTACATTGTCAAGATATAAAGTTAAGTCGCCCATCGGTTGGCCTGTGACAGCTTTTTCTACGAGCACTAATTTTTTCTGTAGAACTGGGTTTTCTGAGATAATCCTTTTAAGTGTTGTAATATTTACCGGAATAGGCTCGAAGGCAATAATCTTTTTAATCGGCTTTTTGGAGAGCAGCAGCACACTGAAAAACCCAACATTTGCACCAATGTCCAATACCACCGAATCCTCGTTCAACTTCTTGGATAGTTCCTTGATACTGTATACATCAGACATAAAAATTTCCTTGAAAATGAGCAAAAGTCTTCGGGGGACACGCACTTTAATCGCAATGGGCTTAGTAATAAAAATCAACTCTGATTGCTTCTTAATCTTATCTAAAAAATAGATCCGAGTATTTTGAATGTTTTCAAAAAGTTTGAGGTACCTCTGATTTCCGTAAACTGCCATAGAAAGTCGAATTAAGTGCAGCAAATGTAATAAAATATAAGAGGTGGGAGTTGTAGAAACTTCTATTGAATAGTGAAGAACATCTTCACACAAAAAAGCCATTTACGGAAGGGAGGCCTTTTTTTGGTCGCCAACAGCTTTTGTTGATGAGCGAAGAATATATTCATGCGTGCTAAATTGTTGCTCAACGAAAAGCTAGCGTAACTAGCCGCTAAATCTTTTAGTAATATTTTATACTTGTTGTTTTCAGGGCATGCGTTGTAAAACAAAATTATTCGTTCTCGTATGCGCTTCCGTAATTCAGTGCTATCTTTTTTTTGCTTTTTTCCTTTTACTTTGATGGCGCCAATTACACTGCCTGCATGTTGACGATATTTCACCAAGGGTTGACTAACGTATTGAACAGGGCCTAGGGTCGCAGCTATATATGCCATCCACCAATCATGAATAACGATGGAGGGAAAAGGCAAGATTTTATTGATGAGTTCCCTTTTAAAAATAGAGGCGTGACCCGCAACCGTATTTCCAATAACAAAAGGAACATGATCAGCGTAGGTTTGCAGATTTTTAATGTCTGAAATTTTTTTGTTCATCCGATTTCCTTTGACATCAATAAATTCTGAATCACAATGGATTAAGAAACTATCGCTTGTCCAATTCTCCATCATCATTGAAATTTTGTCCTTGTCCCAAATATCATCTTGATCACACATTGCGATGCAATCACCTTTTGCAAGTAAAATTCCGCGCTCAAAAGTTTGGTTATGTTTTAGATTTTTTTCATTTTGATAGATCGTAAGAATTGGATGCGTCTTGGCGTACTCGTTTAAGATGGAAACAGTTGAATCGGAAGAACAATCATCAACTGCTATTACTTCAAGGATTGGAAACGTCTGTGCAAAAACACTATCCAACTGTTCACGAAGAAATTTTTCGCCATTGTAAGTGGCTAATACGATGGATACACTCAGACTTACACCGGAATCTTTCATGGAGAACTCGCAAATTAACTCCTATTCAAGAATAAAAAAACCTGATGGATCGTAACCATCAGGTCTTTTATAATTAATAAATTATCGGTTGGCTACTACCGGTGTTGATTTGATCATATTAATAAACTCAATACGATACCCTTCAGTATCTATTCCTTTAGCACTTAGCGCCAAGGACAATACTTCTTGAGCAGAAAATCCTTTTACATATTCTGATTCTCTTAGGATCATTCCAAAAGCAGCCACGGAAGCGGACCACCTAAAATTGTCAGAGGTTTTTTCGATCGGTCTATTTTGATCTAACAATGGGTGAACGATTAGTTTGCTGACATCTCCATCAGGTTGTTTATAGCGAAACTTTACTGTCATGATCTCATTACTAAGATTAGGCTTGCTTACAATTTTCGTAGTTTGGTATTTCAATTGATCAATTTTGTAGAATTCACTATCCACGCCAGCAGGAATGATTTCATAAAGTGCAGTTACGGAATGACCAGAACCAAGTTCACCGGCATCTTTTTTATCATTGTTGAAATCTTCATTTTTTAGCAGGCGGTTTTCATATCCTATCAAGCGATACGCTTTGACTTTGTTGGGATTAAATTCAATCTGAAGTTTTACATCCTTTGCGATAGTAAAGAGTGTGCCGCCAAATTCATTTACGAGCGCTTTTTGTGCTTCCAGAATAGAGTCGATATACATATAGTTGCCGTTTCCCTTATCGGCCAAGATTTCCATTTTGGAATCTTTGTAGTTACCCATGCCGAAGCCAAGAGTAGTTAAAAAGATTCCGTCATTTCTTTTTTGTTCGATCAATCTTTCCATACCACCGTTGCTGGATTCACCAACATTGAAATCACCATCCGTAGCTAGAATTACACGGTTGTTACCGCCTTTTCTAAAATTTTCTTTCGCTACTTGATAGGCCAGTTGAATGCCTGCACCACCTGCCGTAGAACCACCTGCTTGTAGGTTGTCTAATGATTCTATTATCTTTTTCTTATCGGCACCGGATGTGCTTGGCAAGACCAATCCTGCCGCACCGGCATACACCACTATTGCTACACGGTCTTGCTCACGCAATTGGGCTACCAACAACTTGAAAGATGATTTTAGTAGTGGTAATTTGTTTTCATCGCTCATGGAGCCCGAAACATCTATTAAGAATACGAGGTTACATGCTGGAAGATTCTCTTTTGGGATATTTTTACCTTGCAAACCAATATGAACAAGTTTATGTTTGGGATTCCAAGGGGCAACTGAAATTTCAGTATTAATTGAGAAGGGATCATCACCTTTGGGTTGAGGATAGTCGTAATCAAAATAGTTGATCATTTCTTCAATGCGAACGGCATCTTTTGGAGGACGTTGGCCTAGATGAATGAACCTGCGTATGTTACTGTAAGAGGCTGCGTCTACATCAATAGAAAAAGTTGAAAGTGGGTTCTGTAGCGCTCCATGAAAAACATTCTCGTTGATGCCATCATACTCTTCGGTGTTAGAAGGCTGATCTTGCATTTCATATTCATAAGAATAGCTGGATACAGGGGCGGCCTTGTTGTCGCCCGCTTTAAAAAGAGTGGCAATTCCACGAACTTCTTTCTTTCGATGGCCGGTAGTGATTACTTCGTTCAATTGCGCAACATCCATTGGGAGCACCACGTCAATCCGATTCGTCTTGCCGATTTTCACTTCCTGCGTTTTCAGCCCGATGAATGAAAAAACTAAAACGCCACCCTTCATGGGAACATGAATCAGGTAAGCCCCTTGGGCATCTGTAACGGTACCTTCCGTAGTACCCTTTAACACCACATTGACTCCTGGCAACGGGCTTCCATCTTCCTTGGAAGTTACTTTGCCCGAAATCGTTCTTTCCTCAGAGGCCATGAAGCCAAGGGAAAGCATCAGAAGAACAATCAACATCGAAAATTGCTTTTTCATAACTTAGATAGTTTAAATTTTATGATGAGATGCAGCTATCTTTCGGTTTCCATAAAAAATTCTAGAAATTTGAATTAACACGTGCGGGGTCATTCACATACAGATACGGAACTGCTTCGACTTTATAAAGAGTCAGGGGAATTGGCGCATTGGGGAGAATTGTATGCTCGTTACACTTCGCTTGTATATGGCGTTTGCCTGAAGTACTTAAAAGATAGGGATGAGGCAAAAGATGCGATGATGCAGCTTTTCGAAAAACTCGTTGCCACCCTATTAACCCATGACGTAGAAAACTTTAAGAGTTGGTTGTACGTCACTGCCCGAAATCATTGTTTGATGCAACTCAGAGCACGAAAAGGTAAATACCAACAGGAATTTTCCCCGGAACTTATGGAAAACCAGTTTCTATTGCATCTTGAAGAAGAGCCCGAAATGGAGCAAAATCTTAGTAAATTGGAGAAGTGTATCGATCAATTGGTGAATGATCAACAGCAGTGCGTTCGATTGTTTTATTTGGAGGAGAAATGTTATAGGGATATAACGGGGCTGACTGGTTTTGACTTGAATAAGGTGAAGAGTTATATCCAAAATGGCAAACGGAATTTGAAAATTTGCATGGAGCAAAATGAATGATTGGAAAGACGATATTGAAAAGTACAGGAGGGGAGAACTAACCCCCAATGAGATGCACTCGTTGGAGAAAAAGGCATTGTCAGATCCTTTTCTGGCAGACGCCCTAGAGGGTTCTGAAACGATTTCCGCCAAGGATTTCTCAGAAGATCTGGATGAGTTAAAAGAATCCATTCGATATCAGACTGAACAGAAAAGTGTAGCCTCTTTTGGGCAAGCTAAAATGGCTTCCGCGGCTGCCCCGAAACAAGCTAGCAAAGAACAGGCAATAGTTGGCGATGGAAAGAACACAAACAATTGGGTTTGGCCTTTGCGAATAGCGGCTTCACTTTTTATCATGCTGGGTGTTTTTTGGGCGGCAAATCAGCTGATTCCAAATGAAGAAAAAGAGAATCTTGCCCTTACAAAAGAAGTGGATACAAAAAAGGAAATGCCTGCATCGCAGAAAGCACCTGATTCTGTTGATGCCGTTCAGCAACCAGTTGCTACACCGTCATCGAAGCTACTTGTTGAAAAGCCAACACAGATTGCCGGAAGCAAATCAATCGAAACCGTTGCGAAAGGGTCCGAGCCGGTTGCTGCTGCTGAGGGAGAAAAACAGACAGCTTTGATGGACATGGCTGAAGATAAAAAAGTGGTCCAGGAAGTTAGTGAAGAAAAAGAAGCTAAGGTGACCGAGCTGGCGAGGTCAGAACGGGTAACATCTGCGCAGCCGATCGCACCAATGAACAAGAGTTCAATAGAAATGGCTAATAGTGGTCAAGGTGCAAAGAGAAAAAGTGTTGCCGCGCAACTCATTCGGGGGCAAGTATTGTCTTCGGAGGATGGGCAACCATTGCTCGGTGTGAATGTGGTGTTACAAGGTACTTCACAAGGTACGGTAACGGACGTGAATGGTAAGTATCAGGTTGCCGTTGAAGCGGTCAACCCTAAATTAGTTTTCTCTTTTATTGGTTTTCAGACCATAGAAGTTCCGTTAGGCAATCAGAAAGAAGTAAATGTAAACTTAGGACCAGATCTAACGCAGCTTAGTGAAGTAGTTGTTACGGGAGCAGCCGCTCGTGACGATAGCCAAAACCCTCCCATTGTTAGATTGGCAGAGCCGGCTGGAGGGCGCAAGGCGTATGATAAATATCTGGAGAACAGTCTACGTTATCCGATTGAAGCATTAGCAAAAAAAATTAAGGGACGCGTGACTGTTAAGTTTACCGTTCGAACCGATGGTGCGCTCGATGAATTCAACGTGGTCAAGAGCTTGGGTTATGGTTGTGATGAGGAGGTATTAAGACTTATAAAGGAAGGACCAAGTTGGTCGCCTACGCTGGAAGACAATGTACCAGTCGAAAGTGAGGTTTTAGTTAAAGTGCATTTTGATCCTTTGAAGGCAAAAAAATAGATTCAATCATTTTCAACTTCTCCGTTTAACCTTCTTGATTGCCAGCGTTCATCAAATCGCATTGAAAATTCATTATTATTTATACTTTTAGGGATAATATTTACTTAATACGTTTTGCATGAGTTTATTTATTAAGAAGCCATTGGAGCAATTGATGGCACAATCGGGTGGTGATTCAGAAAAAGGATTAAAGCGTACGCTTGGACCAATGAACCTGATTGCCTTGGGCATTGGAGCCATTATCGGAGCAGGACTTTTTGTTCGAACTGCCGCAGCGGCTGGAGATGCAGCCGGACCTGCCGTGGTTGTTTCTTATATCGTTGCTGGTATTGGTTGCGCTTTTGCCGGTTTGTGTTATGCCGAGTTTGCTTCTATGATTCCCATTGCGGGTAGTGCGTATGCATACGCCTATGTAACCATGGGTGAGTTTATCGCATGGATAATTGGATGGGCTTTAGTTTTGGAATATGCACTCGCATCCGCTACGGTATCTATCGCCTGGAGCGAATACTTAAATAGTCTGCTGGGAGGACGAATACCCTATCAATGGTGTCACTCTCCTTGGGAAACATCGATTAATGGAGTAAGCGGAATGGTAAATTTACCTGCTATATTGATTTTATTTTTATTAACACTTCTTCTCATCAAAGGCACTCAAGAATCAGCTACTGTAAATTCAATCATTGTAGTTGTAAAAGTTTCAATTGTCTTACTTTTCATTGCGTTAGGTTGGGGCTTTATTAATGAAGCTAACTATACGCCATTCACAATACCCGGTAGCATGGCAGGTCATGAAGACTTCAATAGACATGGATGGGGCGGTGTATTGGGAGGAGCAAGTATAGTTTTCTTTGCTTTCATAGGATTTGATGCGGTTTCAACGGCAGCACAGGAAGCTAAAAATCCGAAACGAGATATGCCCATTGGAATATTGGGATCATTGCTTATCTGTACTGTCCTTTTCGTCTTGTTTTCACATGTCCTTACGGGTATAGCTAACTGGCAAGAATTTAAAGTAGCGGGTAAAGAGGCTTCAGTTGCTTACGCAATCATGAAATATATGCCTGGCTATGAGTGGTTGGCTACGCTCATTACCGTAGCCATTTTAGCTGGATTTTCATCGGTAATTTTGGTCATGTTGATGGGACAATCTCGTGTTTTCTATTCGATGTCAAAAGATGGCTTGGTGCCACCTGTTTTCTCCCAGCTTCATCCAACGTTTCGTACTCCACACAAAGCGAATTGGATACTTTTAGTTTTCGTATCATTATTCGGTGGCTTTGTACCGGGCAATGTGGCTGGTGATCTTACCAGCTTTGGAACTTTGTTTGCCTTTGTTTTAGTGTGTGCAGGTATTTGGGTGATGCGAGTTAAAAATCCTGAAGCTGTGCGTCCATTTAAAACTCCATTGGTACCTCTGATTCCAATTCTTGGAATTCTAGTGTGCTCAAGTTTGATTTTCCTACTTGATTATAAAACGCAACTGATGGCTTTTGGGTGGTTGCTTATTGGATTGGTTATCTATTTTCTTTATAGTAAGAAAAACAGTGTATTAAGGAAGGGATAATCTTTATTGCTAGAAAATATACCGCAGCCCTACTCCACCCTGGAAGCGTTGGTAACCAGGGTCTATAAACGCATCTGTAAACATTTCTATTTCAATAAAAGCAGAAACAGGTAATGTGAAGTAGGAGTATTCGAAGCCTACTAATATCACAGGGCCATACGTAAATCTATTTTTTTCTATTTTCCCATTCTTGCTTTCTACTCGACCATTCTCATAAAGATATTCATAAGCGAGTGAGGTATTTCTCCATTGCCACCCAGCACCCACATAGAGCTGCAAGCCTTTGGAAATTTTCTCCGCATCCCATTGATATAGAAATTTTGCTTCCAAAAACCAATCTGAGGTCGCTGTATGCGTAAGGTATTGGACACTCTGTTTGTTGCCGACTGTATCAATGAGAGCATCTTTACTTAGAACATCCTTGAGGGCATCTATCTTATAACTATCAAATAGCCCTCTGTAATACTTATTCGATAATCCGCTTGCGGCTTTTCCCGCATCTACAGCAAAAGCCCAATGTTTACTTGGGTAATATTTATAGGTTAACGCCAGAGGATCGCCCACTTTAAAGCCAATGCCCTGATAGGGGTACCTACTTTCTAAAAAAATTGGACACATAATCATGGCTTTGCTTCGAGAGACTTTTGGTACTCCGTACCCCGCGCTCCGTACACTTTTTCTAACTTGAGAAAAAGATATATGTCCCACTGAAATGAGCAGAATTAAGAGCAATGAAGAGGTTTTGAGCCGAGGCATCATAGCAAATATAGCTCTTTTGAGTCATTCTCAATTGATGACTCGATTTAAAGGAATTAACCTAAACAACTTCCTTGTATTGCATTTTATATAACTGTGAATAGTATCCTTCTTTTAGTAAAAGCTCTTCGTGGCGTCCAGTTTCTTTTATTTCACCCTTGTCTATCACAATAATTTTATCTGCTTTTTGTATGGTTGATAAGCGATGTGCGATAGCTATTGAGGTTCGGTTGGTCATCATTTTTGAAATCGCATTTTGAATCATTTCTTCAGTTTCACTATCCACGGAAGAAGTGGCTTCATCTAATACTAAAATCTTGGGATCGTACACCATCGCTCGTATAAATGATAGCAATTGACGTTGGCCGACTGAGATCGTGGCACCTCGTTCCATTACGTTGTAGTCTAATCCTCCCGGCAGTCGATCAATAAATTTTCTTGCTCCTACAAGGTCAGCTGCATGAAGGATCATTTCGTCTGTCACTTCATTATTGCCAAGCGTGATGTTGTTTCGAATGGTATCAGAAAAAAGAAACACGTCTTGTAGTACCACGCCAATATTTTTTCGCAAAGAGGCTGTATCAAAATCCTTAATATCGATGCCGTCTACTTGAATCGATCCTCGGTTAATCTCATAAAAACGATTGAGCAAATTGATGATCGATGACTTACCGGCTCCTGTAGCTCCCACCAAAGCGATCGTCTCGCCCGGCTTGATTTCCAAACTAATATCTTTCAAAACATAATCAGCATCATTGTATGCAAACCACACATGATCAAACTTCACCTGTCCTTTGATATCAGTTGGAGCCATTGTTCCATTGGTCATGAGATCTGTTTGATCATCCAATAAGTTGATAATACGAGAAGAGCCCACAATGCCCATCTGCAGGGTGTTGTATCTATCAGCGATCATTCTTATGGGTCTGAAAAATAATTGAATGAACATGATGAAAGAAACCAATTTACCAACCGTCATGCCCGTTGCTTCCATATTGATGACCCCTTTGGCTCCATACCATACCAATAAACCGGTTCCCATGGCAGCGATAATTTCGGCTACAGGAAAATAAACGGAGTAGTATAGCACCGATCGCAAATGAGCTCCCCGATGTTCTTTATTGATCTCTTTAAATTTTTCAAACTCTCTCTTTTCACTTCCAAAAATCTGTACGATGTTCATCCCAGTAATGTGTTCTTGCACGAAGGAATTCAAATTAGAAACAGCATTGCGTACATCATTAAACGCCACTTTTATTTTTTCTTTGAATACATAGGTTGCAAGGAGCATTAAGGGAATGGTCGACAGACTTACTAAAGTCAATCGCCAGTCGATCCAAAACATGAACGCTAAGATGAATATGATTTGAAGTAAATCGCTGGCCATGGCTGCCAACCCCTCACTAAAAACATCAGATAATGTTTCTACGTCTGAAATGGTACGAGTCACTAGTCTGCCGATAGGAGTTTTGTCAAAGAAGCGCAATCGAAGTTTGATCAGATGTTCATACAATTGAATGCGGATGTCGCGAATAATAAATTGTGCGATTCTTCCTGAAATGTATGTGTGGGCATATTGTACCGCGGATTGAACCACCAATAATCCTAGGATAATCAACATGATATTGACCATTGCCCAATAGTTGCCGTACTGGACATGAGCATCTAATGTATATTGGATGAGTAATGGCCTGATCGGTGTGAGAATCCCCAATAAAAAAGTGAGCACAATCACAAAGTAAAAACGCCCTTTATAAGGCATCACAAACTGCATGATGCGCTTAAGAACGTTAAAATCAATGATGTTTCCGCTGCTTACTTTTTCTTTTTCCATCTTACAATTCAAGATTCAAAATTCAAAAAGGTTTTATTGAATTTTGAATGTATCTATTTAACAAAAATATTTTTTGGATACTTCACACTCGTTAAAAACAACCCTTCAGGGGGCACGTTCATGCCGGCCTTCTTTCGGTCTTTACCTTTTACAATTTCTTCAAACTCTTTCATGGTAATTTTTCCAGTGCCTACATCTAACAAAGTTCCTACAATGGCCCGTACCATGCCTCTCAAAAACCGATTCGCAGTGACGTTGAAAACAAGCAAATCTCCTTTTTGATTCCAGGTAGCTTTTTTGAGGGTACAAATAAAGTGATTTACATCGGTCTTCACCTTGCTGAAGCATTCAAAGTCGTGTTCTCCCACTAGTAACGTAGCGGCTCGGTTCATGTTTGCCACATCGAGCGATTTAAAAAAATAATAGGCCTGACAGACTAATAAGGGATCCTTCACTCTCGTGATCTTGTATTCGTAAGATCGTTCATAGGCATCATATCGTGCATGTGCCTCGGCTTTTACTTTTTGAATAGAGCGAATGGCGATGTCTCTTGGGAGTAATGAATTTAGCTTGATAAGCCAGGTCGGTTCATCGAACTCATTATCTACATCGGCATGAAAGAATTGTTGTGCACAATGTACCCCGGCATCGGTGCGGCCGCTGCCGACTATTTCTATTTTCGTCCTGAATATTTTGGACAACGCACTTTCTACTACTTCTTGCACGCCCACTGCGTTGGCTTGGTTTTGCCAGCCGTGGTAGTTAGTGCCGTTATAAGAAATTTCGAAAAAAAATCTCATAGGCTCTCATAAACCACTGCTGCCCCTTGTCCCACTCCAATACACATAGTAGCCAGTCCGTACCTTACTTTTCTCTTTTGCATTTCATGAATGAGTGTTGCGCTAATGCGCACTCCACTACATCCTAAGGGATGCCCGATCGCTATCGCACCACCATTGACATTAACAATTTCAGGGTTAAGCCCGAGATCATGAATGCAAGCCAACGATTGAGAGGCAAAGGCTTCATTTAACTCCACTAAACCAATATCTGAAATTTTTAATCCGGCACGCTGTAACGCTTTTTGCGTAGCTGGCACAGGACCAATTCCCATATAAGCAGGATCTACACCAGCAATAGCCATCGATACGATTCGAGCTAGGGGTTTTAAATTTAATCTGTTGACTACTTCTTCACTTGTAATTAAACAAGCGGCTGCACCATCATTGATACCAGATGAATTGCCGGCAGTTACTGATCCGCCTTCTTTGAATGCTGGTTTTAATTGTGCTAATTTTTCTAAAGAAGTTTCACGAGGATATTCGTCTTTGTTGAATTCGATGGTCTCTTTACCTTTTGCAATGGAAATGGAAACGAGTTCTTTGTCGAATTTTTTTGCCAGTGCTGCGGCTGCATATTTTTGCTGCGAAGCAAGTGCAAAGGCATCTTGTTGTTCTCTCGTAATTTTCCATTTCTCCGCTACGTTCTCCGCTGTTTCGCCCATGGAAAAAGGATGATACAATTTGGAAAGTTTTGAATTAACGAATCGCCAGCCGATGGTAGTGTCAAAAATTTCCGGTTTGCGAGAAAACGCTTCTTCTGATTTTCCCATCACAAAAGGCGCGCGACTCATGCTCTCTACTCCTCCCGCAATGTAAATAGAACCATCCCCGTTTAGTATTCCCCGGCTCGCATCCATTATAGACTGAAGGCCGGATGCACATAATCGATTTACCGTTACGCCTCCTACAGAGGTGGGTAGTCCCGCTAGTAATAATGCCATGCGAGCTACATCTCGATTGTCTTCTCCAGCCTGATTAGCAGCACCAAAAATAACATCTTCAATTTCAGAGGTATTAATAGTTGGATTTCTTTCAATCAATTTCTTGATCACGTGAGCGGCCAGGTCATCCGGTCTTACAGAGGCCAATGTTCCGGCATATTTGCCAATCGGAGTGCGGAGGATGTCGATGATGTAGGCAGATTTCATTGAGCAAGTTTTTTTACGGTAGTCACCAAGTTGCACATCACAAGCTTTTAGCCTGTCGCTTGTGGCTTGAAGCCCTTTTATTACTTTTGCTGCAAGTTAAATTAACCTGATTATGTGGCAAAGGATTCAAACCGTGTTTCTGACATTAGTAGTGGTATGTATGGCAATCTGCCTTTTTTTACCAGTCGGTGTTTTTGTAGATGCGGCAACCGGTGACTCGCACCAACTATACCCCTTACACTATACAATCGTTTCTCAAGGTTCCCGATCGACCACGTATTTTCCATATGTGATTACGGCCATCTTAATGGCTACTGCAGGAACCATTGCAGTCTTGAGCATTTTAAAGTTTGAGAACAGAATCACACAAATAAAACTGGGAACGCTTAACTCTTTGGTGCTTGCGCTTGTTATGGTGTCGATGGTATTGTTTTTCAATCCATTGGCAAAGAAATTTGTTGATGGCCATTTAGGATTAAACCTATGGGGAACATTTGCTGCGGTGGCATTCAATTGGGTTTCCTTGCGTTTTATTCGTAGAGATGAAAAAATGGTGAGAGATTCAGATCGCTTACGTTAACCCTTACTTTTAATTATTAAATCGTAAATAGATATATGGCTCAAACTAAACTAGGTCCTAACCCGGCAAACACTATTGGTGAATTACCCACACCAAATTCATCTGCCCCTGCCTTTGTACTTACGTCTACTAGTATGAAAGACGTTTCATTAACAGATTTTGCAGGAAAGAATGTTGTACTCAATATTTTTCCAAGCGTGGATACAAGCACTTGCGCCACCTCTGTGCGCGAATTCAATAAGCGAGTAGCCGCCATAGACAATACGGTGGTTTTATGCATCTCTAAAGATTTACCTTTTGCTCAAAAGCGTTTTTGTGGAGCGGAAGGCATTGACAAAGCAATTACATTATCAGATTTTCGCCATCGCGGGTTTGGTAAATCTTATGGAGTTGAGCTTGTTGACGGAGGATTTGCAGGATTGTTCGCTCGCGCAGTGATAGTTATCGACCCTACAGGGAAAGTAAAATACAATGAATTGGTTCCTCAAATTGGAGAAGAGCCCAATTATGAGGCTGCCTTGAAGGCGATTTAGTTTATTTCATAAATATCGGTTGAGTTTTTAGAAAGCCCTTTCATCATTGAAGGGGTTTTTTGTTTATGTAATTTGAAGTATCTTTTCTTTTTAAATACCTCAAGATGAGATTACTCGCTGCTTTTCTATTTCTATCTGTAACAGTTGTTAACGCTCAGGCTCCTAAAAGCTATTATCTGACGGCTGATCGCATCTTCGATGGGGAAGTGATGCATACAGGCTGGGCGGTTGTGGTGGAGGCAGATAAAATTATTTCGATAGGACCGAAAGAGAAAATAAAAGAGCCTATTGGCTCTATAAAAATCAACTATCCAAACTCAACATTACTTCCCGGTTTAATTGAAGGTCATTCTCATTTGTTACTATACCCGTATAACATTACCGATTGGGACACGCAAGTATTGAAAGAGACGGATGCTTACCGCACCGCACGCGCTACGGTGCATGCCAGAAATACCTTGATGGCCGGCTTCACCACCGCACGAGATTTAGGAACTGAAGGAGCAGGTTACTCTGATGTTGCCTTGAAGCGCGCGATTAATGAAGGAGTAATTCCTGGACCAAGATTAATGGTGGCCGGCAGAGCTATTGTATCTACCGGTTCATATGGCCCAAAGGGATATGATCATGATCAGGAAATCATGTTAGGTGCAGAAGCAGCCGATGGCAATGATTTAGTGCGTGTAGTGCGCGATCAAATTGGTAAAGGTGCTGACTTCATAAAAATCTATGCGGATTATCGCTGGGGATTAAATGGAGAAGATCAACCTTCTTTTACGTTGGATGAACTAAAACTCATCAACGAAGTGACGCGAAGCAGTGGCCGTGTGATGGTATGTCACGCTAAATCAAAGGAAGCGATTCGAAGAGCTGTGATGGCTGGTGCCGAAACGATTGAACATGGCGATTTCATTGATGTGGAAACGGGCAAGCTGATGAAAGAACACAACGTGACGTTTATTCCCACATTGGCGGCAGTCGATATGATTACCCAATATCGTGGTTGGAAAAAGGGAGTCGCGCCAGATCCGGCTAATGTTGTGAATAAGAAAAAAAGTTTTAAGGCTGCCATGGAATCGGGGGTGTCGATTGGCATGGGGGGAGATGTGGGTGTTTTTCCGCACGGTGAAAATGCATTGGAGATGGAATTAATGGTAGAGTATGGAATGAAACCAATAGAGGTTCTCAAAGCAGCGACCAGCGTAAATGCGAAAGCATTTCATCTAGATCATCAGGTAGGCGCGATCAAAGAAGGATTGAAAGCTGATTTGGTGGTGGTGAGCGGAGACCCATCAGTAACTATTTCTGATTTAAGAAAAGTAAAGTGGGTGATGAAAGACGGAGTCATTTATAGAAACGAAAAATAATATGAATCGCAGCCAAGCCATCAAAAAAATTGCAGCCAGTACGGTTGCTTCTTTTGCCATACCTCAAATTGCCAATTCCATGAATGCGTTGCCGGAAGATTTAAAGGGGAAGATCAATCACTCTGTTTGTCAATGGTGCTATAATGATATTCCGTTGGAACAACTTTGTGAAGCGGCCAAGGCGATTGGTATCAAATCGATTGACTTGTTGAATTCTTCACAGTGGTCAACCGCTGCTAAATTCGGATTAACATGCGCGATGGCGTACGCCAACGATTGGGGCCTGCAAAGAGGATTTAATGACCTTACATTGCATGAGCAGTTGTTGAAAGACTACACCGCAAATATTCCGAAGGCAGCGGAGGCGGGCTTGAAGAATGTAATTTGTTTTAGTGGCAATGCAAAAGGACTAAGCAGTGAACAAGGATTAGAAAATTGTGCTCGAGGATTGGAGCCTGTTATGAAGGTGGCGGCAAAGTACAACATGACCGTAAGTATGGAATTGCTTAACAGCAAAGTAGATCATAAAGATTATCAGTGTGATCACACACTTTGGGGTGTAGCATTATGCGAAAAATTGGGGTCTCCTAATTTTAAACTCCTTTATGACATCTACCACATGCAGGTTATGGAAGGGGACGTAATTGCTACAATTAAGAAATACATCAACTACATTTCTCATTTTCATACCGGAGGTGTTCCGGGTCGTCATGAGATTGATGAAACACAGGAATTGTACTATCCTGCCATCATGAAAGCAATAGTTGATACAGGCTTTAAAGGATATGTTGCGCAGGAGTTTATTCCAAGCAAAACGGATAAATTGGCTTCCTTGAAAAGCGCTATTGCCATATGTGATATCTAATTAAAGAGATTATAATTTCTTCAATATCACTCGGGCATCATCTGCGCGCAATTCTACTTGAGCGCTTCCATTGGCCAATGTAAATCGAGTTCTGCTTTCTGTCTTTTCTTCTAATTTAAATCCTTCATCAGCAGTTACTCTTGAATCATCATGCCGTACCGTAAATGATCCTCCTCCGTTACGCACTTTAAATGAAAGGAGTCCATCTTGAGCATCAATCGAGTATTTTCCATTGTCTACAATAGATGTTTCAATCTCAAGATCACCATCATCTACATTAGCGATAATTGAAGTGAAGTTTCCGTTTTTAATCTGGATATCGGTATCGTCTCCATCAATCTCCAATAGCCCCTTGCCTTCATCCATTTTAATGTCTCCATCATCCAATCGAAATCTAAAATCATTCCCCTTACAAGCTGTTAGTTGAATGTCAGCATCGTCTACATTCATGTCTACTTTTCCATTGATGGAAGTCAAATAATAATCGCCATCATCCCCATCTACTTGCAAACTAATTCCTTCGGGTAGCTCAAGCACAATGGAATACTTTACATGATAATAACCTACCATACCAATGGTTCCTTGTGATCTTTCTTTGATTTCTAAATTGCCACCAGACTCATCAATGTCAACACTAAACTCTCGCTCACCAAATATGAATCCTTTTGATTCTACTTGACGATCTATCTTGATGTGTGCAGTGCTTCTTGAAGAGCCAGTAATGGATACTTTGGCATCAGAGCATTTCAGTCTTACCTTTCCTGTCGGGCTTAATTTATATTCTTTATCGAGATGGAATTCTCCTTCTATATTTTGGGATTGAGTCGAAAGAGAAAGAAGCAAAAGAGCAGAAAAAAGCATTGCGGTTGATTTCATAGCACCTTGGATTTTGATGTAAGACGCTAAATTGAACACCAGGGTTGCATAGTGACTATAATTTCCCAATCAACGCCACGTATAATTCAGTTAATTTAGCCTCTGCCTTTCCGGCTATTGCTATAATCTCTGAAATGACCGCGGGTTTAAGATTGTCCGGATCGCAATCATCGGTGAGCACAGAAATGGCGCAACACGGCAACCCCATGTGATTCGCCACCAATACTTCAGGCACCGTGCTCATCCCAACAACATCTGCACCGATGCGATTTAAAAAACGATACTCCGCTCTGGTTTCTAAATTGGGACCAATGACAGCCACATAAACGCCCACATTTAGTTTTATTTTTTTCTCTTTAGCGATTTTAATCAACAGCTTGTTAATTTTTTTTGAATAGGGCTCACTCATATCCGGGAAGCGAGGCCCCAGCACTTCAAAATTTTCGCCTCGAAGTGGATTGTCCGGTTGTAAATTGATATGGTCGTCAATTAACATCAGCTGACCTTTCTTCCATTTTAAATTCATATTCCCGGCAGCATTAGAGATCAGTAGACTTTTGATGCCCAACATTTTCATCACTCGAACCGGCAAAGTTATTTTCTGCATGTTGTAACCTTCATAGTAATGAAATCGGCCTTGCATAGCCAATACTTTTTTCCCCTTTACTTCCCCATAAATGAGTTTGCCTCTGTGGAATTCAACAGTCGAAACAGGAAAGTGAGGGATGGAATTGTAATTTATCTCAATGGCATTTTTGATTTCTTTGACAAAGAGATTTCCTAGACCTGTTCCGAGGATAATGCCCACTTCAGGGTTCTCGATGCCGTGTTTTTTTAGATAGTCGGTGGCTTCTTTTATTTCGTGGAGCATATGTTGATTTTAGATTTGTGATTTTAGAATTAAGATAGTAAGGCAATCAAATATAGAAGATGAATTATGAATAGAATTTATCTCTATCTGTGATGGCCACCTGTATAAAGAACTCACTGACTTTTTGAGTAGCGGCTTCAAAAAACTTTTTACCTTTTTCAGCGGAGGCTTTGCTGGGGTCACCAACGCCTGTGTCTTTGGTTACGCTAGTCCACCTGCGTTCTGCCCAAGCCCAGCCTTCTTGCATGGCCTTAAAAACAAACTTCTTTGCTTTTCCATCACCAGCTTGCGAGAGCGGTCGCAGTAAAGTTGGGTGGAGGTGCATGATGACACTGGTTTCCATCTCGCCCGCGTGGTCGTCTTTGTTTTCAAAATAGAGTTTTTGATCCACTGCATTGAACCAGGTGCACACGCATAAAAACATCTCTGGAAATTTCAACCCCAATTCACGAATCGCATTGTTGAAATGATTGGCGCCATGACTGTTGAAGATAATCAGTTTATGAATGCCTTGACGATTGAGTGTATCGACCACATCATGAAGAACGGCTAATTGCGTGCTCGGGTTCATGTTAATGTCGAGAGTCACATCAAACTGCCCGGTGTTTACACCAAACGGGATGCAAGGCAAGACAATTACTTTTGCTCCTTTTTCCCAAGCCAACCGCGCAGCTTCAGCAGCTACTTCATCTGCTTCAATAATGTCGGTGCCATAGGGCAGATGATAGTTGTGCGCTTCGGTAGCCGCCCAAGGCAACACCGCCACTTCAAACATTGTTTCTTGAATGGCTTTCCAATTGGTTTCTTTTAAGATGTACGGTCGCATTGTTTCAGTTCGGTTTGTAAGAATGGACTATCTTGATCCGAACAAATCTAAAATCTTAATTCTTAAATAAAAATTTACGCAGTAGCTCCCTGGCAACTGCTTCCCGCCCCTGCTGTGCAGGCAAAACAATGTTGACTGACTACTATTTCTCGCTGCTCTAATTTTGAGACATCAAATGAGCTGATGTGTTGACCATGTCTCTCTTGTGTTTTTAGCCCCAGCATTTGATTGAAATCACAATCATAAAGGAATCCTTGCCAATCGATGGATACTGTGTTGCGGCACATCACGCCACTTACTGCCGAAGGATTGAATGCGTTGATGAGTTTTTCCATGTAGTCCTCGTAGTTTCCTGACTCAATTAGAAAATCGAGAAAGCGACTGATGGGAATATTAGTTAAGGTAAACAGATTATTGAAATCAATATCAAAATGAGCTTTCAATTCTTTTTTGAAGTCGCGTTCTAATTGCATTTGGTCTCCGGGTAAAAAAGCGCCCGTTGGATTGTACACCAAATCGAGGATCAGTCCGCTGCCTACTTTACCATAGCCCACTTCGTTCAACATCTGTAAGCCTTTGATCGAATCTTTGAATACCCCCTCGCCCCGCTGACGATCTGTCTTGTCAGCATTGTAGAATGGAAGCGATGAACAAATGCGCACATTGTTTTCTTTGAAAAACTCCGGCAAGTCGTGATACTTAGGATTCGCAGTAATAATAGTAAGATTGGAACGCACGATGATTTCTTGCACGCCCAGTCGATGGGCTTCACTCACGAACCATCTAAAGTCAGGATTCATTTCCGGAGCGCCACCGGTTATATCCAATGTCTTAATAGTGGTGTGCGTCAATACATCCAGGCATTGCTGCATGGTGTCGCGCGTCATAATTTCCTTTCGATCTGGGCCGGCATCAACATGGCAATGCTTGCAAACCTGATTGCACATGTACCCGATATTCATCTGAAAGATTTCAATCTTACCCGGCTTCAGCGGAAAGTGCCCAAGTGGTTCAATCTTTTGTTTGAACGTAGGGAGCTTTCCGGATTTGAAGATTCCATTTTGAAGAAATTCTACCTGACGCTCCTGATTGGCGAGTTGATGGTGACGTGCGTGTAGCGATTTGATCATTTCAATAGTCGTTGATTGTTGTTCGTCATTGGTTGCTCGGGAGTTATCATCCACGAACAACCTCTAAGCTACAACGAATTTACATTGATAGTTTCTTGGCCTTGTTCATCATCATCACCCCGTGGACTAATGTTGCTCCGCTTCGAATGGCAGCGGCTACGTGGATAGCTTCCATCATGCCCTTTTCAGTAGCTCCTTTTTCCAGCGAATCTTGAG
>JANPBK010000016.1:0-53731 GCA_031430395.1 Cyclobacteriaceae bacterium
ACGCGCCTTTAACAAAGGTAAGTAAATAGCGCTGTCTTAAACTGATGAACATTTATCTTAATCGCCAACTCAGCTAAGCATCTATTCCACATAAAGTACGAGCCCCTTCAGGTACTCGCCTTCCCGATGAAAAATAGACACTGGGTGATCAGCTGGTTGAGATAAGTGATTCAGTACTTTAATTTGCCGGCCCGCTTGAATAGCCGCAGACACTACCGTATCATAAAACAACTGTCGATCTACAACTTGCGAACAAGAAAAAGTAAAAAGGATTCCACCTGATTTGATAATTCGCATCGCCTCTGCATTTAACCGTTGATAACCTTTCATCGCCTGATGTTTGGCCTCTTTATGCTTAGCAAACGCGGGGGGATCCAGAATGATTAGATCATAAAAATCTTTCTTATCCTTAATAAAGTTAAAGGTGTCCGATGAAGTGCACTCATGTTCTTTAGGATCGAAGCCATTTAATTGCAAATTCTTTCTAGTCATTTCAACGGCCCTTTCTGAAGAGTCGACAGAGTGGACTAATAAGGCCTCATTTTGTAAAGCATAGATTGAAAATCCTCCCGTGTAACAAAAGGTATTGAGTACCTTCTTTCCTGCCGACATTTCTCCCAGCAGCTTTCTGTTTTCACGTTGATCTAAAAAGAAGCCTGTTTTCTGACCCTCTTCCCAATCTACATAAAATTTATTTCCGTGTTCTAGAATTGTGTGAGGCAAAGCAGCCATTCCATAGAGGTATTCATTCTCGGTATCGGGCTTAAGCGTATTCTGGCTTTTGTAGTAAACAGCGGTGAGTTGCTCTTTTAAGACCTCCTTGATAGCAGCAGTAATTAAGAATCTGTCATTATGCATGCCTGTGGAGTGTGCTTGCATAACCGCGACCCCTTGATATATATCTATAATAAGTCCCGGCAATCCATCTCCTTCTCCATGCACGAGCCGATAGGCATTTGTGTTTTCATTTAAGATATGGGTCCCTACTCTTTGTTGTAATGCCAAGGAGATTTTTTCGAAATATAATTCACTGGTTGGTGGCGTGGACAAAAAAGAAATCACCCGCACCGTAATGGTACCTTTTTGATAGTGACCGAAGCCAACTGGTTTCTTTGAAGCATCTCTTACCTCCACCCAATCCCCTTCTTCAGGACTGCCCTCCACCGATTGAATGGCTCCTGAAAATATCCATGGGTGATATCGTCTTACTGAATGGTCACGCCCTTGTTTTAAACCTACTACACCTTTTATCGTCATTTTGTCTTTTCAAAATTGAAAGTGATCACTTTTGTGTCGTCTTGAATTGAAGCTTGGAGGTGAGTATCGTCTATTTTACGATAAATTATCTTTTTGGGAAAATCATGTGAAGGGTTTTCTGCTACAAAACTGTTCGCTTCATAGCTAGTAATCTCAAAATAGATTGGCCCCTGATCGCCCTCGACATCGGGAACATAAAAGATTTTACCATCCTTTTTAATAAGCTTTATCTCCTCTGTTACTCTCTTTTCACCTGTGGCTGTTAGTTGATAAGAAATCGCCTCCAAATTCTGCCCCACTATCTTCCAGCTTTCATAAGTCGAAGAGTTTTTTTCTTTCCATGTTCCAATAAGCCAGCTAAATTCCCGAACTTGAGAATTAGCACTTTGAATTATGATTAACAGTATTGAAGGTAGAACTAGATATTTTTTCATTATTCTTGCTTGACAAAAAGTAAAGTTACTTAATATATTTGGCCGTTATTTAATAATTCATCAATATGAGAATTCTGTTTTTGTTTTTTGCACTATTAACTGCCTGCTCAACCAAACCAAATATGGAAGGGGCACAAGAAGTAAGTAAAAGTGATATGGGGGGAATTCCTGCCGGAGCTATTCAAGAGGAGTTTGCTGATACCCCCGGATTAGTAAGAGTCATATTAGCCGATCAAAGCGGACTGAAAGCTGCCGATGGAACCTACTTAAACGGTAAAAAAACTGGCTGCTGGACAGAATATTATACCAATGGATTGTTAAAGAACGTTACTACTTATTTGAACGGAGTAAAGGAGGGGCTTTATGCTGAATTGAATAATAGTGGGCAGATCGTAAAGCGATATTATTATCATAACGGACTTCGTCATGGCGAGTACAAAGAATTCAATTCTGCTACCCTAAAAGAAGAAAGGATGTATAGGTTTGGTAAAATTGACGGAACTGTCAAAATCTATTATGATAATACTAAATTAATGGAAGATGGTCTATATAAAAATGGACTTCGAGATGGTGTCTCTAGGTGGTATGACCAAGATGGAAAACTCTCCATTGAATACGAATATAAAAATGGTGTACTCATCAAAAAATAGCAGACTGTTCAATCTGGAACTTTTTAATAAGATTTTCGTTGTATCTGGTGCATAGTGAAGTTATCGAATCTGTGAGAGAATATTTTCTATTTCAATTCAACTTTTTGCTAGAGGCGGACATCCTATTACCGCACATTTAGCAATTATAAAATTTAATTATATGAAACAATTGGGATCCCTTTTGATGGCGGCCATACTAGGAAGTGTAATGACGCTAGGCGTTTATCAATGGTTAAATAAAAACCAGAGTCAGAACATAAAAATTGAACACATTGATGGGGTTTCATCCGCACAAGTAGCTTACCGCATCAATGAAAAAGGAGAGGCTGTTGCTCTTGATTTTACTGGTACGGCTGAAAAAGTAACTCAGGCGGTGGTACATATTAAATCATCACAAAATAAAAATTCTGTTTCACGAGAACGTAATACGGATGATCCGCTCCAGTTCTTCTTTGGGCCTAATAACCCAATGGAGAGGGGCCACAGCCAAAGCTCTGGCTCAGGTGTAATTATCAATGCCGATGGCTACATTGTTACTAATAACCATGTGGTGAAGGATGCCGACATGGTCGATGTGACCTTAAGTGACAATCGCTCCTTTAAAGCTGAAGTAATAGGAACAGACCCCGATACTGATTTAGCAGTGATTAAAATAAATCAAAAAGATTTGCCTCATCTGTCATTTGTTGATTCTGATAAATCAAGGGTAGGTGAATGGGTACTTGCGGTAGGTAATCCATTCAATTTAAATTCCACAGTTACTGCAGGTATCATTAGCGCAAAAGGCAGAAACATCAATTTAATAAATTCGAATAACCCTGCTACTATGAATGGTCAACAAGCAGGAACGGCAATAGAATCATTCATTCAAACCGATGCCGCCATTAATCCGGGGAATAGTGGCGGAGCCTTAGTCAATTTAGATGGCGGATTATTGGGCATAAATACCGCTATCGCAAGCCCGACTGGCTCATATTCCGGTTATGGTTTTGCGGTTCCATCAAATATCGTTAGTAAGATTGTGGAAGACCTTCTTGCATTTGGAACGGTGCAGCGCGGATGGTTAGGTGTTGAGGTAAGAAGTATTGATAGTGAATTAGCAAAAAGCGAAAATTTAAAATTGAATGAAGGAGCATACATTAATGGTTTTGGAAATGCAGAAGATAAAAGTGCCGCTAAGCAAGCAGGTATTAAGCCAGGAGATGTTGTTGTAAAAATTGATGAGACGCCTATTAAATCAAGTACCGCATTGATCGAATATATTGGTAGAAAACGACCCGGAGATAAAATAACCATGACGATTGATAGAAATGGAAAGGTCCTTGTAATCCCTGTCACCCTTAAAAACAGAAAAGGTAATCTTGAAACGGTGAAGCGCGAAGAAAAAGATGCGATATCTTCATTGGGTCTTGAGCTAGAGGATATCGATTCAAAAGAACTTAGACAACTCGATCTCGAAAATGGTGTACAGGTAAAATCGTTGGGCAACGGCAAAATTGAAAAATATACGGATATGCGCAGCGGGTTTATTATAACGCACATTGATAACATTGCGGTAAATTCCGCTAAAGAAGTATTCAGTATATTGAAGAAGAAAAAAGCTGGAGATTTGATTACCTTCGAGGGTGTTTACCCAGATTACCCTCGGGAGTATATATATGCATTGAGAATGTAAACTAAACCCCTTATTGGATGAGAAGATTATTTAAAAAAGGTGAGCGTGTTCGCAGCAAGATGGATGGCAAAGTGATGGAAGTGTTAAAGTACATCAAGTCAAATTGGATTCAGGTAAAATCATTTGATCAAGAATCGAAAGAGGTTCGAACAGGAAAAATAAAAGAAGATAAACTGAGCAAGGCAGCTTAATACAGTTAGAATTTCAATTATCGTTTTATTTTTATGTTAGGCGACCAACTAACATACACGCTTTAAGACTTAAATTTTAAATCTGTCTTAATTTCAAGGGTCCACTACATCCAGAATTGGGAGATTTGTACCTTTGTGTTCAATTAATTGGTACCCCCATCAAAAAGTTTGAAATACCCGCCTATTACCGCTCTCCTATCACCGGAAGGATTAAGGAATCGCGGAAGAAAAAAGATCTTCGTAAACAAGATTTTACTCCCGCTTTGATTGACTTTGGTCCTGTACAATTTTATATCGCTCGCCATTTCGGATTTTGCTATGGCGTAGAGAATGCCATTGAAGTAAGCTACAAAGCATTAGAAGAAAATGTAGGGAAAAAAATATTCTTACTGAGTCAGATGATTCACAACCAAGAGGTGAATAATGATCTGGAAAGTCGTGGCATAAAGTTCATCATGGATACAGATGGTTCTCACTTTGTGCCTTGGGAGGATATTAGTAAAAATGATATCGTCATCATTCCGGCATTTGGTACCACCCTAGAAATTGAAAATCTCTTGGTAAATAAAGGAGTCGATGTTCATAAATACAACACGACCTGTCCCTTTGTAGAAAAAGTTTGGAATCGGGCGGACAAACTGGGGAAAGACAATTATACAGTCATTATTCACGGAAAGCCAAAACATGAAGAAACCCGCGCCACCTTTTCTCATAGCTCTGGCGGTGGTCATTCTATCGTAGTTCGTGATATGGATGATGCCATTCAATTAAGCAACTATATTCTTGGAAGCAAAACCCATTCAGAATTTTTTACAGAATTTACTGGCCGGTATTCAGAAGGGTTTGATCCTGAAAAGCATTTACAGCGTATCGGTGTTGTGAATCAAACAACGATGCTCGCTTCTGAAACCCAAGCCATCGCAGATTTTTTTAGAAAGGTGATGAGTAAGAAGTATGGAGAGGCCTCCATCAAAGAACATGTGGCAGACACCAGAGACACCCTTTGTTATGCCACGAATGATAATCAGGAATCTACCTACCAGTTGCTAAAGACGGATGCAGACATAGCTATTGTGGTCGGTGGCTATAACAGTTCTAATACTTCACATATTGTTGAGCTTTGTGAGCGGAATTTCTCAACTTATTTTATTAACTCTGACAACGAAATAAGATCATCGCAAGAAATTCAGCACTTCAATTATCACAAGAAAGAATTAGGAAGCACTTTTGAATTCTTGCCTAAAAAGAATCCGGTTAAAATTGTCCTAACAAGTGGTGCTTCTTGCCCAGATACGCTGGTTGATCGAGTGATGTTGAAATTGGTCAGCTACTTTGAAGGGACAAAAAGCGTGGAAGAAGTTTTAGCTTCATTTTAGAACAATGAGGGGTGTTGCATTCAACATTTTATTTCTATTTCCTTGTATTTCCTTTTCCCAATTACAAGACTCCATACACAATCTTGAAGAAGTCGTCATCCAGGGGTTTGCATATCAAAAACCGATCAATGAAGTACCTGCTTCTATTGCAGTTGTTAAGAAAAGTGATTTAGAACGATTTGATAATGTTTCTTTTCTTCCATCCATAAATACAGTGCCCGGTGTGCGCATGGAAGAACGATCTCCAGGTAGCTATCGATTGTCGATTCGGGGTAGTTCATTACGCTCTCCTTTCGGCATACGAAATGTAAAATTCTATTGGAACAACCTGCCCTTGACTGACGGTGGCGGAAATACCTATTTTAATATTTTCGACTTCAATTCGATAAGTCAACTTGAAATAATCAAAGGTCCAGCAGGAAGTTTGTACGGAGCCGGAACAGGCGGTGCCATATTGATGTCAACTACTTACTTAGAACGAAACAAAATTCAAGCATCCGTCTCGGGGGGAAGTTTTGGTTTACAACGCTATCAGGTCTCTGCTAATAGCTCTTCAAAAAAACTAAAGACCTCTCTTAATTTTGCGCATCAACAAAGCGATGGCTACCGGGAACAAACTAAATTAAGACGAGATGTCTTGAATTTAAATTTTGAATTACCGATTACCCTAAAAGGCATTCTTTCTACATCTCTATTCTACACTGAATTATTTTATCAAACCCCGGGAGGTCTTACAAAAGCCCAATATGATGCAAATCCGCAACTAGCAAGAACCGCCACACCGAGTCTGCCTGGCGCCATAGAACAGCAAGCTGCTATTTACAATCAAACCCTTTTTGGCGGAATGAATTATGATCATCAATGGAATGAACAATGGGTAACAAAGATAGGGGTGTATGGATCGACCACTCTGTTCACAAATCCGGCTATTACCAATTATGAAAAACGTACTGAAGAGAATTGGGGAGGAAGAACTGAAACACACTATTCATTCAATAAAAGAAAATGGAGCGGTCGACTAACCATTGGTGCAGAATATCAATCATTCATTTCTCCGATCTCAAACTATGCTAACTTAAAGGGAAATCCGGGCAATCTTCAGTTTGAGGATCGGCTAAAGTCAACCTTGCTCATTGCTTTTTCACAATTTGAAATTAATTTTCCTAAGAACTATTTTCTAACACTTGGAACCAGTAGCAGTTTTATTAACTATCAGTTCACACGAACCTCTGTGAATCCGGCAATTGATCAAAAAAGAAATTTTGATCCGGTATTATCTCCCCGCATTGCCTTACTAAAAAAATTAACTGATCAATTCTCGGTCTATGGAACAATAAGTAAAGGATTTTCCCCGCCTACTTTAGCGGAAGTGAGACCCTCTACAAACAACTATAATGATAGTTTGAAAGCAGAAACAGGTATGAGCTATGAAATCGGAATGCGCGGTAAGCTATTCAAACAATTGTCATTTGAGGTTGCTCTTTATTCTTTTTCGCTTGATGAAACCATTGTCTTGCAAAGACAAATCAACAATGCTGATTATTTTATAAATGCGGGAAGTTCTTCTCAGAAAGGAGCAGAAGCTACCATTAGTTGGACTCCATTATTCCAATCGACAGAAGGTGTGACTTCTATCAAAGTTTGGACCAGCTACACCTTTAATCACTATCGATTTAGCAGTTATATTAAAAATCAACAAAACTATTCCGGAAATCAATTGACAGGAGTAGCCCCAACCATCGTTGTCTCCGGAATTGATTTGTTGTTCAAAAATAAATTTTACGCTCGATCTACTTTCAATTTTACAGATCGCCTTCCGCTGAATGATGCTAATAGTGAATACTCGTCCGAGTATTATTTAGCTGGGATGAGAATTGGATATACTTTTAAGGCAGATCCGAATTTACCCATTGAGCTTTGGCTAGGCATCGATAATGCTTTTGATCAAAAGTACAGTCTGGGCAACGACTTAAATGCTGCCGGAGGGCGGTATTATAATGCAGCTGCCGGAAGGAATTTTTACTTTGGATTGAAGATTGCGATTAGTAAATAACCAAGGCTTCAAAACCTCGAGCCTAAACGAAAGAGTTCATGAGATAAATCTATCCTGCTTTTGATAAATCCCTTACGATCATCTCTGCATGCACCCGTGAGTTCTCAATAAACCATTTGTTGGTTTTTAAGCCTCCACATATCACTCCTGCTAAATATAAATTAGTCACGTTACTTTCCATTGTTAGTTCATTGTAAATCGGTGTATGAAATTCATCCGATTGGAATTGAATCCCAATTGATTTCATAAAGTCAAATGGTGGCTGATAGCCTGTCATGGCCAATACAAAATCATTCTCTAAAACTCTATTCCCTTCTGGCGTTCTTATTTCTACTGTTGTTGCTGTTATAGCCGTGATCTCAGCGTTAAAGAATGCGCGAATGGAGTTTTCCTTAATTCGATTTTCAATATCCGGTTTTGCCCAATACTTTACATTTTCTCCAATGCTTGATTCTCGAATCACCATCGTTACATCTGCCCCTTTACGCCACGTTTCTAAGGCTACATCAACAGCAGAATTTGCAGACCCAACCACCACGATCTTCTGACCAAAGTAAGGATGTGGTTCGCCATAGTAATGTTTTACTTTCGGTAACTCTTCACCAGGTATGTTTAATAAAAAGGGAAGGTCATAGAAGCCAAGAGCCAATACAATCGCCTTTGCTGAATAGGACGCTTTCGTTGTTTTGACTTGAAATAATGCTGCTTCTTTCTGTACGCTCTCTACCTTTTCATAAAGTTTTACATTCAGCTTCCAACTGGAACAAACCCTTCGATAGTATTCAAGCGCTTCGGGGCGAGTAGGTTTTGCATTGTTGGAAATAAATGGAACGCCACCAATCTCTAATTTTTCAGATGTTGAAAAAAAAGTCATGTTGCTTGGATAATTATAGAGAGAATTGACCAGGCAACCTTTCTCAATTATTTGATAAGTGAGCCCCGCTTCTTTCGCCTCAATCCCACAGGCCAAACCGATCGGGCCTGCACCGATGATGAGTAGATCTAAAATGGGGTTGATCATTTTGCTAACGAAGAAGTCTTCTGTCAGCAAAGTTAATCGTTTGAGTCTATTGTTCCTTTAAAGAATTCACAGGATTGGAGGTAGCCGCTTTCAATGAATGATAACTCACGGTTCCAAATGCAACAATCATTCCTGCTGCTATTGCATAGAAAAATACAATCCATCCAAAGCCCACATTGTAGGCAAAACCTTCCAACCATTTGGTCATGGCAAAATAGGCGATGGGTCCCGCAAATACCATTGCAATGAGTACCAGTTTTAGAAAATCTTTGGACATCATGACAACAATGTTTGATACTGAAGCACCTAACACTTTACGAACCGCTACCGACTTTCTGCTTTGTTCCATTGTGAATGACGCTAAGCCAAATAACCCTAAACAAGAAATAAAAATGGCTAAGCCGGAAAAAATGCTAAACAGTTGCCCCAATCTCTTTTCTTGATCAAAAAGTTTATCAAAACTCTCGTCCAAAAACTGATATTGAAATTCGTACTCCGGTAAAATTCTCTTCCACGTTTGCTCAATTGCCTCAACCGATTTCTGTATATCATTCGATTTCAGTTTTATTGCTATAAAGCGCCCTTCGAAGCTTGGTTCTAAATACATTACCAGTGGATCAATGGCATCGTGCAGATGTTTAAAATGAAAATCTTTGATAATGCCGATCACCTTACCCGGATCTTTTCCGCGTTCTCCGAAGTTCATTAGCTTGCCAATCGCTTCATCCATCTTCCATCCAAAATGTTTGACAGCTGTTTCGTTGATGACAAACTCTTTATAGAATTGTTGAGTCGCAGGTCTGAAAAATTCTCCTTTCAACATTGTCATGTCCATCGTATTAACTAGGTCAGGGTCTCCACTAAAAAGGTAGACGTTAGCCGTTTTGTTTTCTGGTGAGCCTTCATACCAAATACCGGATGTCCTTACCATTTTTCCTGGGACCTCAAGCATGCGGGTTACACTTTTTACGGCAGCCAATTGATTCATTTCATTTTTAACCATTAGATCACCCACGCTGTCTTTTGGCATTTGCAATATGATCGTTTGCTCACGATCAAAGCCCATATTTTTATGCAACATAAAATCAAGTTGATCATAGACTACATAGGTACCTACCATAATCACAAACGCGATGGCGAACTGAAACACCACCAGTCCCTTTCGTAAAAGTTGTCCTTTAAAATTTCCGATAAAATTTCCTTTCAAAACATCCGTTGGCTTAAAGCTTGACAGAAAAAATGCCGGATACGTGCCTGCAAATACACCAACAAAAAATGTGATCGCTAAAAAGAAAACAGCAACATATCCGTTTTCGAAAGGGTTGAGAATTATTTCTTTACCTGATAGTTCATTAAATTTAGGAGTAATCAAAATTAATAGAACAATCGCTAAAATCAGTGCAATGCTGCTTATTAACACCGACTCACTTAAGAATTGGAATATGAGTTGCCATTTCTTGCTTCCAACCACTTTTCGGATACCTACTTCTCGAGCTCGTTTTAAAGATTGAGCCGTGGTAAGATTCATAAAATTGATGCAGGCAATGATGAGTATAAAAAATGCGATGGCCGATAAGATGTAGACGGTATTAAGGTTGCCGTTCGCTTCTACTTCCAGGCCAAGATTGGAATGTAAATGAATCGAGGTAAGAGGCTGTAGCTTTAATTCCGTAGGTCGTTCATCAGGTTGGACCTCCTGGTATTTATCCATGAAAGCGGAAATCTTTTTTTCAAATTCAAGGTGATTAATGCCGATTGGTAAAACAAGGTATGTATAGTGATTTGTTAAATAGTTCCACCCTTCTTTAGAACCCGGTCGCATGGGTTCAAAATTATCCGAAGACGCCATCATATTCATGTGAACATGTGAACTAGCTGGAAGTGGTTTGAATATACCCGTAATTCTATATTCACGTTTGTCGTTAAGGATAGTCAATGTCTTGCCGATTGGATCTTCTACACCAAAATAGGTGCGAGCTCTTTCTTCTGTGATCACCATTGAATTTACTTCTGCTAAAGCAGTGGTCGGATCTCCCTTTAACAATTGAATATCCAGCACATCAAAAACAGATGAATCAGCATAGAAAACTTTCTCCTTGTTTTTTGTCTCATTCGCAGAGTTTTGAACAAATACTTCTATTGGCTTGATCCGCGTGAATTTTTCTATTTCAGGAAAATTGTCTTTTAATAATGATCCAATCGGAAAAGCTGAGATAGCCCAATTATTTGCTTCAAGATTCACTGCCATTCTATAAATACGATTGGCTTCTTTGTTATGCGTATCGTAACTCAGTTCAAATTGTACAAAGAGGGTGATCAAAATACAACATGCCATTCCAATGGCTAATCCAATGATGTTAATGGAGGCATGCAGTTTGTTTCTTCTCAGACTTCTGAGCGCAACTAGAAAATAGTTTTTAAGCATACGATTGTTTAAAGGAGAGATGTGTTAAAGCTAAAAAAAGTCTTACTTCTCATTTCGCAAATTCAATGCCATACAAAAAAGCCTCGTTCAGTACTTAAATACAAATAAATCACAATTCTAAAAATTCATAATTGAACATAATCGCTCATGAATGGACACTTCCGCGAATAGTTATTTCTGTACAGGCTCAATCAAATCCCATAGATTGCCATATAAATCTGCAAAGACAGCAACTTTTCCGTACTCCTCTAGAGTTGGTTCTCGAACAATCTTGACCTTTTGATCGATCAGGTTTTGATAATCTCTTTTGAAATTATCGGTGTATAAAAAGAGAAAAACTCGTCCGCCTGTTTGATTGCCCACTCTGGCTTGTTGTTCTTCTGTAGATGCCTTCGCTAAGAGCAATGCACATTCACATGAACCCTGAGGGGAAACGACCACCCATCTTTTTGTTTCACTCAATACGGTGTCTTCCAACAAAACGAATCCAAGTTTGTGTGTATAAAATTCAATCGCCTCGTTATAGTCATTAACAACTAATGCAATTCGCGCAATGTTTTGTTTCATGGTAGGTTTTCAATTTTCACAATGGCGTCCTTATTTATATTTCCAAACACATGTGGAAACAATTGCCCATTGGTAGACTCTTCGTACTTTAGTTCGGCCTTCAACAAAGTTGGATCAATATACAAAAGAAGCAATCCTTTTTGATTAGCATAGTATCTCTTCAATGTACCCTTTACTTGTTCATTCAACGAACAATGAATAAAGCCTTCTTCGATAAGGGTTTCCGTTGTATAGTCGTTATTCACCAATTGCCTGGTCCAACTTGCAGCGGTGGTGATGTGATAGATTAAATTCTTATTCATTGCCTTAGATTGGGTTGAATTTCATATGGAAATACATGTTATCAACGAGCATGATCGGAAAGCGGTCTGGCAACTCTTTATGTGTAATCTCTCTGAAACCATGATTTTATAGAAGCGGTGAACTGCATGCATTGAGTTTTTGGTATCAAGATAACTTTCTGATACATTTCTTTCCTTGTACCAACCTATCAAAGAATAAAAATGCAATTTCACGTAAAGTCGCTAAGCCCCAAAGCATTGTCAAAGAATTATTCTTACTTGACTATCCTACATCCCAGCGAAGGATTTTACAAAGACAAGGGAAGCAAATTTATTTCTATGTCGTTTCCCGTAAGTACAGAAGACGAAATCAAACAATGCCTACATCTGTCTAAAAAGAAATACTTCGATGCTAGTCATCATTGCTATGCTTATATACTAGGTGCTGATCTAACTAAATTTCGCACCAACGATGATGGAGAGCCCAATCATTCTGCCGGTGATCCAATCCTTGGTCAAATTCGAAGTAGAAATCTTACCAATGTGCTAGTCATTGTTGTCCGTTACTTCGGAGGTGTAAAGCTAGGAGTCAGTGGACTCATCGCTGCCTATCGGGAAGCTGCCGCAGACTCACTAAACAAATCAACGATTGTTGAAAATGAAGTGATGGTTCCTATATGTCTTGTTTATCATTACAATGCGACCCCCGAAGTGATGCGCTTGGTTAAAGAGTTTGCGATCACGATTCTATCACAAACGTTTAACGAGGAGGGCAACTTGACCGGCACAGTAAGTCTTAAAAATAACTTATCCCTATTACAAAAAATAGATTTGCTTGTAGTTCAAGGCAGTGCTATTTCATATCACATTAATTAATTGGATCATCCCACTTAGCCAAGTCCAAGAATAGACGTTGTGCGTTGACGTGTTTCTTTTAGCAACTTTTCATTGGTTGACAAGGATTGTCCGTATGAAGGAGCTATCTCTTTTAACTTAGTTTGCCAGTATTCCGATTCACTCCTTTTCTTAAAACATTTTGAAAGAATACCCAACATCACCGCAACGGCTGTGGAGGCTCCGGGTGACGCTCCTAACAAGGCGGCAACGGTTCCATCTGCTGCAACTACGAGCTCTGTACCAAACTCTAACACTCCCCTTTCCTCTTTGTCTTTCTTTATAACCTGTACGCGTTGGCCGGCTTCTAAAAGCTCCCAATCTTCTAGCTTGGTGAATGGAACATATTCGCGCAAAGCCAACAGACGTTGCTCAGGTGTCTGTCTTACTTGCTCAATGAGGTATTTCGTAAGTGGCATATTCTTCATGCCTGCAAAAATCATAGGAATGGCATTATCAAATCCTATTGATTTCGGTAAATCCATTAAAGAACCATTCTTCAAAAACTTGGTGGAAAATCCTGCAAAGGGTCCAAATAACAATTCCTTTTTGCCATTGATGATTCGCGTATCAATATGTGGCACTGACATAGGTGGTGACCCAACTGTGGCTTTGCCATATACTTTGGCATGATGCTTTTGGATCAACTCTTCATTCAGGCACTTTAACCACAATCCGCTGACAGGAAATCCACCATATCCCTCTCGTTCTTTAATTTCTGCTCTCTTCAATAAATGTAGGGTAGCTCCACCTGCGCCTATGAAAACAAAATTGGTGTTGACTTTATTTTTCTTTCCTGAATTCATGTCTTTTACTGAGACATCCCATCCTCCTTTGCCATCTGGATCGAGATCTAGCGCCTCCAAATTATAGTGGATGGTGACCCCCGGCATTTTACTTAACTGATGGATGATGCCTCGAGTAAGCGATCCAAAATCTACATCTGTACCAATCTCCATTCTGGTGGCTGCGACAGGCTGCTTGCTACTGCGCCCTCGCATTACTAAGGGCGCCCACTCCATCATGAGATCACGGTCTTCCGTGTAAATCATATCTTTAAAAAGGGGATTCGCCTTTAGCAACTCGTATCTCTTCTTTAAAAAGTCCACATTGTCACGCCCCCATACAAGGCTCATATGAGGCATGGGTGAGATGAACGCGGAAGGGTTTGGCAAATATTTTTTCTCTACGAGGTATGACCAAAATTCTCTCGAAACCTCAAACGACTCAGAGATTTTGACCGCCTTTGAAATGTCTACCGTACCATCTGCCTTTTGTGGTGTGTAATTCAATTCGCAATAAGCTGCGTGACCCGTGCCCGCATTGTGCCAGGCATCAGAGCTTTCCTGGCCGGCCTGATCCAATCGTTCAAAAATTTGGATAGTGATAGAAGGATCTAGTTCCTTCAAAATCATACCCAGTGTGGCACTCATAATACCAGCGCCCATTAGCACGACATCGGTTTGGTGCACTAACGGCTTCATTAATTTTGTCATGTTGTTTCATTCTCTATTAAGCGTACAAGTTATAGTATCAACCAACTGCTTCCAAACCATAGAAATAAAATATCATCTCAATCGAATTCTTAATGTTAGAAGAAGCCAAATTCGACAATAATTTTGTTGCCTCTTCCAATATTAATTGAGTCAAATGGATCTCGGTCACTAAAGCCCCTAGGTTTTTCCTTTGTTCAAAAAAAGTTGAACGGGTGGATATCATACTTTCTAGCGTTGAGATCATGCTCGTTTGCATAGGCCTTTAATGCTACTCGGAGCGAGGTTACCGGGTCAGCTAGCACAAGGGCAACATAAAATCTACTTTTTCTCTTTGGTATAAAGCGCTTGATATTTCTATTCATGGCATAAATAATCAAGCTGGCGATTTAATACAGGTAGGAATGCAAATGACATATACTATTGTATTTTTGCACTTCTATGCCAACAAAAAGTACTGAATCTATGTTTCAAAGATCGAAGGATATCATTATCACCTCGATGATTTCCATTGCCATCACTATCGTGTTTGGCTATTACTTCTTATACATTGGCAATCGCGAGCGAAAGCCTACTTTTTATTTAGATCCTGCCCGCACCACTATTTTAGATAAGAAAAATGCAGGCAATGCACCGTTGCGATTGATGAAAGCAAATGGCGACACCATCAAGTCGGATGTAACGTCTGTCTACTTTTATTTTTTTAATCAGGGAACCGAAACCATCAAACAAGAAAATGTCTATGCCCCCTTGCGGATTGTATTGGGTGACAGTGCCGAAATCCTGGATTTCAAAATTCTTAAAATAGCTCGCCCTGTATCGGGCGTGACAGTGATTCCAGATACCCTGAAGAACTCATTGCAAATTGATTTCAAAGCATTAGAAAAAGATGACGGTCTATTGGGACAGATTATCTTTGAGGGAAATAAGAATGCCTCCATCACGCTAGAGGGTGGAGTGGATGGAGTGAAGTCTTTTGAAACCCATTTAACTACAATCAACCCACTCTACCTGATCGTGGCCGTTGTTATCTTTTTGATAGCCGCCTACATTTTCCTGGTATTGAGCAAGCGCAATCCTAAAAATTCGCCAAAGCTGATTTTCTATTTTTCTGCCATACCAATCTTATACCTGTTGCTCATGCTCTATAAAACCGAATGGTTTGTAAAACATACGGTACCTGAGACACTTCAGTTGTATCAATACCCCGAAAAAACAAATGAGCAATTGTTTAGTTTCCCTTCATGGCTAAAGTAGTCTTCTAATTTTCTTCCTGTAAGGAAACTAAGTAGCAATAGCTTAATTAAATTAACCTGATCACCTTAGGCACTCAACTCAATCAAGGCGTTCACAAAACGATCTAACTCTTGCAGGGTTGTGTATAGGTTGGGTGTGATGCGACACCCATGAACATTCGCTCCGTCAATGGCTACTGTCCATATTTTATATTTGTCGAGAAGCACTTTTGCCAAGTCGGATGGTTTCATTCCTACGATTCCCACATTGGCAATACCACAAGAGCGAGCCGGATCGACCGGGGTATTTACAACTACCTTTTTGACGTTTCGCACTTTGCTGGTCCAGTAGCTTTGTAAATATCTCAATCGCGCTTCCTTTCTTTGTGAACCAATCTTTTGATAATACTCGATTGCATTTGCAATCGCCAAATTGGTTGCCACGGGGTGAGTGCCTACATGATTCAATCGTAAAATATCATCCTCGCTTCTTCCTTCTTCACCAAATAAGGGCCAAACCTTACTAATATTCTCTTTCTTAACATACAACATACCCGCTCCGAGAGGAACGCTTAGCCATTTATGTAGGCTTGCCCCATAGTAGTCACAATTTAAATCTGAAATCGAATAATTGATATGGGCGAACGCGTGCGCCCCATCAACCATTACTTGCACGCCCTTGGTGTGGGCCATATCACAAATTTTTCGGATCGGTAAAATTTGGCCGGTGATGTTGATCATGTGACACACCATTAACAACTTTGTTTTAGGTGTAATTGCGCTTTCGTATAACTTGACTATCTCCTCATCAGAAGAAGGATGATTTGGTACAGAGATTATTTTGTTCACAATACCGTGTCTCCTTGCTACCAGCTTAAACATATCGAGCATTGCACCATAGTCTTGTTCTGCCATGACGGCTTCGTCACCAATTTGCCAATGTATTCCCCCGATCACCATGTCTAAAGATTCTGTGGTGTTTCTGGTAATAATTAGTTCTTCCTTTGAGCAACCGGCTATTGTCGCCAAACTAGCGGCCATCTTATTTTTATGCTCCCACTGTACGGTCCTCATGTAGTACGAGCCCTGATAATTAATTTCTCGTAGATGGGCAACGTATGCCTCTAGTAATTCTTCGGGTAGGAAACAGTAGTATCCATTTTCTAAATTGATATAATCAGGCTTAAGACGATAGCCTTTTCTGATCCCATCCCAGAAAGTTTCGTCTTCTGCAATTTGCTCTGATGACACTTGAGCATATTGATTGACCCAGTTGCCAATCGCATCTAAAGGAAGAAGTCCAGCCATACCTAACGTAGCGGTGTTCTTCAGGAAGGTTCTCTTATTCATGAACACAAGTTACATAAAGTTTCTTTTTTGTTCATACTGAAATACCTGAAGGGTCTTTTTGGAATTCAGTAGGGCACAAGTATTAGTTCAGTGGGTCTGCTCTATTATTCTTGACCTAGCGGAACATTGTCTGTCGAAAGATTTGCGGAGAAGTTCGCTTTACTTTATTTGTAATCGTTGGGGGTATATTAAGACTAATAATGACTGAACATGTGTATTAGTTACTAAATGGATTAGCCCATTTCTTATCGTTATATACATTCGTTCCCGTAAGCGTCTTCATAAAAGCAACTAACGCATCTTTCTCATTCTGAGTGAGCAATAATTTTTGTAACTGACCTTGAGGACGCAATTTTGGATCTAAGTTGGTATTCCCTGCATTAACAGGAATTGCATTGTAATGATTGATAACCGCTTCAAGGGTAGTTAGGCTTGCATCATGCATTGCTTGAGAATTCAATGTTCCGCTGGCATTCACAAGATCTCGCAACGAGGGAGAGCGTGTGTTTGTGAGGTCTACAGTAGTTGAGCCTACTACTCCAATCACTCCATTGTTTCTACTATTTGGATCTATATCAAATTCGGGTGCGCGATGACAACCCTGACAGCCTGCGCCCCCACCTGTTCGTTCGCCATTTGCGTTGAATTGTGGCGCGGCAAGAAATAAATTTTTACCCAGGTTTTCCAAAGCGGAAAAATTGCTAAAGTTCACGTTATCATTTGGCGCAGATGCACGACCCACATCATATTTGGAATCAAAAGATTGGACGCTACGAACAAATTGTGCCAATGCATTTTGCAAACGAGGCTCGGTAATTTTGCTATCCCCGTAAGTCAATTTGAAAAGTTCCTGGTAGTAGGGCAAGGCCTCGAGCTTAGTTATGAGCACCGCAAAGCTGGGGTCGCCATCAGCCCCACTAAAGCCCATTTCTTTATGATCTTTAATTGGTTGGGTGGTTTGATTTTCAAGAGAAGTTGCTCGCTCATCCCAAAAAAACTTTTGCTCATTTGAAAAACGACTATTCAACAAGCGCATAGAGTGTCTTCCTGTTACACCATTCACACCGGTGCTTACGATCTTGTTATCTCCAAAGGCAAATTGTTGTTGATGACAACTAGCGCAATTTATCGTGTTATCCTTCGAGAGGTTTTTGTCATAAAATAAAACCCTACCTAAAGTGGCGCCTGAATTTGTAATTGGGTTCGTAGTGGTATTGTCTTTTATAATATAGGCGGGCTTAGTCTGCGTGGCATATTTGATCAGATTCGTTGGATCAATTGCTGTTCCAAAAATAGCCTTAGTTGCAGTATACGTATCTACTGCCGTGCTTTTCTCATCTGAACAGCTATTGAATGAAAAAATGATTAGGAGAGAGACGGAAGATAACTTTAGCATGTACCTCATTTTTTTAATGATCGGATATATAGAAAACGAAAGTCTTTACTCAAATAGTATTGTAATAGCTAATTATTGAATCCTGATTGCTGGTTTAAAGACCCTGATTCAAAAATGGTTGGTTAATTAAACTAATACTGGGTGAGTCAATTCCGAGATTGAACTGAAAGTATAAGAAGCCTTAATGATTTAGCTTCGAACAATGTTTATCGCGCGCTTATTGCAACTCACAAATCACTTCAACGCCTTCTCCACGGGACTCTTATCCCCCGTCATCTCCCAATGACCCAGTGAGGTAGGAATGCAGCCAATGGCATTGAGCTGATCGAAAAAGTCTTTGACGCGGAACGGTAGTTGTTGTGATTCCTTACGTCTTGCGAATTCTGCCAACGCGCCTTCCAGCAAATACTTGCCGGTGATGTAACTTGAGCCGTAGCCCGGTTGGCGCATATATAAGTGTTGTTCAAAAATCAACAAATCTTTTTCTGTTTTCATCCAGCCGCGCGGAGTGTAGTCAGCATGGATTTTTCCCGCTTCTTCCATTGTTAGGTCGTTGGCGTGTGCATACAACGAGCCAAGGCCGCGTGCCGCACGCTGGGCGATCATGATGTACACAATTTCTTTTACGCGCGGATCATCGTTGTACAAGCCCGCTTGCATAAACATTTCTTCCACCGCTGTCGCAGTACCCTCGTTGCGCGTATCGAAAATGTTGTACAGCAATGGTTCTCTCCGGATCACGCTAGCATGTGGCTCAGTGTCCATGCGCGCCAATTCAAACCAATGATAGAAGTGTGAGTATAGCGGGCGCGGATCGTGATGAAGACCAATGATAAAAAAGTTGCGCTTCTCAGCAGGCACAAATTTGCCTAGGTGTGCGCGCAAGGCCGGCTCGAAATAATCTTTTACCGTCACGATTTCATCTTTCTCCAAAAAACTTAAGAGGCTCTTGGCCGCGCGTTCCGTTAGTGCCGCAAAAGCTTCAGGTGAATCAGCCGGTTTCAAATCAGGCAGATTCCGGTTGCGATGTTCTTCCAGCTTCAAGCCGGTCCATGCACGGGCAAGTTCACGTTTTAGTAACAGCACTTCTTCTTCCCACGTGAGTGGAACTAAATGTACATTTTGCTGATACCACGTGTAGTTTTCTTTTCCTATTCCGGAAGGGCCTGTTTTAGAAGTTGATTGCTGCTCGAGCCAAGTGTCTAACTCATTCGTAGAAGCAATCGCTTCTTTCACCACCGTCACAACATCGGATTGCTCGCTCACTCCGGGTAGTAAAAGGATGCTCTCCAAATCTTTGGTTTGCGTTTTGATATCGCGAATGCCCGCGATCCATAAATCTTTGGCGTTGCCGGTCAGGTTTATTTTTGCTTGTTCAAACAAGGGCACAATCACACGAAGTTGATTCACCAGTTTGTCTTTGCTTTCGCTTGTCAGCGGAAAGGAATACTTCCACACATCGACAATAGCAGCATGGGTGGGGCCTTCGTGACCGGGAACATCACTCCGTTCCATAAACAGCGTTTTATAAAATGCCGGGTCGCGCTCCCACGGGCGCATCACACGATGGTCAAAGTCAAGTCCATTCATCTCTGCCTTCACGATGTACCAATCTACTTGTTGATTAATTGCCCAGCCCGTAGTATCAAAATTACTCAGGCGTTGTTGCCATTTACTCAATTCCTCTTGCTGCTTTTTCATAGCGGCAGAGGAATAATCGGGCGTGCCGTCTTTCAGTGGAGGGCGTTGAAACTCGCGCCATTCTTTAAACAACGTTTCCAATTCAGCATAGGTCTTCGCTTTCGGAGCATTGCTGGTTTCAACTGGCTTTGAACAACTGATGACAACAAGCATCAATAAAAGGGCAGCGGCAAATTGTTTCATAATGTCGTGAATGGGTAACTTTCGTGAATGATAACAAAATTAGAGAAATAATTAACAGCTAAGTCAATTGCTTACTCGAACGGTAAGCGCAATTTTGCTAACCGTTCTTCTTCAAAATGAAAATCATTAACATCCATAGCCGCATAGTTGATCAACCAAAATCAGAGTTGGCCGCGCTGTTTAAAACACTGGCTAGCCGCGAAGACAAAATGCTGGCTACCGACAAGTGGCCACCGATGAAATTAGATAATGGACTTTCTCTTGGCTCAAAAGGGGGACACGGGCCCATCCGGTATTTCGTGACGGCATACCGGCCAGGTGAATTCATCCGGTTTCAGTTCACTAAACCAAACGGCTTTCATGGTGTCCATGAATTTGAAATAATAGAAAGAGCACCGAAAGAAACTGAAATCAAGCATACCATTACTATGAACATAAACGGTGTGGCATTATTAACCTGGCCATTGGCCATACGCTGGCTACACGATGCGTTTTTGGAAGATGCTTTTGATAAAGTGGAGAATCATTTCTCACAGTTGAAGAAAACTACGCGCTGGAATATGTGGGTAAAAATCCTTCGCGCCATAATGAAACTAAAAGATAGACGAAATCATTCCACAGAGTAACCGAGTCACAAAATGGAAATCAAAGAATTGATGAACCAATTTGCACAACCCGGAAGGGTAGTGGCTATTTCTATCCGGCCCGACCGACAAGTTCCGGTGATGTTAATTGAATCCGTTTCGGCCATTCAAAACAAAGGCCTGGAAGGCGATCGAAGCAAAGGCGGCAACCGACAAGTAACGTTCATTCAAAAAGAACATATCGCTGCGGTTGCTTCGATTTTGGACAAAGCTGATGTAGACTATACGCTGACACGGAGAAATATCCTGATAGAAGGTATCAACCTCCTTTCGCTGAAGGGCAAACAATTTCAAATTGGCGAAGTGCTATTTGAATATTCAGGTGAATGCCATCCTTGCTCGCGTATGGAAGAGGCGTTGGGCGTGGGAGGATACAATGCGATGAGAGGGCATGGTGGAATTACTGCCAGAGTAGTTTCGGGGGGTAAAATTAAAGAGGGTGATGCAGTAATTCCTCTTCTTAATTAATTGATTTTTCCTCTGTAAAGTCTCCACGTAGGTTTCTAAATCGTTTTCGCGCCTCTGCCAGATAAACACTTCCTGGATATTTATTTAAAAATTCCCTATAAATTTTGATCGCCTTATCAATATTTTTTTGTTGATTTTCGTAAAGGTCTCCTTGCAAAAAATACGCATCATCAGCTAAAATATCTTCCGGGAATTCAAGTAGTATTTTTTCCAATAATAGAATCGCTTCGTTAAATTGTCCTAACTTAATTCTCAATTTTGCTTCCAGCCAATACATATCATCTTTAATGCCTGAAGTAGAAGATCCCTCTGTATTTTGGAATTTTCCAAATCGCTTAAGCGCTTCATTTGTTTTATTCTGGACAAGCAACATTTCAATAGCGGCATATTCCTTCAATGCGGTACCAGTACTATCAAAAGTTGTGTTCTCTTTGATGCGCATACTTAATTCCATGGCATCGTTTGCTATTTCACGAGTGGTCGCTTGTTTTAAAATGTCCAGGTGCTCTTGCGCTAATTTAAAGTCACCCCTGTAGTACGAAAGTTTTGCATTTCGTAATTTTGCTTCATAACCCATTAGCGTTTCGCGCTGTGATTTTTCTACTTGAGAATACAAGAGTGTGGCTTCCCAAGGTTCTTCCTTGAGAAGGAAAATATCACCCAATTCCATTTTTGCTTGATTAATAATTTGCGCAGAAGCTTTTTGATCTACTATTAGATTATTGATCACTCGAATAGCGGAGTCTAGTTCATTTAAATAATATCCGTGTAACAGCGCTTCACTTAGTTTTGCATCAAACGCGCTGGGGTGATCCGGATAGCGTAATCTAAATTGATTATATTCCCTAATGAGGTAACGAACTGAATCTCTATTTACCGGAAACTTTCTTTTTACCTTTGCCTCTCTGGTTTTAATTAAGCCTAATTGTGCAGGTAAGTAATTAGGCGTGTTCACAAATTCCTTTGTCACATAGGTGAAAGCCTTGTCTGCATTAATATAGTCATGATTGTTTAGCGCAATTTGGGCGATCTCTAAAGTTTTGGATTGCTCCTTACGAAAGCGCTTATCATACGCCCGAGACTGAATGAAGGCTCCATAAAAATTTTTAAGTTGCAGATTTGTCCATATTAACAAATCACTAAACACTTCCGAATTCTGATCTTTTTGAACACGATCTGTCAACAGTTGTTCTAGGCTTTCCAATTCTTCTGGTTTGGTTAGCAACAATTGCATTAGATTTTTGATGTAGGCACTATTGGCTGGGGTTTGTGTTATGTAGTCCAAGTATTCCCCCACCATTTCATTCCTTTTTCCCTGTAGGCGATATAGATTTGCCAATTCCAATGAAAAAAGTTGTGGGCTTTTAGAGAAAATTCTCGCTTGCTGCAGGGAATAAACACTATAATCGATCAAGTTTCTTGAAGCTAAATAGTCAGCTATTAACTTAGCCTTATACGCATCTTCAGCATTTACCTTTATAATTGATTTTAAATATTTATCAGCTTTACTTAAATCTCCTGCGCGAATGTAAACGATGCCTAGATCTAACCGGTAGGTAAGTCGATCGTCACGCTTTATTACTTTCTCTACATAATTTTCAGCTTGCTTAAAGTTATTCAAGTCAAGTAATAGATTTAAGTAGTTATTGTGGATAGCTGGAATGTTCTGTGGATCTTTTGAGAGCACTTGAAAAGCCGCGAGCGCTTTGACTTTTTCACCCTTTAACAAATATTCATTAGCGATTTGTATCTCTGTTGCGTTTTGTGCAATTGTAGTTTGTGCACATAGGAGAGCGAATATTGTATTAAATATTAAATTTTTAAATTTTTTGTATTTGTAGTTAGGGGTGTTCATTTGTTGATAGATTTCCTATAATCTTTAATTGTGTAGAACTTATGGATCTGTTTCTGATTAATAGTTTAAATCTGTGCTTCATTTACTAATGTAACGCAATTTTGTGGATTGTGGATATCTTTACTAACATCGCTTTCATCGTTGATATTTTGTTTGGTGTATATCAATTATAAACATTCTAAGATTAGAGCAATACGTTTGCCGGATTTCATTGACTTTCGTAAATTCTATCCACACGGAATTAGGCAAATCAGAACTTTATCACCAAAGGACCCACTTCCCAATTAGCTCTCACGGGAGTAGTAAATTTCCCCTCAAATGTTTTAAACAGTATAACGTTTTCAGGTTCTATTCTTTTATCATAGTTTCCGGCATCCCATATTCCGTTATTATTACGGTCTATAATTATTCGGATTTTGTATTCAGTAGGGCTTAAATTTTTATAGATATATTTCTGGATTGTGGATAGTCTTTTAACAAGTTCGCCATCTCTCGTTAGCAGTTCGATTAAGTAGTGTTTCTCATTTGTTTTGACATCTATAGCGAGAGATCCTGTTCCTTCCTCTTTAGGTATTTGAATATTTTTATTGAAGGCTTTTGAGGAATCTGCTTCGATGGAAACAAAGGACCCCTTACCTAGTATTAATATTGGATTTTCTGCTTTACTGGTTTTTTCTGTTTGCTTTTGAGGAATAGGTTTCTCAATTTTTAATTGATGATGTAACGTATCGATAATGATTTCATTGGCAGTAATCGGTTCGGATCTCATAGAGTCGATCTGCACATACATACTATCTAAGTTGAATTTTGTAATCGGTTTATTGAACTTAAAAGTGGCAGTTAATATTTCTGTTTCTATATTGAAATTTAATTTAGTAGACGTCATTTTAAAAGTCTCTTTAACTACCTTGGTTGGAATTGATTTGATGTATGTGACAGTATCAAAGGCGTGCCCAACACTGTCTGAGACATGAAGTTTTATTTTAATAGAATCTTTTTCTAGGTTCTCTTTATAGAAGATAAGTTCTTCTTGGGTTTCTCCAAATGTGTAAATTAATTTGTTGGATGAATAGTTAGATATTTGTACACTGTCTACCGGTTTATTGAATTTAATACGAGTGATTTTCTCAGTATGTCGTATGTTAGTAAGTTTTATATCACGTGCATCTACGCGTATCAATGGTACTCGCAGGCTATCATAGGCACCCGATAGTTCAATCTTTTTATTCAGAAATCCGTAGCGTTCAGATTTGCTCTCAGCTTTTAGGTTTTTACTTTTGTCATCGAAAGCATAAATGTAGTAGACCCCCGCTTTGAGATTACTGATAACGAATCTGCCTTTTTTATCTGTCTTTGTAAAGTAGGTGGGTTGATGGTTAAATATATTAAAGGTATCACTTTGATATACGGCTACTGTAATCTTTTCAGGTAACTCCTCCTTATATAGCTGTGATACAACGCCCACAAGTTGTAAAGAATCTATTTCTGATCCGGTGCTAAATGCCAACCTTAAATTAAAAGCGGAATTGCTTTCGGTAATATCCTGGACTGCATCCCTAAACGAGATACTGTAAGTTGTGTTTGGGTTCCACTTAGTTTTAGGAATGATCACTATCTTATTCTTCTTCGCAATGTATTTGGTGTCTTTTCCAATAGACGGTGTTATCATTATCTCCTCGGCAGGATCTTTCAGCTTCACGTATTCGTCAAATTCTACTTCAATCTTTTCTCCTCCAAAGTTGAGTTGATTGTTTTTTGGTTTGGATGAAATAAGTTCAGGCACTTTCTTATCCTGAAGACCTCCGTTTGGAGAAGTTTGATTGGCGCACTGGCTGAAAAGTAGTACCAGAAGAAAGCTTACAATTATGTTTCTCATCGTCTCTTCGCAATGTAAATAATGCTTGAGTAATTTCGATTTTTGATAGCCGCGAAGTTGGACGTAAATCCATTTAAGAATGCTTTCAAAAATTTAAGTAATTTATTTTGCTGAGGGCTTTTATATCTCTCACTTAATAAGGACACATAATAAGCATCTAGCTTCATAGGGATTGTTTCAACTACAGAAAGGCCTGCATTATCAAGCAACTTGCTCATAGTGTCTTTTGAAAAGTGCCAAAGGTGTCTTGGCACATCATACCCGGCCCAGAAAGCTTTATATTTAGTTGCATCTTGTGACTCATGATTTGGTACAGCTATAAAAATAGTGCCATCATCGTTTAATAAAGAACGTAATGTAGCTAGTGTGTTTTCGAGGTCATGGACGTGTTCTAATACGTGCCACAAAGTGATTATGTCAAACGTAGTGTGGTCTATGTTTTCCAAAGAAGGATAAATAGGAATACGCAAAAGATTGGATGCTTTTTCTCTGGCTTCTATTGACGGTTCCACTCCTGTTACTGACCATCCGTTGGATTGCAGTTTAAATAGAAACGCACCAGTTCCACATCCGTAATCAAGTGCTTTTCCGTTAGATTTATACTTATTAACAAGTCGTAACTTCCATTGGACCGTTATTCTTCTTGCAAATCGGTAGATCTGATCTATCAGACTTTGACCGCCTCCTGAATGAGAAATATACGTTTCAGATTGATAATATCTTCCTATTGAAATTTTATCTGGCCGTGGATTAGTAATCGTAAAATTGCAGCCTGCACACTTTACTATATTAAAGCTTTCGCCTGTAGAAGTATAATCTTCTGCTGTAAGTAGTAAGGTGAATGAAGTGGATCTACAAATCGGACAAGCGGATACGGATTCTAAACTCATCTTATTTTCCCATGTACACGGTGAGTACCGAAACATCTGCAGGTGATACCCCACTGATTCGAGATAGTTGCCCAATGGTTTCAGGTCTTATCTTTTTTAATTTTTCTCTTGCTTCTGAAGAGAGCGCCTTCACTTTGCCATAATCAAAGTCTGATTTAATTTTATAGTGTTCCAGGCTTTCAATCTTTTCTGCCATTTTTTGCTCACGCTCAATGTAGCTTTCATACTTAGTCAGAATTTCAACCTGCTGCAGTACATCTTCACTATAGTGACTTAGAATCTTATTAATTGTTGGATCTATTTTTTTAAGTTCAGCCATACCTATTTGTGGTCGCTTCAATAGATTCTCCACAGGTATCTTTTCTGTGATCGTTGCTGTATTTAATTCGACCAAGTCATTGTTCACGATGGATGGTTCAACTCGCAATGATTTCAACTCTTGAGTCAAGGTGCTAATTTCATTCTTTTTAGTAAGAAGTTTTTCGAGCCTCTCATTAGAAGCGAGTCCCAGTTGATATCCTTTTTCTGTAAGACGTAGGTCTGCATTGTCTTGCCGTAATAGAATTCTATATTCTGCCCGGGAAGTAAACATTCGATAGGGTTCATCAGTGCCTTTGTTAACCAGATCATCGATTAGCACACCAATGTATGCCTCTGATCTCTTTAATATGAACGGCTCGATTTCGCGTACCTTATTATGAGCATTGATACCCGCCATTAGCCCCTGACAAGCCGCTTCTTCATACCCGGTTGTCCCGTTAATTTGACCAGCAAAGTACAGATTATCAATTAGTTGTGTCTCAAGCGACATTTTAAGTTGAGTAGGAGGGAAATAGTCATATTCTATGGCGTACCCAGGTCTAAACATTTTAGCATTTTCAAAACCAGCTATTTTAGTGATTGCTGAGAATTGAATATCCTCCGGTAATGAAGTAGAGAATCCGTTGACGTAAATCTCAACGGTCTTCCATCCTTCAGGCTCAACAAATATTTGATGCCTATCTCTTTCAGCGAACCGATTAATCTTATCTTCAATGGAAGGGCAATATCTTGGACCAAGACCCTTTATTCTTCCCTGAAACATTGGAGATCGATCAAATCCCTTTTCTAATTCCTTATGAACAGACTCATTGGTGTAAGTAATCCAGCAGCTCAATTGCTTATCTAAAGGTTTTGTATTGGAGTAAGAGAACTTGCTAGGGTGTTGGTCGCCCTTCTGTTCCTCCATTACTGAGTAGTTTAAGGAACGCCCATCAATTCTTGGCGGTGTTCCAGTTTTCATCCTTCCGGATTCAAATCCAAGTTCGACTAATTGTTCTGTGATTCCGGTTGCTGCCTTCTCAGCCGCACGCCCTCCCCCAAAGTTCTTTTCTCCAATGTGAATTTTTCCATTTAGAAATGTACCGTTAGTAAGCACTACCGCTTTGGATTTAATCTCGATACCCAAGGCGGTTCTAATGCCCTTAACTGTATTACCCTTTACTACTAATCCACTTACGGTCTCTTGCCAAAAATCAACATTTGGCATTGATTCAAGTGCTAATCTCCACTCCTCTGCAAATCTCATCCTATCATTTTGAGAACGAGGGCTCCACATCGCAGGCCCTTTTGATAGATTCAACATTCTAAACTGAAGCATAGACTTATCAGAAATGATTCCTGAATACCCACCTAATGCATCTATTTCTCGAACAATTTGACCTTTGGCTACACCACCCATTGCCGGGTTGCAAGACATTTGGGCAATGGTATTCATATTCATAGTAACTAAGAGAACCTTAGAACCCATATTTGCTGCTGCGGCCGCTGCTTCACAGCCTGCGTGCCCAGCGCCCACTACTATCACATCATACTCTTGAAACATTTTCGGGCTAATAGTTCCACGTGGAACGTTGGTTTGTTAAAATTATAGTCAGAGTAAGTTCCACGTGGAACTATTTGCGTAAAGATAGGAAAGCTTCCTCTTTTTTGCGCATTATGGCTTTTTCGGACTTCTTCTTATCCGTATACCCAATTAGATGTAGGACGCCATGAATAATGACTCGATGAAGCTCATCTTCGAAATCTGTCTTTAGACTAAATGCATTTTCTTTAATCCGGTCTATGCTTATATAAATTTCACCCTTTATGTCCTTGCCTTCTTCCGCATTGTCAAAGGTAATGATGTCAGTTAGCGTATTGTGTTTTAAGAACCGTTGATTAAGTTCTAGCAGATATGTATCCGAACAAAAGATGTAGTTGATTTCTGAAATAGCCCTTTTCTCGATTTTAGTAACTGCTCTAATCCAGGCTCTTGTTTTTCTTGGGCATGATATCTTAAAATTGGTACTTTCTGTGAAAAACCGGATGGAAGCCATTCTTCAATTCATGTAGAAGCTTAGCTCTACTACCTTACCTCTTTCATTAAATGCAACTTCGTCAGCTAAATGCTTCATCAAGAAAATACCCCTGCCACCTGGCTTTTCAATGTTTTCTGGAGCCGTGGGGTCAGGAAGACTATCATAATCAAATCCATTACCTTCATCTTCGATTTTGAATTTTATTAGCCCTTCTGCTAGAGAAAGGGTTAAAGAGACATTCTTCGATGAATTGCTCTTATTTCCATGCCTAATGGCATTATTAACCGCCTCTGTCACAGCGATCATAATATTACCATAGATGTCATCATCCAAATGATACTTCTCACGGGCATTGTCGATGAAGCTTTCAATCATCCGAATGTTCTCAGACAATGAGGGGATTTCTATACTAATTTTGTTCATGCCCTGTGAGTATGGTAGTTAGTTTTTTGTTCCGATTCGTTTGAAATATTCATTCACCTCTTTCTTGTAATAGGGAAATAATTTAGGAGGCACTGTTTTCAACAATTCTACTTCTTTTTCTCGTAATCTTAAATATTCTTCAAAAGCCCGTGGCATTTCCTGATCATAATCTTTAGCGGTTTCTCCTTTACGTTCTTCGTCTTGATTTTGTTCTCTCATTGACTTCTCTGCCTCGAGAAGTCGTGTGATGATTTCATTCTGCCTGCGAATAGTCTGTTCTGTGATCTGCTTGTTAACTAAATCCATCTCGGTTTGTTCCATTTTTCCGGGTAAATCTCCACCTGGAATCTTGCCACCCTCTTTTTTCATTTTCTCTTGCATCTCTTGCAGCGCTCTCCTTATCCTCTCTTGCTCAGCCGCCATTTGTGCAAATTCTTCTGACAGCTGACGTCCAGACTTACTTCCGTTTTTCATCTGCTCCATTTGCTGATTCAATTGTTGTTGAAGTTTTCCTAAACTTGGTTGCTTTGATTTCTTTTTTCCTTTACCGGGCGATGGTTTTGCGTTGGCCATCATGTCCATCATCATATCAAAATGGTCGTTGAGCATGAGCGCCAGGTTATTAATACTCGTCATGGAAAATTGCATTTCCGAACTGGCGTTTCCTTTTTTTCTTTCTTTGACATTCAATGAGGCTTTATCAAGATGGTCGTTTAACTCTCCCACTTCTTTGGTGACAATAGAGCCCATAAAAGGATCCTTCTTAGAAAGTGCTAATAGGCTGTCTTCCAATACTTTAGCGTCATCTTTTACCTTTAATTGGTTTTGTGATAGTTGAATATAACGAGGGTCAGTCTGCTGTACCTGATTGAATTCTTTCATTAAGCTTTCCTGGTCAAAGGATAGTTTGATGAGCCCATGAAGGATTTGGCGCAAGCTTTCTAAGTTGGCCATATCCATTTCCATTTGCATGGAATTTTGCATGCCTTCTAATTTTTGTTGCATTTGCTTCATCTTACTTACTGCTTTCTTCTGCTGTTCACTAGCTTTCTTTGGCTTGCCTTGATTTAATAATTCTTTGCTTTCATTCTCGGAGTTTTTAAGGTCTTGCATTTCCTCATCACTTGGCGTGTCTTGCGGCTCTTGCATTTCCTCCCCCATTTTTTTTAATTCCTCCAATGACTTATCAAACTTCTCTAGTTCTTGCTTTAATTCCTCCTGCTTATCGGCTAGTTCTTTAGTATCGGCCTTTTCGTTTTTTTGATCCTTATCATTTCCAATATTTTCCTTTTGGTTTTTCTGCTCGCTTCCGTCTTTGCTGTCAGTATTATTAATTGGGGCATCTTTCTTCTCACCTGCTAGCTCCTCAGTTTCATTGAGAAGCTGCTCTTGTTTTTCTTTTTGCTTTTTAAGATCATCAATTGCTTGTTCTAGTTTATAGTCATATTGGAGTTGTTTGAATAATTCTAATGTTCTCTCCAATTCCTTTTCCATGTTGATTTCCTTGCGATCCATTTTCTCGAGAAGCTTTTGCATTTGAGAAGGGTCCGCATTTTGCTTTAAAAGCTTTTCTAATTCCTGAAATAGCTTCTTGGTTTCTTCATCTAGCAATTCATTCATTAACTTTTGAATCTGCTCAGATTTTTCTTTGATTCGCTCGCTTTCTTGTGAAAATGACTCCTTCTTTTGTTCTAATAAGGAGTTTTCTTTTTGCAGCTCATTAATCGCTTTATCTAATTTTTCTTTTTGTTCAATTAAGTCTTCCAGCATTTTTTTGTCTTGCCAATCCAAACTTTGTTTGCCTCGCAACTTTTCCTGAGCTTCGTCTATAGACTGCTTTAACTCTTTCGCTTTTTGAAGACTTTGGTCAATTTTATTTTCTGCTGTTTGTTGCGACTGTTTAATGTTTGTTTTTAACTCCTCTTCACCGGGTAGGGCAAAACTATAATATGCTGAACGAGTAGACTTTCTTCCATTGACAGCATCATTGTCCCATACTTGCATATGGTAAGTTAGTTTATCACCTGGTTTCAATTGTAGAGAATCAACGGGCCACTGATAAAAGAAACTTTGTTGAGTGCGCGCGGAAGCTAATGGGATGATGATATTTTTTATGGGCGACTCCTTAGAGCCTTTTGTGATCTGATAATTCAATCTCAATTCAGTCAAACCGAAGTCGTCACTTAAAGAGCCGCCTAATAAAATATTCTTATACAAGATTGAATCGCGCAAGTTATCTACCACAATTTGTGGATGTTGATCTTTTATCACATTAATGGAATACGATATTTGATCTTTGTTTTTGCTTTTCTCATTCTCCAATAAAATAGAGTATTGATCAGGTTCTTTGATGTTCTTACTAAAATTGAATAATTGATTATCTACGACTTGCATATCATGAGGCCCTTTTTCAGAAGCAAATAACATTTGAGCCGTTAGCGTATTGACGGCACCAACTTTCCATGTGACCTTTGTTCCTTCTGGCACCTCCAGATTTCCCGTGTTGGAGAATTGTTCAGATTTTCTTCCGATGTAAGAAGGATAATTTAATGAGACGATAATTTTGGTCAATTCTGGTCGATTGATAAGTTGAATTTTATAGAGAGATGAATAGAACCCCGAGGCTTCAAACTGCAGATCAATTTCATGCTGGATTTTCTCAAAAGTGTAAATGAAATTTCCCTGGCTAATCGTTTCCATTTTCCATCGCTGAGCGCCAAAAACAACAAACACAGTCGATGGAATTGCTTCTCCGGAAATAGTGAGTTTGAGGGTAAAGTCCTCATTAAAAAAAGCCGATAGATTTCCATCTTCAACCGAAAATTGAAAGGGAGCTTGAGGGGAGAATTCCTGATTGAATTGTACGATTCGTTGCGTGCTTTGAGTGAAAATGCCTCGGTCTATTACAAGAAGGAAAATGCAAAGTGCCACGGGAACCGCGAGGAATTTTAAGTATTTCGTGTTTGCCTTGAAGTCAATAGCCGATTCAAAAGAGATGTCTTTGAAGGTATTTGCTTTTTGGAAGATACCAGCCTCCGCCAGAGCCCCGGCATTTTTTTCGGAAAGCTGTAATACGTTTAGCAGCCGGTCTCTAACCGTAGGAAAATAATTGCCGATCAATTTTGCGCTGTCCTCTTCACCCAATCCTTTTTTGTAAATCCACCAGGTCAACGGTTCTTTCAAAAACTGAAAGAGACAAAACGCAACCAAACCAAAAAAAGAGGCGAGTATCAGAAAACGCGCTTCTCTTCCAAGCCATAAGTTATATTCTAATAGGGCGGCTATCAAGAAGTACCCCAGGACAAATGTCAATGTGAGCAAACTACCTTTTAGAAAAAGATTGAGATAATACTTTCTCTTGAAAGCGCCTACTTTACGATGTATATCTTGGATCCCATCACTCATGCTACTATTGGAAACGAAGTGATTGGCAAGATAGTTTTAATCTTTCAAGTAGAAGGTATCAAAAGCAATTTGAAGAGGATGGATAACATTAATCCCAGACATATTTCCAGCTTCCGTCTTTCTGTTTTTTCCAGACAGTATGAAAGTGACCGGTTTCAGTTGTTCTATTTCCAAGACTGTCAACCATAAGAAGTTTGTACGCTCCATAGGTGTAGGCCAGATCCGCACTCTGACTGACAACCACGGTATCCGGTGACCAACTTAGCGTAGCTTCTGCCAACTTGGCACTGAGGTAGAACAGCCGGATGGAATCGCGTCCATGAATCAATTTTCCCCGATTGATGGTAGCCTTTTCAGCGGCAAATTGGTAAAAGGCTTCTGCGATTCCGATTTTATGTGCGGCTTTTTCGAAATCCCCTTCTGCGGTTCGAATTTCCGTAGCACCTTCTAGTAAATCTGCCTTTTGATTGCATGAAAGCAGCATTAATAAAGTAAATACCATGATGGAACCAGATCCTTGCATGTACCTAGTTTAAATTATGTTCGGATGAATTGCCTGTTAATAATTTCCAATCATACTCCATTTCAAAATACTCAATCACATGCATTTTTAGCAGCTTTTCTTGCTCAAGCATGTCAAAATGCGGCAATTTCTTAACGAGCTTCCAATGTGGCCAGCCATCTTTATCTTGTCCTTCCAATTCATAGTATCCGGCTAAGCTTAACACTTTGCATATAGCAATGTGCATCAGGTCTTGCTTCTCTTCTTTTTCAAACCGTTTAGCGCCCCGCCCCAGCTCCTGTACGCCTATTAAAAATAAAACTTCATTCAGGTCTTTTGGCTTCTTCTGAATCGATTTTTCTATTTCCAGTAGTAGACTATTCCATTGTCTTTCTAAATCTAAATCCCGTTTAAACATATTCTTACTTTGAATTTAACTCATCCCAATACTCAAAAGCCCTGCGAAGGTGAGGCACTACGATCGTTCCGCCAACGAGCGTTGCCACACCCATTGCTTCATGTACTTCGGCTGTGGTAAAACCCACCTCTTTGCATTTTCCCAAATGATATTTTACACAATCATCACATCGCAAAACGAGCGAACAGGTTAGGCCTATCAGTTCCTTCGATTTTACATCTAACGCTCCCGCCTGGTAGGCATTGGTATCCAGGTTAAAAATTCGTTTGATAATCAAGTTATCGGCAGCCATGATCTTATCGTTCATCTGGCTACGATAGGCATTAAAATTTTCTACAAGGCTCATGCAAGGAAGGGATTAGGCTGTAAAAGTAACCTACTTATTCATGTTGGACAAAAACTGATCAATGGACAAATGCGCCCATTGAATAACGATAACGGCTAGTTGATTTAAGGGGCACCTTAAGGCGATTTATTCGTAAATTAATTGAATTACCGAATTATTATTAGTTTCACTCCATAAATTAGCTGTATGAAACTTACTTATTCTCTGCTGGGTGGCTTTGTCCTTTGGTGCGTCATTGCCTCTCAATGGTATTTGTTTGGCGTAAAAGGGCTATTGACAGATCCTGCCCATTTTAAGCCACATGAAACAACAATGGCTATTATTGAAATCTTAGTGATGCTATTAGTTGCCGTGTTAATTGGTTTTGGAATTGCCTGGTATTTGAGACAATCGTCTATGGATCATTCTCAAACATTGATTTCATCTCTACAAACAGAAAAGAAAGAGCTGATGAAACTAAAACATGAATCGGATCAAGTAGTCTTTCAGTTAGAATCAAAATTAGCCCGGGCGCAAGAAACTTTCCGCCAGGATTTTCAAAGCCTTTCACATGAGAAAGAGAAACTAAGAACGGAAGTCGAGCCGATGATAAAAGAAGCGAAACATTGGCAAGAAGAATTGCAATCACTTCGGCCTAAAGTACAATTATCGGATGTAGAAGTCGGCAGACTTAACTTCCAAATTAAGCAATTGGAAAATCAAGTAACGGAGACAAAAAAAGCGAATCAACTGCTTGAAGCGGAATTGGAGGAAGCGCGCAATGCTAAATCGATCTTACGTAAGGAGCCCGTTTTTTCGGACTTCATTGAGGGTCAACGATTGGTTTACTCAGAAACATTGGCAAAAGCCAAAGACAATTTGAAATTGATTTCTGGCATAGGCCCTGTAATAGAAAGTAAATTAAATGCATTAGGCATTTATACCTTCAGTCAGATCAGCGAATTCACCCCGGAAGCTATTGATCATGTAACTTCTGCAATCAAATTCTTTCCAAATAGAATTGGGCGCGATAACTGGATTGGACAAGCCGCTGCGTTGGCAAGACATAGAAAGTAAATGTTTATTCGCTCCTCAATGACGCCACAGGATCAGAACTCGCAGCTCGAATAGATTGATAACCCATCGTAATCCAGGCAATGGCAAAAGTAAGGGCTCCTGCCAAAATGTAAACCATGATACCGATCTCTGCTTTGTACGTATAGCTTTTCAACCACCAGTTCACACCAAACCATGCGATTGGGGTAGCGATGATGAAAGCAATGAGAATCAATTTTCCGAACTCTTTGGAGAGCAATACTACAATACTGCTCACACTTGCGCCCAATACCTTTCTAATTCCAATTTCTTTAGTGCGCTGCTCTGCCGTGAATGCCGTGAGCGCAAATAATCCAAGACAAGCAATGATGATAGCTAGTCCCGCGAACATGCCGAAGATTTTTCCAAGACGCTGTTCATTTACATACATTTTATCAAAGTCTTCATCCAAAAAAGAATATTGAAAAGGCTGGCCGGGAGCCAATTGTTTCCAGATTTTTTGAAGAGAAGCAATAGTCTCTGTTGAATTATTAGTATTGATACGCAAGCTGATAAAACCATCGCTTTGTCGCAAGAACAAACCCAATGAGGAAATACTTTCTTTCAACGATGAAAAATGAAAATTTTCTAACACACCTATCACGATCCATGATTTAGTTTGATTTGGGTCGGGCGAACCATCTGGAAGCTGACCGTAAAAAGTGGTAATCTTTTTACCAAGAGGATCATCGCCTAAACCGAATTGCAATACTGCCGCTTCGTTTAATACCACGGCCGAGGAATCAGAAGCAAATTCATTGGAGAACTCACGACCTTTTTTGAGGTTCATCTTAAACGTTTTGATGTAGTCATGATCAACACGCCAGTCTTGCAAGCTCACCAAATTATCTGTAGTGGGCTGATTGCCTTCTTTCCAAAAGGAATTATCATTTCGCGAAACTTCAGAGCCAGCTTCAATGGGTAGAAAGCCCGATATGGTGCAAGTTTCTACGGAGCTTATTTTTAATGCTTCATTTTTGAAAGATTGAACATTCGGACGCAGCGCGTATGCATCTTTTATAAGTAGTACCTGTTCTTTTTCAAATCCTAACTTTTTGTTTTGAATGTAATTCAGTTGTCGGTTAACGGTAATAGCACCGACAATTAAAAAGATAGAAATAACAAATTGAAACACGACCAATGCACTGCGAATAAGACCGCTTTTCATCCCTAATGAGACATTGCCTTTTAATACGCTCGCGGGCTGGAAGGCCGACAAGAAAAAAGAAGGGTACAATCCGGCTATCAACCCTACTACAATAGCAAACGCTACTAGTGCCAAGTAGAAAATGGGATATGACAATGGCAAGGAAAGTTGCTTTTGAGCAAGAGAGTTAAAAGCAGGCAATGCCACGAAGGCCACCCCTATTGCTAGCACAAATGAGAAGACGGTGAGTAAAGTTGACTCCGTTAAAAATTGACGAACTAAATGTGAGCGGAGTGAACCCATTACTTTTCTCACACCAACTTCCTTGGCGCGATTGCTAGAGCGTGCCGTGGACAGGTTCATAAAATTGATACAGGCAATCGCCAAAATGAATAGTGCAATGGTTGCAAATAGATAAACGTACGTGATGCTGCCATTGGCCTCAAACTCTCCTTTCAAGTTTGAATGAAGATGGATATCCAACAACGGGGTCAACGACATTTCATATTTGTTTCCCGAAGAAGTGAATTTTTCCATGGTAAAATCGTTACCCAAAGCTTGCGCTAATTGTGGACCAACGTATTTGGATAGAAACCCTGAAAATTTCTTTTCAAGGGCTTTGGCATCAGTTCCCTTTTTCAGCAAGAGATAAGTGGGAAAATTATTACTTAGATATACAGTTGATTGCGCTTCTTTCGCCACAGGCCAATCGCCCACCATTGAGATGAGGATATCAAAATGAAAATGTGAGGCTTCGGGAATGTCGGCATACACAGCCGTAATCTTGGCATTATATTTATTGTCAAGAATCAACGACTGGCCAAGGACATTTCCATTGGGAAAATATTTGTCTGCGGTTCGTTTGCTGATAGCAACGCTCGCTGGCTCTTTCAATGCAGTGTTTGGATTTCCTTCTAATACGGTCACAGAAAAAAATTTGAAGAACGTGCTATCTGTCCAAATTACTCTTTTCTCCTTAATGCTTTCATTTCCTTCGGCTGCTTTAACCAAATACGATCCGTAATCTCGAAACCGCACCGTTGATTCAATTTCTGGATAGTCTTGAAGTAACGTATGAGCAGCAGGAGCTGAACTCGTGGTCATGTTATAATAATTTCCACTGAACTTGATTTCATTGTTAACACGATAAATGCGATCAGCTCTTGTATTGTATTTATCATAACTCAATTCATCAATGATAAACAGCACAATGACCAAGCAGGAAGCTACCCCCACGGCCAATCCCCCAATATTTATGAAGGAATAAAATCTTTGCTTGCGCAGATTGCGGAAGGCAATGGTGAGATAATTTCTTAGCATAATAGTGGCTTTTTGATTTTCGACTTTCAATGTTTGCTTTTGTACTTCTCGCAGACCGCTGGTGTGGCCAAACGATTTCAATATATGTTGATACGCTTCAATGAATTTTTTCCCCTTGTTCATTTCTATTTCCGTAGCAGAGCAGATATGATCTATCATTTCTGCTTCAATTCCTTCCGCTACAATGCCGCGGTAGTTGAGGTCTTTGGTGATGTAGTTAATATGGTCTTTGGTCAGTTCTGCCATATCAGGCCAGTTTTACTTGCAGTACATTGCTCATCGTATTAATAAAATCAACCAATTCATCCACGCGGTTCTTTGCTAAAGTGCGGCCAGTGCTGGTAAGAGAATAATATTTCCTTACGCGTTTACCAATCATCACCGTATCGGTTTTTAAAATCCCTTCAGCCTCCAATTTGTGAAGGGCAGGATAGAGAGCTCCTTCAGTCAACATCAGCCGCCTGTCCGAAAGCTCTTTTACTCGCATAGTAATCTCATACCCGTACATCTTGCCATGGTCTTTCAAGACTTTTAGCAATATGGTTTGAAGAGTACCTTTTAATAATTCCGGTGAATGCATAATGATCTAATTACATAAGAGAATTATGTATTAGACGCAAAGTATTTGTCAGGGTTGCATAAAAGCATTAAAATTTCAAAAAAGAGGATGTATATTTAACCACACTCAACTCATTCCCGATTGATTGAGCTATTATATTTGATGTATGAATGTGCATTATGAAGACAACCATGACATACAGTAATTGTCGAATCGAGACTTACTATAAAAGTTGACTAACAATAAATTGTGAGTACTATTGAAAGTTATCCTAAAATCAAATTATGAATAAAGTTGTTGGTAATGCCATGGTGGGGCTATTCAGCTTCTGCCTGCTTTTATTGGGCTCGTGTAATTATGGAGGAAAACCCACCTTCCCAGAGGAGATCACCAAAATACCGAACGACACACTTAAAGCCATAATAAACAAAACGTTTGCGGGTGCCGTACCCTTTAACGAATACTCAGACTCCTTGCTATTTTTCTTATATGCCGTACATAAAATTTCACCGGAAAAAATTCTATTGGGACAATCTACTTGTGTAGATGATGTCCTTAATACGAAAGGCCTTTTTGCCAATCATGTGGTGAAAGGCCCATTCAATTTTGGAGGCTTGGCTGGTTTGCCATTTACGGGCATTACAGGATTAGAGGCATTTGCTCATCACGTACCAGACAGTGGTGCCGCCTTATTATTTGTAGGTCCGCATATTGGGTTTTCTCTAAAAGAAGGTTGGGGTAGAATAGAAAGAACAGGACAAAGCCAATCAACTGATTGCTGCGGAGCATTATCAGCCGCGCTGATGAAACTACAAAAACCGGGTGCCATTGTTAAAAAGAAACCTAGAGAGCCGGACTACCAGGAGGAGGTAATTGAGCAATTAGCCTTGAGTCATAAATCTGAAATTCTGGATTCTAAAGAGCCACTGATTACGTTTACAAAATTGGTGTACAAGGAAGCCGAGCAGCGAATTATAAATCTGCCGCGAGAGGGAATAATGTATAAATACATTATACTCATTGTAGCCGTGATTATAAACACGGATCGTGAAAATCCGGATTATATTTGGGTCGATCATATGTCCATTTATGATTTAGAAAAAGAGCAATACCTGAAGATTATGGAAAAATAAGAAAGCCATGAAATTTCATTCTCAAGCTATCGTGGTCATTATGATGCTAGCTGTCCTTTCCTGCTCGAAGCATGCACCGCCTACTACACCTACTCCGGAAAGAAACTACTTTGTTGAAATAAAGACTAATCAAAACAATGAATTTAACAACAAGCTGGTAGCCTTTTTGAAAGATAAGATTCCACAAAAGAAATATGCGATCACCAACAGCTCCGGAGTTGCCTGGCCATTTTACGCTTCATTGAATGCCGATGAAACAATTGCAGTAGATAGTTTAATGCCACCTCATTGGTTTATCCATAAAATGATTTTGAAAGAACCGAATTCAGTGCTTCAGGGGGACGATCATTTAGTGAAAATCGAATTAATGGTTAAACCGGATACGCTTTTAAATTATCGGGTAGAAGTTTATGAAATGAATTCTACCCAACTTTCACTTACAGCTACTTCGGGAATTCATTTCATGGATTCCACAAAATTTTCCTCAGCTGGTCTGTTAGATCATTACTTAAAGTCCATCCTGCGGTACTCATTTAAGTAAGCCATAAGTCCTTTTTTCATTTATTGAGAGGCCGGAATATAGACCCTGCATTACTTCATTCTAATTGGAAAGGCATCTCATTATTATGTTGAGCTGAAGAAACTCGCCTGATTACAATCATGGCCGACCATGACGAATATCATGATTTAGTCAGCCCCCCCCAAATACCTTAGTGTTGAATTAGAAAGGGAAAACAATTAAAAAAATAGTCAAAAACTAAAACAATAAGATTATGAAAACGGTAAGAACAATTTCCATCATTACACTACTCCTCACGATGCTCTGCACGGTGAGGTGTTCTAAAACAGATACACCAGCCGCTGCGGCTCTCGTAAAACTTTCAGGAAAAGTTATCTACACAAACCCAATCGGCACATCTGCGAACGCAGCGGGAGCTGTTGTTTATTTGGCAAAGAGTGCAGTGGCAACCACCACGTATGAGCAATCAACCATTGCAGATGCAAATGGTAGTTACACTTTTTCAAACCTTTCTGCCGGCACCTATTTTGTAAACGCAGTTTTTAAAACAGACAACAAAAATATCGCTGCCAGATTTGATGGATTGACTTTTACTACGCTGGCTGGAGCGATCACTACGATTGCAGCCGTTAACGTAACACAAGACTTAGCACTCATTTCAGTTGGACAAGCAGGCGCGACTATTGAAGCACTAGCTACCAACTATGCATGGAATGGAACTTCAGCATATGCCAATTCGGGCGCATGGACGTATGATGCAGCGCACAGTCCCGTTTCCTTTGAATTTCCTTATCGTGGGCAGGAAGCAGACTTTGTCGGAGCTTTCTCACAGCTAAGCAAATTTGTTGTAAACTTTGATCCTGCCAACCTTGCAGGAAGTACCATAGACGTTGAAGTAGACGTTGCCAGCATAAATACACGCGCTCCCGGAGGTAGAGACAACCGGACCACAGTTGCAGACAATCCTTCTTTTAGCCCTATTACTCAATTTACTGAACTTGGTTGTATCATGGGCACATTCAACATTACTGCTGATAACGCTGTTCCATCAGATGCAACTCCACAGCCAATAACATTAAATACTAACCGTTATGCAAAATTTGTGAGCACCTCTATTGCGAAATATGGAGATGGATATGTTGCAAAAGGAAATTTAGTATTCCATGCCTTCACGGTTCCAATAGAATTACTTTTCAAAGTTGCCCCAGTATGGCTTGATGTAACTAATAATAGAAAGTATTCAGGTTTTGAAGGCAAATTTCTAATGGCTGCAAAACGAGATTTCGGTGTTACTTCCTCTAGTGTAAATGACGCACTTCTTAAAATTCAAGTAAGTATTGTACTCTACAAGTAATTGTAATAGTTGATGAACCAATTAAAGAGGGCTGATTCAGCCCTCTTTAATAAATCACTTAATAGGAAACATGGCAACTCGCATTCATATGAAACACCTCAGCATCATTATCCTTTACTACTTAATGGTTGGTTGTACGTACTATGAAATTGAGGAGAAGAAATATCCCCAGCCCGATGTTCCCAATGTGACGACAACGCTAGAGGCAGTATATGTTGCAGCTATTCCAAACAAGCTTACTTCTAGTTATTGGAAAACAGCCGACTTTCTTAAAGTCACACCGCAAAATCAAATCACAGGACAAGTACCTGCTGCTGATGGATTATTCAATATGTCTGGCACATTCAATGGGCTCAGTAATTTTAATCTAGGGGTTGATCCACAAATATTATTAAAGGCTGCCTATACGAATGATAGCTTGTATGTTCTGGTAAGCTGGAAAGATACACGCTATGATGCCTCTCAAGGGAATTGGTTTTATAATGGTCCTGCTGACCCTAATAAACCGGGTTCAACAACAGGTTGGACCTCCCAACAAAGTGATGATAACATTCGACTTTCTTTTGACATGGGTTCAGGAAAGAGTGATATATGGAATTGGTCGCTGGCTTTGTCTGAACCTCTAGGGTATGCCATCGATAAGATTGATAATGGAGTGGGCGAAACGGCCGATGTAGGTAATAAGAGCTATGTAAGAAATGCACTAAGCGATAATAGGAGTGGTCCGCAATATGATTGGGATGGAGTTCAACAACAGATTCAAAGAAAGCCAGCTGGCTTTACCATACTCGATCCAGGCTATTACTTGTTGAATAAGAAGAACTTCACTGGAGATTTAATAAGGGGAGAATCTATCTTTCAACTTGAATGCGCACTTTGTCACGGAGTTACTGGTGATGGAGAAGGCACGGTAAACCCAGTAGGAATCAGACTCAATAAACCGGGTCAATTTAATCGACTCACTCGACAAGCGTTGGATCTTTTTGCTTCTGATGGGAGCAAGCATGAAGGCGCAATTCATTATCCTAGTTTAGAAACAGATCGTACTGATCTGTTTGCCAGGTTAAGGGGCTTTAGCGGAATACCCGGATACTATTTACAAAACCCAACCGGAAGCAATTCAGATGTTCATGCTGTGTCCAATTTGCAATTGGGCAAAATAGATGGACCAAATAGCAAAGGCTATTCTGTCTTGCTAGTCAGGGCACTAAACACAGGTAGTACTGATGACATTGTATTTACCCCTTCTAGTAAACCGATATACGACTTTTCAATTAGTCTTATGGATAATGATGTTCTTAATAAGATTGGATCAATCAATAAACAACTAACCTTCAAACCCAAAAAATAATGAAAATGAAGGTGCTCATACTTATTGTTCTATTAGCCATAATGATGGCCGGAGCATTGACGTCATGTACGTATGAAGAATTAAAACCGGCAAAAGTTAATCTTCCTGATTCAGCGAAGTTTGCCCTTAATGTCATCCCGATATTTACTACTTCCTGCAATAACTCTGGATGCCATAACAAAGGTGGGATACCTCCTGATCTTTCTCCCGAAAATGCGTATACAAGCCTTACTTTTTTTGGTTATGTAGATGTAGACTTACCGGAGCAAAGCAATATATACTTGAAAATTACAACAGGGAGTATGAAAAATAATGCAACAGATCAACAAAGAGCACTCATTCTCAAATGGATTAAGCAAGGAGCACTAAACAATTAAATTGTATCGATTATGAAAAGAAGAATTCGTTTAGCTAAAGAGATCATCAAAAGTAGTGCTACTGTCTTGCTCTTTATCCTGGCTGTAATGGGAAGTAGCACCAATGTTTACGGACAAGACGACCAACCAATTGAGAAGAAAGAGGGTTCCGATAAAAAACCTGCCAAGCCTGCTTTTGAAAGCCCCCAGTTTATGGATGAGCAGTCGGTTGTTGTTCCCACGGCCAAAACATTGGAATTTAATATGCAACATCGATTCGGAATTGTAACCAATGGAATTAAGGATCTTTATGGCATTTATGCACCCGGTGCCAACATTCGATTCAACTTTAGTTATACGCCCATCAATAATCTTTCACTAGGGTTTGGATATGCTAAGCTCAAACAATATTTGGATTTCAATGCCAAGTATGCCATCATTAAGCAACGCAAGGATTGGAGCATACCAGTAAGTGTAACTTACTTTGGTAATGTGGCAATTGATAACCGTCCGGATGTATTTACTAAAGATGAACATCGCCTTTCTTTTTATCATGAAATAATCATAGCGTCCAGACTATCTGATAAAATTTCTGTCCAGCTAACCCCAAGCTTCACCCATTTTAATGCTATTGATTCACTATATAGTCACGACATGATTGCAATTGGAATATCAGGGCGATATAAAATTTCAAATCAATCTTCTTTCGTTATCAGCTACACACAACAATTGACGGATCATAAAGTAACTAGATTAAACACTAAACCAGGCCTCACATTTGGGTGGGAGATCGCTACCAGTGGTCATGCATTCCAAATTTTTGCCACAACGTTTCAAGGGATCCTTCCTCAGGAAAACATTTCATATAATCAAAATGATTTTTCAAAGGGAGAATTTCTAATCGGCTTCAATATTACTCGGCTATGGAATTTTTAACGTGGATGTATGAACAAAAGTGAGAACCAGAGCCGTAGAAAATTCTTATCCTTAGGTGTACTAAGTGGAGTTGCTTTGATTGCGCAACAGGTACAGGCTGAACCGTTAAAGCCAACCAACGAAAAGGAAGAAATGATGCAGTTACTTACTCCCGATGGGAAGTTGGTAGAAGTAAAAAAGACTTTAATACAGAAGACTACCTCTGGGAGGAAAGCCTCCAATCAGGAAATACTGACTTGGACCCAAAGTGTTAAAACTAAATCGTAACATCTTATGGACCAACCGGATGATATAAAACCAACGTCTAGAAGAAATTTTCTTTCTACGCTCGGAACATTGGGCGTAGTTGCCGCTTGTGGCAGTGCTGCATGCTCATGCAGTTCAGGGTCCACGCATGATCACCACGAAGCAGGTAAAAAAGTGAAACTTCTTTCTCCTGATGGAGAGATGGTAGAGATTGATGAATCACAACTTCGGCATGTTCATAAGACGATTGGAGTTAGCAGAGAAGAAGCACGGCAAGGAATACCCGGGAAGAAGTTTGTGATGGTTATAGATTTAGCAAAATGCAAGAATGCAAGAAAATGCGTTTCTTCTTGTCAGAAAATGCATCATATACCGGAAGACAAAGAATGGCTTTCTGTAAAGTTGATGAAAGATAGTGAAGAAGGTTCTCCTTATTGGTTTCCAAAAACCTGCTTCCATTGCGATAATCCTCCCTGTGTAAAAGTATGCCCGGTAGATGCCACGTTTAAGCGCTCAGATGGCCTCGTGCTTATTGATAATGAGCGATGCATTGGGTGTAAATTCTGTATGGCAGCATGCCCTTATTCAACACGCGTTTTTAACTGGGATGAACCAAAGGTTTCTACCGAAATAGCAGCGTTACCATATTCTCCCGAAACCAGTGTTCCAAGCAAAGTGGGAACAGTAGAGAAATGTGACTTCTGCCCGGACATGGTTCGTGAAGGGAAACTACCGGATTGCGTGACGGCCTGCCCGAATGGCGTCTTTTATTTTGGAGATGAAAACGAAGATGTTGTTACGAATGGAGATGAAACGATTCGATTCAGTCAGGTAATTGCCGAGCGAGGCGGTTACCGCTATGCTGAAGAATTGGGAACTAAGCCCCGCGTATACTATCTGCCACCACGTGATCGTATTTTTCCTGTTGAGCGTGGGCTGGATGGAAAGACAGAAGAATTAAGGGCGCGCTATAAGAATATATTAGACTCGGAAAAAGAAGGTTTGTAATTAGTTAATTTATTAAAATGAACCTCAACCAAAAACAGTCGGAAGCATTAAAGAAATTTGCGCCACAGATAGAATCCTTTAGTAGGCCAGCCTTGGTCTGGGTTTATCTTTTGCTAATTCCGATGGCGATAGCTGCCTATGCACTGTATATTCAGGTAGTAGATGGGCACATTGTTACGGGTATGCGCGACAATGTGGTTTGGGGATTATATATCGCCAATTTCATTTTCTTCATTGGTATTAGTTACGCGGGTGCAGTAATTTCAGGCGCATTGCATCTTCTAAATGTAGAATGGCGAAAGCCAATAATACGAGTCGCAGAATTGATTACAGTAATAGCAACCATTATTGGCCCCATCTATATTTTGTTATGTGTAGGGCGCCTAGATAGGCTGCATCACTTAATTATTTATGCACGACTTCAATCACCTATTACATGGGATGTGCTGGCAATTTCCACATACCTTTTTGGCGGTCTTTTGTTTCTGTACCTCGCTTCCATAAAAGACTTTGCCATTTATCGTGATGCAACGGAACTTAAGCTGCAAGGCTGGCGAAGACGTTTATACAAAACATTAGCGTTGAATTATCAAGATACTCCGGAGCAAAAGAAATCGATCGCAGTTTCAATGAATTTGTTATCCATTATGATAATTCCTTTGGCCATCATAGTGCATTCCGTTTTATCCTGGATATTCGGAATGACGATGCGTCCCGGATGGCACAGTACTATTTTTGGACCTTATTTTGTTTTGGCCGCCATTTATTCTGGAACCGGTGTATTGATTATTGCGATGTGGATTTTTAGAAAAGTGTATAAATTAGACGATTACCTGCAGGATAAGCACTTTATAAATTTAAGTTATATCATGATGGCATTGGCTGCGGGTTATGGATATTTTACGTTTTCCGAATATCTGACAGATTGGTACAGTTCGGAAAAATGGAGCAGCGAAGTAATCTCCAAGCTATTTGATTTTAACCAGTATGGAACCCTGTTTCTTTTTGCAAATGTGGCAGGAATTATTCTGCCTATTTTAGTGGTGGCTATTCCACAACTCCGGAAGCCTGGAATAATTACCATCGCAGCCTCTTTCATGGTGCTCGCAATGTGGGTCAAGCGTTATTTAATTATCGTTCCAACACTTGAGTCACCGCTAATCCCGATACAAGATACCCGACTGGAATTTGTTCATTATTCAGCAACTTGGGTAGAGTGGGCATTGACAGTAGGTGGAATTGCAACTTTCCTACTCTTGTTTACATTAGCTTCTAAATTTATGACAATCGTTTCTGTTTCTGAACTTGAATCTGAATCACATGAATAAGTCCTTTCAAACTATGATGACTGAATACAGCAGAAAGGCTATCCTTCTTATGATATGGATGGGCCTAACTTTAATTGGCTCTCAATCTTTCGGGCAAATAGAAAAAAAGGAGACCGAAAGAACTGCACCAAGAATGAACCTAATCGGAACTCAGTTAAATAATGATTCTATCTTGTTGGAAGCTTCTGTTAAAATAAAGCGTGAAGGATCATGGCAGCCGATCGATTTTGAACCCATAAAGTTCTCTGCGCATAATGACTCAACAACAATTTCATTGGGGGAATCTTTAACGAGTGATAAAGGGATTGCTACTTTAAAGGTAGGAATTTCAGCTTTAAATGTTGGAGAAAATGGGCAATGGAATTTCGGTTCGATTTTTGAAGGTAACGAAATAGCCAGCAATGGAGAAGCAGAATTATCAATCAAGAAAATAGGTATAACGCTTTCGGGAGAAAAAAAGGATACAGTTTATTCACTTACCTTAAAATTGTTTATACCTGGAAAGGAGAATACGCCATTATCGGAAAAAGAAGTTATTTTTTATATTAGGCGACATTTTAGTAATTTAAAAATAGCTGAAGGAACCACGAATGAAAATGGAGAAGTTACTATTGAGTGTCCTCAAAATATACCCGGAGATGAACATGGCAATATTATGTTGATAGGTAGAGTGGATGATCTTGAAGAATATGGAAGCGTGGCTGCGAGTATCACAAAGCCATGGGGGATTCCTTTAAAAGAATCCAATTATCAAAGCGCAAGGACATTGTCAACGCATGCACCCCCATTGTGGATGGTCATTGTGTTTGCCATTTTAATGACTACCGTATGGGGTCACTACCTTGTTATTATTTATAAATTAGTAAATATTAGAAAACTAAAAATCCAGAATCCATGAAAACAAACTCTTTCATTATCTCAATTCTTGTTATTCCTATACTTATTTTTTCATTTCGTTCCTTTCAGAAAAAACCGTGGGCTGTTCCAGAAAAGTATGATAAAATGGTTAACCCTGTTAAGTCAGATTCCGAATCACTAAAAGATGCAAAAGCGTTATGGACTAAACATTGCGCATCTTGTCATGGCAAAACAGGGCTAGGTGATGGAACAAAGGCAGCACAACTTGACTCTGAAGTAGGAGATTTGTCAACAGCAGACTCTCAGAAGCAAAGCGATGGATCTTTATTTTATAAAACATTGGAGGGACGAGATGATATGCCATCCTTTAAAAAGAAGATCCCGGATGAACAAGAAATCTGGGCTGTTGTAAATTTTATAAGAGCACTTAAGGCAAAGTAAGCATCTTACTTTATCAAGTATCGTAGTAGAATGAAGCCATAGAGTTTACTCAATGGCTTTTTTTATTTAATTGAAGGTCCAGATTTCCTTATCCTAAGATTTGCTACAATGGTAGAGTTTCGGTTGATAAAATAAATTCTTCAATAAGTTGATTAACGATTTTAGGCTGCTCCAGGCATGAACTGTGACCTGCCTTTGGAATAATAATTAGTTTGGAATCTGAAATGCCTGCATGAATTCGTTCTGCCTTGGAGGGAATCGTGGCGACATCTTCATCACCAACTAAGACAAGCGTGCGTATTTTTATTTTCGAAAGCTCATGATAGACACCTTGGCGATGGATAACTCCGGCTACAGCCTTTGTTACCTCGCTGGGGCGATTTTCAATGATCTCTTTCCAGCTAGCGAGCATTTCCTTTTTTGAATCATCTGAAAGAGATGATTTGCCGAACAGAATATTGATCACCTGATGACTTACTAATTTAGCACCCCCCCAACCAAACACCATATTGAGCAGCATGTATTTGCGTTTGAAAGGTTCGGGATCTGCGGAGGTTTCCATTAAGATAAGACTCTTCAGCAAGTGAGGTTTACGAGCGGCCAATCGCATCCCCACAAATCCACCCATACTAAGTCCAACAAAATGTACTCGCTGATTGGGGCACAATTTTTCTATGAGTGAGGCAGCATCTTCATAGAGCGTATCCATGTCCAAACTACCCACTGTTTCGCTTTGTCCTTGCCCACGGTGATCGTAGGTGATGCAACAAAAATTACTTTTGAAATGGGCTATCTGTGCACCCCACATGCGGTGATCAAAAAGCAACCCGTGTGAAAACACTATCGTTTCATCACCCTCTCCCGATCGTTCGAAAAAGATGTTTGCTCCGTTGATTATTTGAATAGGCATTATTTCTTTCGTAAGTTTTTATAGAACCAAGCAATCATTCTTTCACCAATGTCGTATTTAATTTTGGTTTTTGCCGTGTAGGGTGCGAGGATAGATGATCATTTCTTAAGCAATGTCTAACCTTTTCATGGTTACATAATATTACTTTTTTCCTACAAATTTTTGATGGTTGGTAAAATAGTAAGTTTGGGCTGCGAAGGCCCTTATGTTTATTGGGTACTCTGCAGATGCCCCATGATTGCATCGGCAAATTTTGTGGCCGCCTTTCCTTCAACTAAAAATAGGAGGGGCTCAATCAACTCCAATTCCATCAGTAAAAATTGATTTTTAGAAATGACTCCGTCTACTCTAGCATAGAGGAGCGGCTCATCAATTAATGAAAGAATTTTTTGTGCCTGCTCCAATACAAAACGTAGAGGAGAAGCAAGTTCAGCGCTCCCTCCAAAATCATTTTGCACACGAAAATCTTTAGCGGCTGGCCGTTTAATCACGGCATGACTAAATTTCTTATCAAAGAAAATCAATGACCATTCTCCTTCTTGCTGCACTTCGGGCATGAACATTTGAACTATTGTATCAGCTCTTTGAAGTTGTTCAGCAAAGTTCCATTGTTGTTTACTAGCTTCTGCACACGAAACCAAAAATGTATTGAAGGCTGTAGCCGAGATGGCTGGCTTCACCACAGCTTTCTCCCAATTCTTTTCAGTTATCAATTGAGAAAGATTTATAGCCGCTCCTTTTTTAAGCCAGATTGATTCTGGCAGTGGAACTCCTTTTCGTTCGAGCTCTTGAAGATACCCTTTGTGAAGATTCCATCTCAATGTTTTTGCTAAATTGAGCAACTTCACTTTTTGGCTTTCCATCTGGTTCAGCCATTGTATAAACTCTTCTGAATGGAGATGATAGTTCCAACAAGAACGAACTACGACTAAATCAAATGAACTCCATTCAGTCGAGTCCCCATCCCAAGGAAGTGGTTGCACCTCTATGCCATTTGACTGTAATAAATCAACAACAGGAAGATCATCGCTGGCAAAGTTGGGCCTTGTCGAGCAGGTTACAAAAGCTATTTTTTTAGGCAATGGAGGAGACAAATGATTTTTAAGAGTACAAAATTAGGTGAATAAAGGCGACTTAGCGATTAGGGAAAGGAACCAAAAAATATATTTGACAAAATACTCGGCATGCAGAATAATTTTTTTATACCTTCGTAACCGTTTGAAAAGAGAAGAAACCATAGACTACCACATCAAGACAGCTTGGCATGCCATCGCTCGCATGTACAATCAGCAGGCCATGAAGTACGATGGGACGATGTCTATAGGCTATGCGTTGCTTAACATTTCTTCAGAAGAAGGAACTGCCGCGATGAAGATTGGGCCCTTGATGGGATTAGAACCACGTAGCCTTACCAGGCTTTTACAGTCTATGGAGGAGAAGGGACTGATTTTTCGGCAAGTCGACAAAAACGATAAGCGCTCCGTAAAAGTCTTGTTGACAAAGGAGGGGAAGAAGATGAAAGAGAAATCGCGGGAAACGGTATTGCGATTTAATGAAGCGGTTCGGGAAGAGATTTCTACACAAAAACTGAATGTTTTTTTTGATGTAGTACAGAGCATTAATCAACTAGTTGAAAAGAATAGTATTTACGAAACCAAATTAGTCAATTAGCCAATTCGATGATTGCCCCTTGGCACATCAACGAATTAGCACATTTACAAATCAATAATTATGAACCGTACCATTCGCAAAGTCGCAGTTTTAGGATCAGGTATTATGGGCTCACGCATTGCGTGCCACTTCGCCAATATTGGTTGTGAAGTGTTGCTGCTCGACATCGCGCCCAGAGAACTTACCGATGATGAGAAAAAGAAAAATCTTACACTCGATCATCCTGCTGTTAAAAATAGAATTGTGAATGCGGCCTTCGATGCTACCCTGAAGTCCAATCCGGCTTCCCTCTTTAGCAAAAAGTTTGCTTCGCGCATTAAGCTTGGCAACTTTACGGATGACATGTCTAAAATCAAAAATGTTGATTGGACGATTGAAGTAGTAGTGGAAAATCTTGATATCAAAAAGAAAGTTTATGACGAAGTAGAGAAGTACAGAACGCCAGGCACCTTAATTACTTCCAACACTTCGGGTATTCCCATTCATTTGATGGGCGAAGGCCGTAGCGAAGATTTTCAAAAGCACTTTGCGGGTACCCACTTTTTTAATCCTCCCCGCTACTTAAAATTATTGGAGATAATCCCAACAGGCAAAACCGATCCGGCTGTTACGAAATTCTTGATGCACTATGGCGATCTTTTCTTAGGAAAGACCACTGTGCTATGTAAAGACACTCCTGCCTTCATTGGTAATCGCGTGGGGATTTTTGGTTTGTTGAAAGTGATCGACTCCATGCGCAAGTTTGACTTAAATGTGGATGAGGTAGATAAGTTAACCGGACCCGTCATTGGCCGGCCAAAGTCAGCTACGTTCCGCACTTCGGATGTTGTGGGTTTGGATACCCTAGTGAAAGTTTCTAATAACCTTTATGCGGGCTTGGTAAATGACGAAGGCAGAGAGATGTTTAAACTTCCTGAAGTAGTTACAAAGCTTGAGCAGAACAAATGGTTGGGAGATAAAACCGGCCAAGGCTTTTACAAGAAATCAAAGAATGCCAAAGGCGAAACAGAAATATTGACGCTTGATTTAAAGACATTAGAATACAAGCCAAAGGCAAAAGCAAAATTTGCGACACTTGAAACAACGAAGACGATTGACAATTTAAAAGATCGCTTCAAAGTGTTACTTGCCGGAAAAGATAAGGCCGGTGATTTTTATCGCGATTGTTTTTATGGATTATTCCAGTATGTAACCAATAGAATTCCTGAAATCAGCGATGAACTTTTCCGTATTGATGATGCGGTGAGTGGCGGTTTTGGTTGGGATCTCGGTCCGTTCGAAACATGGGATGCCGTTGGTGTGGAGAAATCCATCCCTCTCATGGAAGCAGCCGGATACAAGCCTGCGCAATGGGTCTATGACATGATTGCTTCAGGAAACAAAACTTTCTACAAAGCAGAAGGCGGTCAGAAGAAATACTACGACATTCCTAGCAAAACCTATAAGTCAATTTCAGGAAGAGAAAACTTCATCATCTTAGAAAATAAGAGTGAGAATGTCGTTTGGAAAAATGCCGATTCAAAAATTATTGATTTGGGCGATGGCGTGCTAAACTTTGGCTGGCACAGTAAGAGCTTCACATTAGGCAGCGCGGTCATCGAGGGAATGAACAAAGCCATCGACATGGCAGAGAAGGATTACAAAGGTCTGGTGATTGGCCATCAGGGTGCTGACTTTTCGTTGGGAGCAAATTTAGGCTTGGTGTTTATGTATGCCATCGAGCAGGATTATGATGAGATCGATTTCATGATCAAGGCTTTTCAAAATTCGGTGATGCGCATTCGTTACTCTGGTGTGCCTGTGGCGGTTTGTCCGCAAGGCAGAACGTTAGGAGGCGGCTGCGAAATGACGATGCATGCAGACATTGCCCAGGCAGCAGCTGAAACCTATATAGGATTAGTAGAAGTGGGTGTTGGACTAATCCCAGGAGGAGGAGGAACGAAGGAATTCACCAAACGGGTTAGTGATGCGATGGAAGAAGGTGATGTGGAATTGAATGCACTACAAAATGCCTTCATGACGATCGCAACAGCAAAAGTAGCTACCTCAGCAGAGGAAGCGCGTGAGTTTGGCATCTTGAAAAAGATTGATCGAGTGTCGATGAATAAAGACAGACAGATCGCTGATGCGAAGCAAGCCGTACTTGATTTGGTTGAAGCAGGTTATACCATGCAACCGCAAGCAAAAAATATTAAAGTACAGGGTCGTACCGGTCAAGCGTTGTTCTTAGCAGGCTTGCAAGGAATGAAAATGGGCAAGTACATTTCAGAGCACGATGCTAAAGTTGCCAAATGGATCTCCAACATTATGTGCGGAGGCGATTTGACCTCTCCACAAGAAGTGAGCGAACAATACTTGCTTGATCTTGAGAGAGAAGCATTCTTGTCATTAACTGGCGAGAAGAAAACATTGGAGAGAATTCAGGCAATAATAACGGGAGGAAAACCATTGAGGAACTAAAAACGAATAACCAACAACGATATGGATGCATATATAGTAGCAGGTTTCAGAACAGCGGTAGGCAAAGCAAAAAAAGGAGGGTTTCGTTTTGTAAGACCCGATGATCTTGCCTCGGATGTGATTAAGCACTTGGTGAAATCAATCCCGGGGTTGGAGAACAAAATGGTCGATGATCTCATCGTTGGCAATGCGGTTCCCGAAGCGGAGCAAGGTATGCAGATGGGAAGAATCATTGCATTGCTTTCAATGGGTTTAGATACACCAGGCTTGGTGATCAATCGCTATTGCGGATCAGGTGTGGAGTCGATTGCTATCGCGAGTGCTAGAATACATGCAGGGCAAGCCGATGTGATTATTGCAGGAGGAACTGAATCCATGTCTTTAGTTCCAGTGATGGGTTTTAAGACAGCATTGAATTATGCAATTGCCAAAGACAACCCGACCTATTATACCAGCATGGGGTTGACGGCTGAAGAAGTATCGAAGCAATTTAACATTACTCGCGAAGAGCAAGATCAATTTTCAGTGGAGTCGCATTTGAAAGCGGCTGCCGCGTGGAAGGAAGGTAAATTCACGAATGAAGTCGTGCCCATCACGGTGAAGGAAGTGTTTGTAGATGAGAACATGAAAAAGCAAACTCGCGAATACGTTGTCAATAAAGATGAAGGTATTCGTGCCGACACCACCTTTGAAGGACTTTCAAAATTGAAACCTGTATTTGCCGTTGGCGGATCCGTTACTGCCGGAAATTCATCTCAAACTTCAGATGGAGCAGCCTTTGTAGCCGTGATGAGTGAGAAGATGGTGAAGCAACTGAATCTAAAACCCATCGCTCGTATGGTGAGTTATGCCACCGCAGGTGTTGATCCACGAATCATGGGTATTGGTCCTGTGGCGGCTATCCCTAAAGCACTCAAAATAGCCGGATTGAAATTACAAGACATTGATTTGATTGAATTGAACGAAGCCTTTGCCGCACAATCATTGGCAGTGGTAAAAGAATTGGGCATCGACCGTTCGAAACTAAATGTAAACGGAGGTGCCATAGCAGTGGGTCATCCACTCGGTTCATCAGGCGCGCGCTTGTCAGTACAACTCTTCAACGAACTACGCAGACAAAATAAAAAATATGGAATGGTGACTGCCTGTGTAGGCGGAGGACAGGGAGTGGCAGGAATTTATGAATTGTTGAATTAGACTTTAGACATAAGTAGTAAGACATAAGACGAGACGATAAACAACTTTTGCAGGGTCTTGATACTTATGTCTAACGACTCGATACAGTATTATGCATAATTTTAAAGAGTTAAAGGTTTGGCAGATTTCGAGGAAGCTTGTAAAAGAGGTTTACGAGATCACCTCAACTTTTCCTGCAACTGAAAAGTATGGATTGATATCACAAATTCGAAGGTGTACAGTGTCAATCCCAACGAACATAGCAGAAGGCGCAGGAAGAAACACAGATAAGGATTTTTCTCATTTTTTAAATATTAGTCTTGGTTCAGCTTACGAGTTAGAAACACTTCTTATCCTCAGCCTTGATGTGAACTTCATTTCATCAGAGCAGCTAGAGGAGTTAACAACAAAAATTTCAGAAATACAAAAAATGACTTTCGGCCTGATCAAGACGCTGCGCCAAGAGTCTTATGTCTAACGTCTTGCTACTTATGTCATCACAAAAAATTATGAGCACAGTCACACAAACTAAGAA
>JANPBK010000017.1:0-3952 GCA_031430395.1 Cyclobacteriaceae bacterium
GAAAGGCATGGGAGGTGCTATGGACTTGGTCGCGTCCGCAAAAAATATTATAGTAGCCATGCAGCATTGCAGTAAAGAAGGGGCTTCTAAACTATTAAAGAAATGTACACTGCCTATTACCGGGTTAGGATGCGTTAAAAAGATTGTTAGTGACATGGCAGTGCTTGATGTTTTGCCATCAGGAGGATTCAGATTACTTGAACGAGCACCGGGGGTTACCGTGGAGGAAATTAAAAATGCAACCGAAGGCTATTTACTTATTGAAGGCGAAATTCCTGAGATGAAATTGACTTGATTATCTAACTTTACCGCTAAAAGTTATAAAATCACTAAATTATAAGAACTGAAATAAAATAATTTCACTAGAAAGTAAAGCGTAATTATTCTTGTAGTGGATAGCCGTTGCAATAGATCTAAAATTATACCTCAAACGCCATTTTCCAATTTCTCAATCAACTAAATGAAGACTTCAGAAATCAATTTTAAAGTAGAACTTGATAATAATAATGTTCCCGAAAAAATCTTTTGGGATGCCACAGAAAAGCCGGAAGCCGGATTGACCGAGACAAAAGCCATTAGCATTTCGCTTTGGGATCACGTTCAAAAAAACACCATGCGTATTGACCTCTGGAGTAAGGAAATGCCTGTGGAGGAAATGAAACGCTTTTACATTGATTGTTTAGGAGGATTAGCGCAGAGCATCTTAAGTTCTACAGGCGATGAGCAAATGTGTGGAGAGATTAATGAATTATGCGACCGATTGGCTAAACAAGTAGCGAACACAAAGAGTCAATAATTTCCTACAATTATTGCTCACCCTTAAAAATGAGGTAAAAAAGTTGATCTCAATCGTTTGTATCTTTCATTTTTCTTGTAGATTTAAGAATTAAACCAAATTAACTGTATGAATAAATTTTACTATAAGTCAGTTGTACCGCTCTTGTTTCTGGTGTTTGGTACCGCCAGCCTAATGGCTCAAACAACCATTTCAGGCACCATTAAAGATGAAGGAACGCAGGAGACATTGGCCGGAGTCAATATTATTGTAAAAGGAAAAGTAATTGGGACGATTTCCGATGTAAAGGGAGAATTCAATCTAAAAGTAAATCAGGCACCGCCTTTTACATTAGTCTTGTCCTTTATTGGATTCAGAACTCAAGATTTGGAGATTAAAGATGCGAATACATCTGGGCTAAGCATCACCATGGAAGAAGAATCCATGTTGGGCCAAGAGGTGGTTGTCGCTGCGTCCCGTATTGAGGAGAGCATTTTGAAATCACCAGTGACTATTGAAAAGATGGACATTTTAGCCATCAAACAATCCGCAGCGCCAGATTTTTATGACGCTTTAGCTAATGTAAAAGGTGTTCAAACAAACTCAGGAAGTTTGAACTTTACTGCAGTCAATACAAGAGGATTTGCCTCTATTGCTAACACTCGATTTGTTCAATGGGTAGATGGAATGGATACGCAAGCTCCTCTGCTCAATTTTCCTACTGGCAGTATTATGGGTGTTGGTGAATTAGATGCAGAGAGCATGGAATTGATTCCTGGTGCAGCTTCTGCATTATATGGGCCTAATGCTTTCAATGGCATATTGATAATGAATAGTAAGAGTCCATTTGATTATCAAGGGCTAAGCGGACAAGTAAAGGTTGGTATGACTAGTTCTACTGCAGCTGGCAGCGATCCATTGACTCAATATAGCATTCGCTATGCAAAATCGTTTAACAATAAGTTTGCTTTCAAAATAGGCGCATCACTTTTTAAAGCAAAAGATTGGCTAGGCAATGATTACAAAACTGACAGACTAAATACAGCATCTACTACAGATTTGAGCAAAAGAACCAACTTTGATGGTTTAAATCTATATGGTGATGAAGCTCAAATTCCGTTAGCGGCATTAACAGGCATTCCTACACTTCCAACTGTAACCAGAACGGGTTTTCGTGAACAAGATTTAGTAGATGACAGAGATGCAAAAACATTAAAATTTGATGCCGCACTTCATTATAGAATTACTGATAAAATCGAGCTTTCGTATACCTATCGTTTTGGAGGAGGAAGTTCTCTCTATCAGGGTGCAGAGAAATACGCACTCCGCGACTTTAGTCAACAGTTTCATAAGTTTGAAATAAAAGGGGATAACTTCTTCTTAAGAGCGTATCAATCAGCAACAGATGCCGGAAAATCTTACAATTTAAGCGCATTAGGAGGTTTTATGAATGAAACGGTGAGCCCCTCATCTGCAAGTTGGGTACCTGAATATGTAACGGCTTATCAGGGTGCTTTTCTTCCAGCTTACGCTGCAGCAAATCCAAGTGAAGCCGTCCGTTTTGCTGACAGAAACAGACCCTTACCTGGAACTCCCCAATTTGAAAGCTTGGTGAATGCAGTCAAATTCAATTTCTTTCAAAAGGCGCCAGTTGGCACTTGGGTTGATGCAAATGGTGGATCACACAAAGTAGCCGGTGGAGCATCTTTTATCGATAATTCTAAATTAAACCATATCGAGGGAAATTATAAATTCTTCAATCAGATAAAGTGGGCTGAGATTCAAATTGGCGGTAACTTCCGTCAATATGATTTATATTCAAATGGTACTATCTTCAATGAAGCTCCTGCAGATGGAAAAAATTTCTCACGAGTTCTTATAAGCGAGTTTGGCGGGTATGCACAAATCGCAAAAACTTTTGCTGAGAAAATAAAGGTAACCGGCTCGGTTCGTTATGATAAAAATGAAAACTTTAACGGACAACTTTCACCTCGTCTCTCTGCTGTCTATGAATTGAATAAGGATAATAACCTACGGGCTTCCTTTCAAACCGGATTTAGAAACCCTGATACACAAGCTCAATTTATTTTCTTCCCTACTTCAGGTGCCACCTTATTAGGTAGTGCTGAACGAAATGCAGGAAGATATGGGGTGCATAATGGCGGTTCATATACTCAGACTTCTTACACCGCTTTTAGAGCTGCGGGTGGCACGATAGCAGCTAATGGCACGTTAGTTGGTACTCCAGCAGCGATTGCGATATTAACTGATCCTAATGCTACGGCAAACGTGGCATATGTTCAGCCTGAGCAGTTGAAATCCTTCGAAGTAGGTTACAAAGGACTAGTGATGAGTAAATTGTTGGTTGACTTAAATGGATACTATACTTCATATACCAATTTCCTAGGTTCTCAAATTGTGGCCAGTAAATTAGCTACAACGCATCAAGGAGTAGTATCGGCACCTGGTAGACTCTTTTCTCTTTATAATAATTCTCCTCAAGAAGTCAAATCTTATGGTATTGGCCTTGGACTTACATATAGCCTTCCTAAGAATTATATCGTAAATGGAAATTACAATTGGTCTGATATTGATGCGCCAGAAACCGCGGAATTCAATGCTGGTTTTAATACTCCACGCAATCGCTTCAGTGTGGGAGTAGGTAATAGAAAAGTAGCCAAGAACTTGGGCTTCAATATTAACTATAGATGGCAACAAGCTTTCAATTGGGTCTCCTCGTATGGAAACAACATACCTTGGCTTGTCCCTTCTTATGGAGTGCTGGATGCTCAGGTTAACTACAAAGTATCATCCATTAAATCAATGATTAAGATTGGAGCAACAAATCTTGGTGGCGGAGATTATCGTACCAACTTAGGTTCACCTTTCGTTGGTCAACAGTATTATGTAACGATTACGTTCGATGAATTCTTAAATTAATCCACGTAAAAAATTAAGATTATGAAAAAGACCAAACTTATCTATATCACCATAGCTGCAACATTATTTGTTGGCTCATGCAAGCAAGAGAATCTACTACTCGTTCCTCCAACCGTGGTGCCACCAGTAGTGGTTGTGCCGTCCAAAGGAACAGCCGATTTTACAAAGTTTGTTTCCATTGGAAATTCATTTGTAGCTGGTATGCAAAGCAACGCCTTGTTTAATACTAGTCAGGCT
>JANPBK010000018.1:0-72388 GCA_031430395.1 Cyclobacteriaceae bacterium
TGCTCCTGGGTTTGGTAGTGCAGGGGTTAACTCTGGTTTTGTGCGAGTGATTTTAAAGGATCCTAAAGATAGAAATAGAACCCAGCAGCAAATTGTTGATGATGTTACGGATAAAGTAAGAAAGTACACGGGGGTTCGAACATTCATAACGCAAGCTCAAACAATCGGAGATCGCAGAGGAGGATTCCCTGTACAATTTGTGATTCAGGCTGCAGATATTGATAAACTAAAGAAGGTGTTGCCTGAATTTATGCTGAAAGCATCAGCAAGCCCGAAATTTGCCTTTGTTGATTTGGATTTGAAATTCAATAAGCCTGAAATCAATATTACGATTGATAGGGACAAGGCCCGCAATTTGGGTGTAAATGTTCTAGACATTTCCCAGACACTGCAACTTGGTTTGAGCGGATCTCGTTTTGGAAATTTTATTATGGATGGTAAGCAGTACCAAATCATTGGACAAGTAGAAAGAAGTAATCGCAATGAACCGCTTGATCTTAAAACACTGTATGTTAAAAACAAGCGAGGAGATTTGATTCAATTAGATAACCTCGTCACTTTTGAAGAGAAGAGCAGCCCACCCCAATTATATCGTTTCAATCGCTATTCATCAGCTAAAGTGCAGGCTCAGTTAGCAAAAGGTGTAGCGCTTGGAGATGGAATTAAAGAGATGCAGAGGATTGCAAAAGAAGTTCTGGATGAAAGCTATACCACTAGTTTGGATGGTGCATCGCGTGAATTTGCCGAAAGTTCTTCCAGTATTTATATGGCCTTTCTTATCGCATTAGCAATTATATATTTGATACTTGCTGGTCAGTTTGAAAGTTTCAAAGACCCTTTGGTAATTATGTTTACTGTTCCATTGGCATTAGCAGGCGCCTTGATTTCGCTGTGGTATTTCAATCAAACGTTAAATGTGTTCAGCCAAATTGGAATTATCATGTTAATTGGATTGGTTACTAAGAATGGCATTTTAATCGTAGAGTTTGCCAACCAACGTAAAGAACAAGGACTCGCAGTACTGGATGCCGTAAAAGAAGCGGCAGCTTCACGGTTTCGCCCCATAATAATGACAAGTCTTTCAACTATTTTAGGAATCTTGCCGATCGCATTGGCGCTAGGTGCCGGCTCAGAGAGTCGTGTTTCAATGGGCATAGCAGTCATAGGGGGAATGATGTTCGCTACAGTTCTTACTCTATTCGTTATCCCTGCGATTTATTCGTATATCAGTAGCAAACATGGTCATGTTTCGGTTAAGTAAAATTGCGATACTGTTATTTCTATCTACGGCTACGTATTCACAAGATACCTTAAGCCTCGCAAGAGCAATTCAAATTGGATTGAAGAGTAATTTTGGTGTACAGATTCAAGAGCAGAATGTAGATGCAGCCAAGCTTAATAATACATGGGGACAAGCGGGCCTTTTACCGACCATCAATTTAATATCAAGCCAGAATAACAGTGGTATTGAGAGAAAACCTGCTAACCCTTTTGCTGTTGCCGGATTAAATATCACTAACAATGCACTGGGGCAATTAGATGTCCAATTTACGTTGTTCGATGGCTTTGCTGTAAAGATTGCTAAACAACGTCTGGATCAATTAGAGTCGCTGACCAGAGGTAATGCGCTTTTTGTAATGGAGAATACCGTGCAAGCAATTATCCTTAGTTATTATCAAGCACTATTAGAAAAGGAAAGACTCCAAGTGTTGATTAAAAATAGTGGATTTTCAAAAGAGCGTTACACATATGTAAAATTGAAAAAAGCACTTGGGTCAGCCATTACCTTTGACGTTTTGCAAGAACAAAATAACTATCTCACAGATTCATCAAATGTACTACGACAAGAGATTAATGTTAAAAATGCAATGCGCAATTTAAATGTGCTGTTAAATGAGGAAATCACTAAGATCTATAAACTAAACAATCCGCTTCAATTTCAAGATGAGTTTTATCGCTATGAAGATCTTCGAGATAAAATGGTTCGTACCAATACGAATTTAAAAAATCAATTTATCAGTCAGGAATTGTTTCGCAATGCAACCCAAAGCGCTCGTGCTAATCTTTCGCCTGCCATCTTGTTGAATTTGGGAGCAACAGGCAGTTTAGATCAACTGAATGCAAACTTCAGAACCAATACCGGTAATCAAATTGAAAATTTGGTTGGCGCGGTAAACAGAAATCCAACTTTACCTGTTTACCAAACCGTAAACGAAACGGCATTGATGCCTCAAACTCAATCAGGAAACTCCTATGGGGCTTACGGAAACATTTCTTTACGATTTACTCTTTTCAATGGCGGTCAATTGAGAAGAACGATTGACAACGCGCAAATTCAGGAAAAAATTGCAAAGCTTACGACAGACCAATTAAAACTTTCCCTTGAAAATAATTTACTCGCGAGTTTTGATCTTTATAACTTACGCAAACAGCTCGTGCTCATTGCGCAAACAAAACTTCAAGCTGCAGAATTGAATTTGTCCTTGGCAAATGAGCGTTACAAGAATGGAGCCTTGAGTGCGATTGACCTTCGTATAGTACAAGAGAACTACCAAACAGCAGCACTTGAAAAATATGCCGCTATTTTTGATGGACTTTCCAGTCGATTAGATCTTGTTAGACTAACTGGCGGGTTGGTAGATAATGTTGCGAGCCGGTAAACTAGGTAGCCGATTCAGAAACTAGTTCGGTCTTCATCACCCAAAAATTATTAAATCCTTCTCCCTGTTGGATATTGATAAGACCATTGGCCAGCATTTCAAGGATTGCAAGAAAGTTAAAAATCAAGGCAATGCGAGTGGGGGATTTTTCAAAAAGCTCGGTAAAGGCTACACGAGGTTTAGACGTTATTTCATTTAAAATGTACTCCTTCTGGCCTTCTATCGTGAAAGGATACTGGATTACTTGATGGACAGGTCTGTTCTTTTCTTCTTCCTGACGTTTTAAAACCTTTTCAAAAACCATCAACAATTTGAAGAGATCCACATCTTGCAGCTCAGCCTCTACATTGGTGATTTCAGCAAGCGATTTCAATTCTTTTATCAGGTTGCCACGCTTTTCTTTCATTAACTCCACATCTTCCATTTTATGGAATTGCTCAACAACGGATTTATACTTTTTGTATTCCATCAGATGCTTTACCAACTCCTCACGCGGGTCAATTTCATTTCCTAACTCATCCACTTGTGGTCTAGGTAAGAGCATTTTTGATTTGATGCGCATCAGGGTAGCAGCCACTAAAATAAATTCACTGGCTACTTCAAGATTCAGGGTCTCTAATTGTCGAAGGTATTCCAGGAAATCATTCGTGATTTTTGCAATTGGGATATCGTTTATTTCTAACTCGTCCCGTTCTATAAAAAACAATAGCAGGTCAAAAGGGCCTTCAAACAAAGGCAGGTGTATTTCAAATGATTTTTGCTCCATAATAAATTCTGACGTGCAAAATTATCCAAAACCTGCGATAAATCCGTTCTAATTTACAATTCCGTAAATTTGTCAATATGATCTCTTGAAACATTCAAAAACACTTATCTTGACTCTGTGTTTTAATATGGTAAAGTCGATCTAAAACAAGGTTTATAATGCTTATAACTCCAGGAAAGCTACTTTCAGCTATCAATAGCCCAGCAGATTTGAAAAAATTGAACCCTGAGCAATTAGTTCAACTAAGCGATGAATTAAGGCACTTCATAATTGATAATGTTTCTGTCTATGGAGGGCATTTTGGCGCTAGTTTAGGGGTTGTTGAATTAACGGTAGCTCTTCACTATGTCTTCAATACCCCTTATGATCAACTAGTATGGGATGTAGGCCACCAAGCATATGGTCATAAAATATTAACAGGGCGCAGAGATAATTTTTATACAAATAGGGTTTACAAAGGCTTGTCTGGGTTCCCCAAAAGGAATGAGAGTGTGTACGATACATTTGGTGTTGGTCACTCTTCAACATCAATATCTGCTGCCTTGGGCATGGCTGCAGCCTCTAAATATCAAGGCTTTCATGATAAGCAACATGTTGCCATCATTGGAGATGGAGCCTTAACCGGTGGTATGGCCTTCGAAGGCCTAAACCATGCAGGAGTTTCAGACACCAACCTTTTAATTATTCTCAATGACAATTGCATGTCAATAGACCCAAATGTTGGTGCGCTCAAAGATTATCTGACGGACATAACCACCTCCAAGACCTATAACAGACTCAAAGACGATATTTGGAACCTGCTTGGTAAACTCTCTTCGCTTGGCAAAAGCGCTCAAGATCTTGTCTCTAAAGTAGAAACGGGGATTAAATCAACTTTATTGAGTCAAAGTAATTTATTTGAATCATTAAACTTACGGTATTTTGGCCCTGTTGATGGTCACGATGTGGATCATTTAGTGGCAGTACTTAATGATTTAAAGCAGATTAAAGGTCCGAAAATACTTCACTGCATCACGAGCAAAGGTAAAGGCTATGGACCTGCAGAAAAAGGCAATGCGACCACGTGGCATGCACCAGGTACGTTTGACAAAATTACCGGGGAAATTCATAAGAAAATTTATGAAAAACCACAGCCTCCAAAGTACCAAGATGTATTTGGACATACATTGGTTGAATTAGCAAAGGGGAATGATAAAATTATAGGAATTACCCCGGCAATGCCTTCCGGTTCCTCGATGAACATCATGATGAAGGAGATGCCGAATCGGGCTTTTGATGTAGGCATAGCTGAACAACATGCAGTCACTTTTTCTGCAGGTTTGGCCACCCAAGGTCTTATTCCATTTTGCAATATATATAGCTCGTTTATGCAACGTGCTTATGATCAGGTAGTGCATGATGTGTGTATTCAAAATCTCCCCGTAAACTTTTGTTTGGACAGGGCAGGCTTTGCAGGAGCAGATGGTCCAACTCATCATGGAGCATATGATATTGCATATTTCCGTTGCTTACCAAACATGATTGTGGCTGCACCAATGAATGAGCAAGAGCTACGGAATTTGATGTATACCGCACAACTTCCTCGCAAGGAACTGGCTTTTTCTATTCGTTATCCCAGAGGACAGGGAATGATGCCTAATTGGAAGACGCCTTTCGAAGAAATAGTTATTGGAAAAGGAAGAATAATAAAAGAGGGGGAAGACTTGGCACTGCTAACAATCGGTCATGTTGGAAATTATGCTGTGGAGGTAAGCGAGAAATTAGAAAAACAAGGTCTTCGAATTGCTCATTATGACCTTCGATTTGCAAAACCGTTAGATGAAATCCTCTTGCATGATATTTTTACCAAGTTTAAGAAGGTGATAACCATTGAAGATGGTTGTGTTCAGGGTGGCATAGGTAGTGCGGTACTTGAATTTATGGCGGATCACCATTATCAAAGTGAAGTAAAAAGACTTGGTATCCCTGATCGGATCATTGAACATGGCGAACAAATAGAGCTACAACATGAATGCGGTTTTGATCCCCAAGGGATTGAACAAGCTGTTCTATTCATGATGGAGCGTACGCACACCCTTGCATAGTGACTTCTTTTTTCTATAAAGATCAAGGAACGGGCCCGCCAATTTTGTTATTACATGGATTTTGTGAAACACATCAAATTTGGGATGATTTTGCAGATGAATTAGCCAAAAATTTCAGAGTAATTAGACCTGATCTGCCTGGTTTCGGACGTAGCAAATTGCCATTGGACCCATTTACAATTGAGAACATTGGCACTCAATTGAGCCAGTGGGCTTGTAAACTTAAGCTCGTTAAACTTACAGTCATTGGTCATTCATTAGGCGGCTATATTGCCTTAGCAATGGCTAGGCATAATCCGGAGCTATTTGCAGGTTTGTGTCTATTTCATTCTACCCCTTTCTCAGATAGCCTTGAAAAGAGAAATAATCGTAATAAAGCGATCGATTTTGTGAGGAAAAACGGTATTGAGCCATTTGTTGAAACATTTGTGCCGAGTTTATTTTATCTAAAAGATAATGAGTTTGTTCCTTTCGTAAAACGATTAGCCCTGGGCACGCAGATAGATACTTTTATAGCTTATTCAGAAGCTATGCGTGATCGGCCCTCCTATGAAGGGTTACTCATAGGATTTAACAGTTACATAATGGTGGTCGCAGGTATAAATGACTCCATCATCCCAAAATCTGTATCCATTAGTGCAGGAAGTTTAGCTTCTAAATCTGAACTTATTCTTCTTGAGAATACTTCTCATATGGGGATGCTAGAAAATAAGATGAAGTGCATTAAGAGTATTAGTGAGTTTACGTTGAGGTGCAACAATGGTTGATCGGGCTATTTTTTAGTAGTTTAAAGCCCATTCTTCATGAAGAATTGAGGTTTTTTATTATATTTGGATTGAAAGAATCTGCTTAATTTGGATTAAATTATATCTTTGACTCTAATAAACCTTTAATAAATATGGAACTAGAAGAAATAAACCCTCATAAGTACGATGCTTGGAATGGAATGGCAGCCAATTTAAGTTATGTTTTTTGGGCTGCTGCCATACTTATTGCTTTAGGGTATTTTTTAAAGTTATCAAATACAAATGGCAATAAGGGTAAATATGATTTTATTAATAGGTATGAAATCAGAGTCTTGTGGATAGCTTCTATCATTTTCGTAATTGGTTTATGTCTGTTTGGTAATTCAAGCATTGTAAAATTCAGTGCGGTACTATTCTTTGTGAGAGGCTTTCTTACCATAGCTGGGGGAATGATTATCGGATTAATAATACAAAATCTATTAAAGTTCTATTACCCATTTTTCATTGAAAAGAGATTAAAAGTTCTTCGTTACAAACCACGGATTTCTCCTAAAACAGGAAAACCGATGAAACTTTTAAGTGAAGAAGAAGAGGATGCCTACCTGGACGAGGGGATGCAAGCAGAGGAGAACGTATTTTCAGTTGATTATGATGTGTGGAAAGATGAGGAATCGGGTCATATTCAAATTGAAAAATATGCAGGTCACTTGCACGCAATTCAATGTCCAGAATGTAATTATCAGACTTTTAAAGTGGTGAAAGAAGAAATCACAAAGACTCCGTCTTTCTCCGAAGAAGGCGAAATTGTGAAACATTACCTTTGCGGGTATTGTGGCTATAAAGCCAAAAAGACTGTAATACTTCGGCAACAAACTAAACCAGAAGAAGCTTCTGCTGCTACCGCATAATTTTTAAATTGAAACATTTTATTCAACAAAGCCCCGTTAAGGGGCTTTGTTATTTAGAACCTATTTCTACGGGTAATTTTATCTGATCAGAATAGAATTTCATGCGTGTATGTCTTCGATCTAATAAGATAATACGTTCTACTAACGTCTGTTTATGATTGATGAAGACCTCTACATAGTCATCACCTAATAGGTATAGGTTTACCTTGTAATGATAATATCGTATGGCCATGATAAATTTAGCATGTACATACAATATGTCTATTTTTTTTTCTAACGGGTACTTTGCCAATTCATTCCACGACATCATTAATTAAAATTAATTAAAAAATTTAGGTTGATCTATAAAATTGAACTTACTTTTTGGTTGACTAGACTAAACGAGTGACCTTTTAAAAGTTTAGTCCGGAGATATGACAAGAACAACTCCATCCTTTTTGATCAACGTTTTGATGTTTTTAAATTTATAAATAAATGGTTCAAGCTAAATCTTGAACCGCTTAGTGGAGGTCAGTTATTGTCATTAAATTGACTCTCCAAGGACTCACTCTTTTCAAGATCCAGAATAATTTTCTTGTCCAGTTGGCTAGCTTTAATCACATTGTAATTATCCCAAAACTCTTTATTATATGCCTGATCCTGATATTGTAAGCCATAGCTCTTCATCCTTTCGCGCATGCTAATTCTTTCGCTCGTCTTGGGCTTAATTTGATTGATTAATAATTGTTGCTGAAGTTCTGTTACAAATTTTAATTCATTCGTTTCATTATCATACCAATTAATCTGGGAATCGACAGTTAAGTAGTTCAAGTAGAGCTTATCATCAAATAGTTTATAATCTATAATTCTTTTTACTTTAACTAGTTTGCTTACGAGCCCCCTTTTTTTTCCTACAAATACGTCTGAAGTATTCTCATCTTCAAAGTGGATTATCGCAAATGTCTTTTTATCAATGAGGATAGTCATTTGATCTTGCTTGTGTGAGACCACATACACAGCCTGATTATTAAAATAATTATCTGGTTCCCGAGTTAATTGTTTAAGAAAGCCATCCTCTTCAGGGATATGTCTATACCGAATACAATTAAGAAGCAGTAAATCTTCCAATAAATTTCCTTGGTCAAAAAAGGAAGTGAACTTACTGCTATAGCCAAGGCTTCTACGTACTTCTTTTAGCGCAACCCGCTCTCTTAATTTAAACTTATTCCTTGGTTCTTTATAATCTTCATCATAAAGCTTGACAGCTGCCTCCAGTAAGGAGACATAGGTATTGGCTACTTTTTTTAAGTCTCGATAAAACCCTTCCATCATAAAGGGTTCGTTCGGATAGTTGTTGTCAATTTTTGTAAGAGCAATATGAAGAATGTCACCCCCACTAAGCGAATCTGAAATGATCACTTCTTGTAAGATCACCGTTGACTTCTCCATTAGAATGGTAACGGTATCTGTTAAAAGCGACCATACAGGTACTTCATAGGATTTGTAACCCAGCATATGGATTGCAAAAATATTATTTCGAAGTTCACCGGGAAGATGAAAATCAAATTCACCTTGAAGATTGGTAATGGTACCGATTGACTTTCCGAGAATACCTACAGAGGCAAATGGAAGTGCCTCTTTGGTCTCTTTGTCCAAGGCTTTCCCGGATATGGTTATTTTTTGAGAGGTCGCAACAAATGCGATGAATACGCAAATGAGCACCAGAAAATTTTTCATAATAGTAAGGAATTACAAGATACTATTTTCTAACCAAGGTATCGATTATCTTTTATCGATATTATTGTCAATTCATCGAAAGTTTAGGCACGTAATGTTGATTCGTTTCAATTGACTAAATTTAAAAAAGAATCTTACCAACTTGAAACTGTTTGATCGTATACCGCGAATTTGGAAACGTGCCTATGGGCTAATTTGCCTATGGTATTTTATTAATTTTTCCATTAGTGCAGTAATTGAGTGGCAATTCGTAAATCCAGCCTATTATGTGTTGTGGAATGCCTTCTTCTTGTATGAGGCGTTATGCTTTTTTATCATTTTAATCTTTCTGTGGTCTCATTTACTTTCCAGTTTTAAATCACTCATTCAAATCGGTGGGCATGTAGCCGGAATCATTTTCTTTTTCCTAGTAATGGGTACACTATCTTACTATTTCAATGACTACATGGATGGTCTTGTGTATTTTGTACACTGGAAGGAATATATGCTCGACTTATTGAGCTGGGATGCGCTTCGCTTTCATGATCAATATATTATTACAGTCGGTGTGTATTATGTTATTCGGTATTTTCAAGGTTTACAACGACAGGAGAAGGAGAAAAGCTTACTGGCATTGAAAAATAAGGAGATGCAGATTTCATTATTAAAATCACAAATTAATCCTCATTTTCTCTTTAATACCCTCAACTCAATTAGTACGCTTGTTCATTCTAGTAAAGAGCAAGCTCGGAAACTGATTACTAATTTATCCGACATATTTCGGTATGCCCTAGATTCGCATGGGGAAGAGTTGGTAAAATTGGCAAGCGAAATTGAATTTATTGAAAATTACGTTCGTATTCAACAAGTACGATTTGGTGATCGGCTACGATTTGAAAAAAGCGTTGACGCATCGTGTCTTAATATTCGAATTCCGCCTATGATCTTGCAACCACTAGTAGAGAACTCGGTTAAGTACGGCATTTCGCCTAAAGAAGAAGGAGGCACCATTTCACTTGTCGTAAGAAGATCAGGCAAAATTATTCATTTTGAAGTAAGTGATGATGGCTTAGGAACAAAAGCCTATAAAGTAATGGATGGCAGTTCAAGCGGGATCGGAATGGCGAATACGGATCTTCGCTTGAAAAGTTATTTTGGACCACAATCTGGCCTTCGCGTAAAAGCAACAGAGAGTGGATATAGCGTTCGATTTTTTGTTGAGGACAAAATGATTAGGACAACAGCAATGAAGCAAGAAGAAAAACTAGAATCACTTCCAATATGACAAAAGCCACATGTATTATTATTGATGACGAGAAATTAGCTCGTGATTTGGTACGCGAATATCTAGAGACGATTGAAGAAATTGAAATCTTGGATGAATGTTCCAGAGGGAGTGAGGCAATAGAAAAAATAAATAAACTAAAACCGGATTTGATTTTTTTGGATGTACAAATGCCCGGAATGACTGGCTTTGAAGTTTTGGATGAAATCGATCATGAGCCATATGTCATTTTTACTACAGCCTATGATCAATATGCCATAAAGGCCTTTGAAAAAAACGCAGTTGACTATTTATTAAAGCCAATTGATGAAGAAAGATTCAGGCAGGCAGTTGAACGTGTTTTTAAACGAAAAAAAACGGAAGCAGGCAGTTTAGAGGATTTACTGGGAAGTTTGCGGCAGGTAAATCATAAGGGTACCTATGACTCACATATTTTCGTACAAAAATCAGAAAAACTTTTTAATCTGCCAGTTGAAGAAATAGTGTATTTGGAGGCGTCTGGAGATTATACGATTATCTCAACCAAAAATGATCAATTCGTGAGCTCATCCGGTATTGGCAAGTTAGAGGAGATTATGAATCCGGATACATTTATTCGTGTTCACCGGTCTACCATCGTTAACCTAAATTATCTCAAGGAAATCGAGCGACATTTTAATGGTGGAATGGTCGTGAAGATGTTAAGTGGGAAGAGTTTTCCTGTTAGTAGGACCTATGCTAAACAGATACGGAAAAAGGTTGTGTAGTTTAACGAATGCCGTTGTAAACAGTCGTTTCAACTTGCTGTCTTATTGAAAGAAACTGTTGATAGTTTTCTGAAAACAGCATTCGATTCTTGATCGTCTCATGATAATTTCCATGAAGACCTATCAACAACTCACAAGCCTCGCGTACTGCATATTGATTGCCAGAGGTCATGTAATCTGCAAGTTTGTTGGTTTCTATATAATTATTAAAAAGAGGATTTGACTTACGATGAGACGCTATACGGATGCCACATTTATCGGCAAGAGCAAGATCAAGGACGTCATCAAAAATAAAAATAACTTCATGCGGATGAAGATGGTTTGCTTCTAGAAAATGCTCAAATGACTTTAGCTTGTTGGAGGCTTTAAAATACAGCGATGTAAAGTGTTCTCTTTTACCTAAGAAAAGAGCTGATTCATTTTCTTCTCCTGTAATAATGGCAGTAATGGGAAGTGTCTTATTTTTAAGCCAATAGCTATAGCGGAGCATGTTGGTGCCCATAGCATCTGGCTCAGAAAAGCCGCTGCCAATTTGATCGCGTTTGGATCCGTCATTGAATACCCCATCCCAATCAAAAATAAAGGCTTTGATAGTTTCAAGCTTCTTTTGAATATCAACGGCCGGCAAACAAAATTGGCCGCCTATTTTTGCGAACAAAGATTGTATACCAGCCGGATCCAAAAGAGAATGAATTAATCTTTGAGGTCTTGAATATCAAGCATGCCCACTGGTCTTCCACCTTCTGTAACCAAAATAGTATCTACTTTGGTCTTCTTGAAAATATCAGAAGCTTCGTTTAATAGCGCATCTGCGTCTATTGAAACCGGCTCTTTATACTGAAACTCACCGATTTTTTTGGTTAGTATTTCTCTGCCACTTTCCTGGAGTTTCCTTCTCAAATCCCCGTCTGTAAATACACCTACTACTTTTCCATCTTTAGTAATCGTAATACTACCAAATCCGTATTCAGTCATTTTCACCAAAGCATCGGTGACAGATGTGTTCACATCTACGATAGGATTTTTACTGTTTAGGACATCCTTCACGCGGACTGTCATTAACTTAGTGTGTTCAACAAATTGTTGTGTGCCAAGAGCAGTTAGGTTATTGTCAGTTAATGCCTTCAATACTTTCCAAGGAGCCGTAATGGTATGCACACCAATGTTGATGGCGTTACGTACATGCTCTGCGTATCGAACTGAAGAGAACATGATCTTTGTATCATAACCGTAATGATCAACGGCATTCACACATTGTGCAACTAAATCAAGGGCATCATGACCCTGATCTTGCAAACGACCAACGAGCGGGCAGACGTAGGTAGCCCCTGCATGCATCGCCATGTAGGCTTGTTGTAAAGTATACACTAAGTGCACATTCACCAATAATCCTTCTTTGCGTAATAGATTGCAAGCTTTCACGCCTTCTAAAGAAACAGGTATTTTAAAAACTGTTTTCTTAGGATCGAGGCCTAAGTTGAGTTGGCGTTTTGCCTCGGCCAATACTTCATCAGCAGTGTTTCCTAGCGCTTCAATTTGAAGCACGGGAACAATTTTCGAAAGCTTTACAATCAACCCATCCACATCGGTTACACCGCCACGGTGCATGAAAGTAGGTGTAGTAGTGAGGCCATTCAAAAAGCCAAGCTGAAATGCTTCTTCAATTTCTTTTAGGTCTGCTGAGTCTAAATACAATTCCATGAGATTATTTTTTTAGTGAGTGATGAGTGATTTTTCGCGGAATTTCACTTCCACGTTGTGTAATTCTATAAGAGGCTTTAAAAACTCTTCAAGTTGATTGATATTTAATTGGCTGGCAGCATCACATAATGCTTTATCAGGATCTGGGTGTGCTTCAATGAAAATTCCATCCACGCCTGCCGCGATACCTGCACGAGAAAGGACCGGTAAAAATTCACGTGCGCCACCTTTGGCATCGGCACTTGGTATTCCGTATTTGCGAATCGCATGGGTTACATCAAAGACTACCGGATAGCCAATCTTATTCATATGATAGAAGCTGCGAGGATCAACAATCAAATCATTGTACCCAAAAGTGAATCCTCGCTCAGTTAAAATAATTTGATCATTTCCGCTATCTACACATTTTCCAACCGGATGCTTCATATTATCGGGTGCAAGAAACTGACCGTGTTTGATGTTAATTACGCGCTTGGTTTTAGCGGCTGCTACCATAAGATCAGTTTGCATACACAGGTATGCGGGTATTTGCAGAACGTCAATCACCTCCCCAGCGGCTGCGGCTTGATCTGGGTAATGGATATCAGTAAGCAATGGAAAGCCGAATTGTTCCTTAATTTTTGCTAAAAGTGCTACTCCCTTTGCTAAACCAGGGCCCTTATAATACTTTAAGTTGCTCCTGTTATCCTTTTGAAAAGATGATTTATAAATAATTTTGATGTTTAACCTTTCGGAGATTCCTTTCAGTTTCTCTGCTGTTTCCATCATTATTTTCTCTTCCTCGATCACACAAGGGCCAGAAATGAGGAATAATTCTTCACTTCCGCAATCGATATCGCCTACCCGTACTATCTTTTTTTCCATGATATTAAGGTTTTCAACCCCAAATGGGCTTGCAAAAATAGGAATTAATTAGGGATTGGGAAATGTACCCTTGGGGTTCTAAAAGCAAGAAATAAGGATCATCTGACTACTTTTCTGTTTTAACGCTCTGATTCCAGTCGTATACCTTATCGGAAATTTCAGTGAGCAAGTTGGGGTCTTTTTCTAGCGCATTGCCGATAACAATTAAATCAGCTCCTGCTTCCAAAGCAGCAATGGCTTTTCGGCTATTGTTGATTCCTCCGCCAACAATTAAAGGGACATTCACCGCTTTGCGGACTGTACTAATCATTTTAGCATTGATCTCACGCTCGGCCCCACTGCCTGCATCTAAATAAATCAGTCGTAAGCCAAGCATTTCACCTGCTAGTGCAGTGCATGCTGCTAAAGAATATTTGTCTTCAGGGATGGGTGTGGTGTTACTGATATAGGCAACTGAAGTGGTTTTACCTGAATTGATTAGTATATAACCTGTGGGGATTACTTCAATTTTATTATTCTTCAGTATTGGGGCGGCAATGACATGCTGTCCAATTAACAAATCCGGGTTGCGTCCTGAAATTAAAGACAGAAATAAAATGGCATCAGCCGATGGATCTATTTGAAGTGAGCTGCCAGGAAAGAGCACCACGGGGATAGAAACATTTTCTTTAATGTGCTTAATTACGTCTCCCAGATTGGTAGTCGTTACCAAACTGCCACCAACAAAAAAGAAGTCAACACAATTTTCGTTGGCTAGTCTGATCAGTGGGTATAACTCTGCTGGATCTTCTATCTTGTCAGGATCAACCAAAACAGCGATTGATTTTTTTCCCTGAAGGAAACGAGTTTCTAAGCTTTTAAGAATCGCCATCTTTTCTTTTTCGGTTTTTCAAGAATTCTGCCAGTGCATCTTTAGCCAAATCAAGTAATACTAGGGTGGCAGTGTCAACTACCTTGGTTCCAATTTGTGAGAATAGGCCTGGGGGCTGGGTATCTTCTATTTCTTCTACTTCACTAGAGGTAGCTAGTTTGGTCTTGGGTTTCTTTTTCTTTTTACCGGAAGAAAGCTGACTTATAGTAAAATAAGTTAAGGCAAGCACACCTCCGATAATCAATGCATTTTTTACAACTCTTTCTGTGTTGTCAGAAATTGATCTCACTTCTTTTTCAAGTGCACGTTGGTGCCGATCGGAGGTTTCAATCAGACGTCTTTTTTCTGGATCTTGGGTTTCTAAAAGTTCCATGCTATTTCTCTTTGTTTTTGATATGCTTGGCAAAGTACTTTTCGATAGATGTGCTAATGGATTTTCTGAAAAGTAAAAAGATTAAACAGGGTAACCCATAAATACAGGCCACCAACCAATAGCCCATATAGGGATGATCAAAAAAGTCATTGAGATAGTGAGCCAGCCCTACACTAAAAAACAAGAGAAAGAGAGTAGCAAGCAATAAAACGGTTACGAGCACCAGTCCACGCGATAAAATTTTAGCGACTTCTTCGCGAACTTCCATCTTTACTAATGCAACCTGAGCCTCTAAATAACCAGTGAGATTTCCAATTAGGTTATCCAGCCGTAGGAATTTAAATATGGTGTCTTTGAGTTTATCCATTCTATTAATTACTAGTTATAAGATAGCATTAGCTCGAATTAAAATTCAAACAATACTTGCCCTTTTTCAACGCTTTCTCCAATCTTTATAAGCACATTTTTTACTTTGCCTTCTCCCGGTGATTTTAAAATGTTCTCCATTTTCATGGCTTCAAGAATGAGCAATGAATCTCCTGTCTTCACTTCATCTCCAATCTTTACTTTTAAATCAATAATTAAGCCGGGCATTGGAGCTTTAATATGGTTTAACTTGTTACTCGATGTATTGGAGATCCCCATTTTCTCCAGCAACAAATCAAATTTATCTTTCAATTTAACAGTATGGTTGTTTCCATTAATTTTTAGCGTTACCGTTTTGATGGAATGATCTACTTTCACTAACTCTGCCTGATAAGATCTATTATTATAAAGGATGTGATAATGTCCACCTGAAATATGAATAAAGTCCCAATCCAAGACTTTGCCATCAACATATATGCTATCTTCTTTGGTTGTCACCTCAAATGAATGACTGTTTATATAGGCGTGTTTCATTAATTGGATCAATAAATTACTATAAAATTAGTGGAACGCTAGGCATCTGCCAAATTATCACAAATTACTTCTTAAGCACCCATTTCATGAGTGGCCCACTAGTCATGCTGGTAACGAGCGCCATGATCACTAATGAGACAAATACTTTCTCATTGATGAGGCCATTTTCCAACGCCACTAATCCTAAAATGATTTCCATAGCTCCCCGTGCATTCATACCGAAGGATGCCGCGATGGATTCACGCCAGGTAAAGCCGCCTAACCGAGTGCCCCAGCCGCTACCAATGATTTTACCAGCGAAAGCAATGGCAATTATCGCAAGCGTTAACGCAAAATCGAAATTAGCTATAAAGTTTATTTTTAGCCCAATAGCCACAAAAAAGAGAGGTGCGAATATGTTATTGATAAACTGATGTATAATCTCTTTGGCTCGTTCGCTTAAATGTTCGGAGTCGCCCAAGGCTACGCCTACGATGAAGGCACCAAACACAGCATGAATCCCAATATACTCCGTGAAGGCTGCTCCCAGAAAGCAAAGGGCCAATGATAACGATAAGAGCCCACCAGGCCAGGCGAAATTTTTATTCACCCATGGCAAGGCACGGTTCATCAAACCCCGTCCAATAGTAAGCATGGCAACTGTAAATCCGATTGTCAACAAAAGTGTATTGAAGATTGAAATGTTTTGTTCTTTGCCAATCATGCCCAGTACTACTGAGAAAATTAACCAACCAATAAGATCTGTTATCATAGCCGAAGAGATTACCAGCATGCCCATTCTTGATTTTAGAATATTTAAATCCATTAATATTCTAGCAATTACAGGTAGCGCTGTAATGGCCATAGAAGTGCCCATGAAAAGTGAATAAGCAAGATGGCGAGATGGATCTGTGCTCTGAAAAAAAGCAGGGTAGAAATAGGGAAAGATGAAACCAAACATAAAAGGGATAATGAGGCCCAAAAAGCTGGTATATATAGCCTGCTTCCCTTGCTGTAATACGATATGAAGATCCACCTCAAGACCAGCAATAAATAACAACATCACCACTGCAATCTGTACAAAGCCATCTAAGACAAGAGCCGATGAGCCGATGGGAAACAACGATTCAAACCAATCAGGCTGCACCATTCCTAGGATGGTTGGACCTAGAATAAGACCTGCAATGATCTCGCCTACAACAGCCGGCTGTTTTACTTTACGCGCCAATTCAGCAAATAATCTGCCCATTAACAGCATCACGCTGAGTTGCACGAGCAACGCCATAATTTCATGTTGGCTCAGTTTGCTCATGGGGTGCGAGGATTAATCACTAATAAATTGCAAGGAAGATTAGCAAAAATATATTCCAAATCGTGTGGGAATACCCGATCTAAAAAAGAAAACCTTCTGGCAGGAGCACCAACTATCAATAGGTCTGCCTTTTTACGTTCTGCAAATCGAGCTAATTCGTAGCCGGATTTCCCAGATAACATTTTGATGTTGACCTTAAGTTTTTCATGTGGAATGCGACTCAGTATTTTTTCCACCTCGTCTATTTCTTCACGCACCATGCCCTGCATACTCTCGTGATACTCGTCCTCTGTGCATTGTTCGTTGGCGGAAAGTGCTAATCCCAGCAGTTTCAGTTCGCGGGCGATATGAACCCATTGTGCATTTTCCATTTTACCGAAATAACAAGCGGCTTTAATTGCGTCTTCAATGTAGGGGCTGTCTTCAGCATTGACAACGATATTATTAACAGGTCCCTTTTGTTCATTCGGGTTTTGAATCATTAAGATAGAACAATTTGCTTTTCGCATGATCTTGCGCGCCACCGTTCCTATATAATTTTGAAGTAGATTTTCTTGCTTCAGCGCTCCTGCCAGTAACAAATCAATATTTTCTGTGCTACATACGTTCAATATTTCCTTTACAGGATTACCGTCCTTCCAAAATACCGTTGGACTCAGATTGCCCAAATTAACAGACTTAATCAGTTCATTCATTTTTGCATCTTCTTCCAAACCATGCAAGCCAACATGCACTAAAATTAATTGCGCTTTGAATAAATTAGCCAACCGCGCAGCTTCTGTCAAAAGCGCCTTGGAGGTAGGGGAGAATCCGATGGCTAAACCAATTTTTTTAAAATGAATATTCATGCCCGGTCAAGTTAGTAAAAGCAATAGTAATCTAGCATGTAAAAGTAGTTTTTGGGATAGCCTTTTTAGAGTATCTTTAAGATTTTGCAAAAAGAATGAAGCTCAAATCAATAGTTAGGGACGTACTCATTGGAAAAGATAATTTTATAGCGTCTCGAGCTGAATATAAATCAGCTATTCTCAGAGCCGAAATGGCGCTTGTAACGATAGCTGTTTGTATACTCTATATTTTTATTGATTCATACAATGGGATATCCAACTTTACCAGCTTTTACGTGCTTGGAATTGCAGTGTCTGCCATTTGTATTTTTTTAAACAGGCATTCCTATTATCAATCAACCAATTTTATCTTATTGATCACCGCCAATTTTTTGGCATATATTTTTGCTTCAAACGATTCTTATCGGGCAGGCACCTACATCTATCTAATTGTGTGTTGTCTCCTGGCTTTTGCACTATACGGGTATAAATATAGAATAGCAGCTGTTTTGTTTTGTTTAGTTTCCGTTGTGCTTTTTGTGCTTTCCTATGTTTACGAAGTGAAAATATTTCTGCACAGTCCGGAAGAACAAAAACTGATTTACGCAGAAGAGTATGTGAGAGTTAGTTTTATCACTAATTTCTTAATTGCTGTAGTGCTTTGTTCCTTGATATTTCATTTTCTTTTAGCAATAAATTTTCATTCGGAAAATGAAATTTTAGTAAAGAACGAGTTGCTTTCAAAAACCAATCAAGAGTTAGATCGATTTGTGTATAGCGCTTCTCATGATTTGAAAGCGCCACTTAGTTCTATGCTGGGATTGATTGAAATTGCGCAGCGAACAGATGATCCTGAAGAAGTGAAAATGTGTCTTGGCATGATGCGAGGTCGTGTCAATATCTTAGATGCTTTTATTCGGGAAATCATCGATTATTCCCGCAATGCCAGACTAGAGTTAAAGAAGGATAGATTCAGTTTAATAGAGTTAACAAAGGAAGTAGTAGATGGACTCAAGTACGCTGATGGCTTTGAGAATATTTACCTTAATTATAATATTCCGCCTGATTTGCAAATTGAAACAGATCGCGCCAGGCTTCGAGTAGTTTTGAGCAATCTAATTAGCAATTCTCTTAAGTACCATGATCCTTCCAAAGAAAATCCAAGAGTTGAAATTTCTGCCGTTTCAGTGAACAATCAACTTCGAATAGAAGTGCAAGACAATGGTGTAGGTATTTCTGATGAGCATAAGCCTAAAATCTTTGAAATGTTTTTCCGGGCTTCAGAGAAATCGAATGGTTCAGGTCTTGGTCTATACATTGTGAGCGAAACGATTAAAAAATTGAATGGCAGCATCGTGGTAAGTTCAAAAGTTGGTCAAGGGTCAACCTTTGAAATAGTTATACCTTTGCACGAACACTTCACTTAAACAACGTATCTCTTGCCATTTGGATTGTCGTCCTTTATTGCTGGTAGGCAAATAATAGAATCAGAAGCCCAAAAACGTAAGATCATTCTGGGAGGATATCTCATTATGATGTATATGTTCATCGATTTCTTTTTCTTTATTATTAATCTATTTAATCCACAAGGAGAGCCTACTAGTTTACTAATTGGTTTTGGCGTTTCTGTTATCGCGATAGCGATATTGAGAGCGGGCTGGACAGATACCGCTTTGTATATTCACTTTATTCGCTCCAATATACTGGCTTTTTATTTTTCATCGATAGATCAAGACCCCCTTCAAACAGGCACGCCACTTTATTTTATTTTAAGTTGCTTTGGTGCCTTAGCCGTTTTTGGGTATCGCGAGAGTTGGAAAGGAATTGGGTTAACCATTATTAGTTTTGTTCTTTTCCTGATCGCTGTATTGAAACCAGAAGAATTTGCACCCGATCAAGCACATTTTTATTTCATTGTTAACTTTCTGATAACGTTAGTAATGGGTGTGCTGCTGATTATATTTTTTGATCGGCTCGTAACTCAATCGGAAGCACGTATCTTGATTCAAAATAAAGAACTCTTTAAAACCAATGCGGAGCTAGATAGTTTTGTTTACAAAGCTTCTCATGATTTACGTTCACCTCTAAGTTCTATTTTAGGGCTGGCAGAAATTGCCAGTAAAATGGAGGATGTAACTGAAATAAAATCATGCATTGAGATGATCAAAGACAGAGTCAATGTACAAGATCGTTTCATCAAAGATATTATTGACTATGCCCGAAATAGTCGGCAAGAGTTAGCACTTGAGAAAGTAAAACTCAAAGCGAAGGTCACTCAAATTATTGATTCATTAATTTATAACGAAGGCGCTAAAGGGATTGATTTTAAAGTAACTATCCCAGATGACTTTGATATTATTTCTGATCCAATCAGACTCTCAGTTATCTTTAGTAATTTGATTGGTAACGCCATCAAATACCAGGATTCTAGTAAAGAATATCGCAACGTAGTAATTGGGTTGAATCCCAATCCGAAGGCGCTAGAGGTTTATATCGAGGACAATGGCATTGGTATTGAAAAGCAATATCATTCAAAAATATTCAGCATGTTTTTTCGAGCAACCGAAAAATCTAAAGGTTCGGGGCTTGGTTTATACATTGTTAAGGAAACCCTTGACAAATTGAATGGAAGCATTCGTTTCGACTCTACTTATGGAAAAGGAACAACTTTTACGGTCTCTATTCCTACTTAAAAAATATTTCGCAGACCTGCTCTGACAATATTCTAAAAACTATCTTTGCGCCTTATGGCAAATCAAGAAGACAATCTTTTAAAGAATATCATCTCTCATTCGAAGGAGTATGGGTTTATTTTCCCGTCCAGCGAAATCTATGACGGCCTGAGTGCGGTCTATGACTATGGGCAGAATGGCGCGGAGCTAAAGAATAATATCAAAGAATATTGGTGGAAGTTCATGACCATGATGCACGACAATATTGTAGGCATCGATTCAGCCATTTTCATGCATCCGACCATTTGGAAGGCCAGCGGCCACGTTGATGCTTTTAATGATCCGATGGTCGATAATAAGGATTCCAAAAAACGATATAGGGCGGACGTATTAGTTGAAGACGCCATCGCAAAAATTCAGGATAAAATTGATAAGGAAGTAGAGAAAGCAGCAAAACGTTTTGAGAATTTTGATAAGGTGATGTTTCTAAGCACCAACGGGCGTGTGATGGAGTATCAGAAGAAGATTGACGAAGCAAACGCACGGCTGAAAGATTCCATGAATAGCTCCAACATGGAAGCGTTGAAGCAATTAATCATTGATTTAGAAGTAGCAGATCCTATCTCAGGCACTAAAAACTGGACGGATGTTCGCCAGTTCAATTTAATGTTCTCCACTGAAATGGGCTCGGTGGCGGACGACACGAATAAGATTTATTTGCGGCCCGAAACGGCACAAGGCATTTTTGTTAACTTCTTAAATGTTCAAAAAACAAGTCGATTAAAAGTACCTTTTGGGATCGCACAAATAGGAAAAGCGTTTCGCAATGAAATTGTAGCTCGTCAATTCATCTTCCGGATGCGCGAGTTTGAGCAAATGGAGATGCAATTCTTTGTGAAGCCGGGCGAAGAGATGAAGTGGTACGAATTCTGGAAAGAAAAGAGAATGAGATGGCATCAGACATTAGGCCTCGGTGCAGAAAATTATCGTTTTCATGATCACTTGAATTTGGCTCATTATGCGAATGCCGCTTGTGACATTCAATTCAATTTCCCCATGGGGTTCAAAGAGTTGGAAGGTATTCATAGCAGAACTGATTTTGATTTGAAGAGTCACGAAAAATTTTCAGGCAAGAAGCTGCAATATTTTGATACGGAAGACAATCAAAATTATATCCCGTATGTGGTAGAAACTTCGGTTGGGTTGGATCGAATGTTTTTATCGATCCTTTCAAAAGCCTACACCGAAGAAAAACTCGAAGATGGATCTGATCGCGTTGTATTGCGAATTCCGCCAGCGCTAGCTCCGCACAAAGTGGCTATTCTGCCATTAATGAAGAAAGATGGATTAGCAGAAAAGGCAGAATCCATTTTTAACGATCTGAAATTTGACTTCCGATGCTTTTATGAAGACAAAGACAATATTGGAAAACGCTACCGCAGAATGGATGCGATCGGAACTCCTTATTGCATCACCATCGATCATCAAACGCTGCAAGACGATACGGTTACCATAAGGGATAGAGATACGATGAAGCAGGAACGAGTCGCGATTAGTTCGATTAAATCGATCATACAAGAATCGGTTTCTCTTGCCTCTTTATTGAAAAGGATTTAGATGCTTCTTGAGGTATTAGCTGCAGTAGCGCAACTCATAGGCTCTGCTTATGATGAGGTTCGTTATCAACTTTAATATAAACATGTTTTTCATCGTTTTCTAAATCACAAGTATCCCTACTATTCAGCGTTGCCAAAACCGCTCAAGTCAAAATTCTTGCGATTGGTTCGCGATCACTATGAGTATTTTGATTTTGTGGCTCGGGATAAAATGAAATTGACGAGAGCGATGAAAGCTATCATTGCATCAGCGGCCTCTCAATTGGTTCTTTTTCTACCCAATACTTCGCTTACATTCTTCGAGCGAATAATTGTCTATCCTGATTTTTACAATTCTAAAATCACTCATAAGCTTCACAAAGGTGAAGTTAATCCCGGCCTTAAAACAATCGTTTTTAGCTGGAGAGGTGTGGTTGAGGGATTGAATCGCCCAGATGATGGTCTTAACTTGTTACTTCATGAATTTGCACATGCCTTATGGTTAGAACACAAACTGATTGGGCATGAATATCAGGCGATAAGCCCACGTTGGGTTGCAGAATTTGAAACGTATGCCCATCAAGAAATGCCAAGATTGCAAAAGGATTGTGATCATTTCTTTCGCAAATACGCGTTTGAGAACATGCACGAATTTTTTGCCGTAGCTGTTGAGAATTTTTTTGAACGATCTACAAGATTTAAAGCAGCACAACCTGAACTTTATGGTATTTTAGTGCGTATTTTTAAACAAGACCCAACTCATTTTTATGCATCCCGCGCTAAATAAGAATCTCTTCTTGGTAAAAGAGCACGTTAAAATCTTTAAGGCCGCCAATAGCTTTGATATTATCGATCCGGACTCAAAACAAGTTGTATTACAATGCCTAGAAGAAGGGCTTGGTTTTTTTACCAAGATGTTTCGTTTCACTGACTACAAACGAATGACTCCATTCAACATGGAGATAAAGACCCCAGAGGGCCAGAAAATATTGACTGTTCGCAGGGGTGTATCTATCTTTTTGTCTAACGTAGAAGTGTTGGATGAACGAAATAATCTGATTGGAAAATTCAAGCAAAAATTTTTTTCTATAGGAGGTAAATTCGAAGTGTTGGATGCGAGCGAACGTCCACTTTGTATGTTGAAAGGAAAATGGACGAGTTGGGATTTTAAGTTTGTTTCTAACGATGGAAAAGAATTTGCGACAGTCACAAAAAAGTGGAGTGGCCTTGGCAAAGAACTTTTCACGTCTGCCGATAATTATATTTTGCAAATCAGCTCTGAAGTGCCGGCCGACCACCCATTAAGATTATTAATCCTGTCTGCTGTGATGTGTATTGATTTGGTGTTAAAAGAGTAATAATGATCTGGTCTCAACTTCTCTCTCCTCAACGACTTGATCAAAAGCAAGGTGTTAACGAACCTTCGCGTAGTGCTTTCGAGCAAGACTATGATCGCATTATATTTAGCCATCCATTTAGAAGACTTCAGGATAAAACACAGGTACATCCGCTACCTGAGCATGACTTTGTACATACACGATTAACTCATAGCCTTGAAGTGTCTAGTGTAGGCCGCTCATTAGGTAAACGAGTGGGAGAGGTGATCTTACAACGACATCCGGCATTGTTAGTCGATTTTTCACTTTTTGATTTCGGTGCGATTGTAGCGGCAGCATCACTGGCACACGATTTAGGCAATCCTCCCTTTGGTCATGCGGGGGAAGACGCCCTTTCTGATTTTTTTCTGCATGACTCGTATGGAAAGCAATTCAAAGAAAAAGTAAGTGAAGCAGAGTGGAGTGACTTGATCAAATTTGAAGGCAATGCGCAAGGCTTTCGGATATTAAACAAAAGCGAATACGGTTTGAGACTTACGTTTGCTACCCTGGGTACTTTCACCAAATATCCTTGCCCTGCACTTTTCCCCGCAAGGGACAAAAAGAAAAAGAGCCAGAAGAAGTTTGGGTTTTTTCAAACCGAAGAAAAGGTATTTGGCGAAGTAGCTAATCAACTTGGCCTCATCAAAACAGGAGCGACTGCATGGGCGCGGCATCCTCTGGCTTTCTTAGTAGAGGCGGCTGATGATATTTGTTACAGCATCATCGATTTGGAAGATGGTTGTCGACTGGGGCTGGTGAGTTTTGAAGAGACAGTGGAGATGATGGCCTCTATTTTACAAACGCAATTTGATAGGCAAAAGCTAGATCGACTTCATAGTTTAAATGGCAAACTAGGTGTGCTGCGCGCCATGGCCATCAATAAATTACTGGATGAATGCACGACTGCATTTCTAGATGCAGAGTCAAGTATCTTGGATGGAAAGTTTGACCTAGCGTTAACTGATATCATCCCATCTCAGAAAGCTTTGAAAATTATTACGGAAGTTTCTGTCAAAAAAATCTATCGCGCTAAGCAAGTAGTAGAAATTGAGGCGGCTGGACACGAGGTGCTACCTGGTTTGTTGCACGAATTCATTGAAGCAGGATTCCATTATGTGAATGGAGGCCAATCCAGAAAGTATGCGAATCTGGCTTTAATGCTGCCCGAAGAAATTTTATTGAATTGCAAACAAAGCAATGGCGATGTGTATTTGATCCTTCGCGAAATCATCGATTTTGTTTCGGGGCTTACCGATAGGCATGCGCTGAGTTTGTTCAGAAAAATTAAAGGCGTTTCTATTTAGTTGTATTAAAATTTTCTCTTGCTTTTTCCCTCCACTCTTTTTTCACCAACTCAAATTCTTTATTGAACTGAGAGTTTTCGAAAAGTTTATTGACAAACTGCCTAGCAAAAACTCTTGAAGCTTCTGAATCGCTGGGAAAGTGAACACCTATAATCTCTCGTGAGTGAGCCATATCATAGGCATCTTTGATGAACACATCTGTAAACTCAGGCGCAAGTTCTTGATAAATGTAAGCATTGATGTAAGAGTTGGCCGAGTGTCCACTTGGGTAAGCAGCCCAATTTGTTTCTTCTAAATTTTTTAACTGACGATCGAGGACATAAGGTCGCACACGCAAATACTTATACTTCAACGTCCAAATGAAACAATTCGCATCTTGCCACACACGTGCCATCAAGTTTGCGGTAGCGGGCAACGAATCGGGATGAAACCACGTGCCTATTGATCTGCCTATGAAAAAAAGATGCCTGCGAAAGGTGTGGTAGTTAGAGTCAGCAGGAGTAGTCCGAAGGTTGTAATACACATTGGCCATGAAGAGGCTTGTTTGCACATCGAGTTTTGTTCGTTGAGCCTGAAGTCCTAGAAGGTAATTCAATTCCATTCGAGTTTGCTCAGAGCTATTGGCGGGAGGAGTAGGTATGGAAAAATCATCTACCTTGAGATTGCTCAGATAGATCGGCTTTAAACTTAACCTTCTGGTGGCTACGGCTTCGTCAAATGGAAAAGTAAGTTTATCTATCTCTTCACTCTTTGATTTTGGTTTAGCATTATAAGCATTCAATTGCTTGTAATGTCCTCGTGCAGGGGTCAATTCTCTTTTTTGCTGCGCGAGACCTGCTACTGTTACTAATGATAAAACTATCAATGCTGAAAATTTCATACGGTAAATCATTTTTTTAATAGACGCAGGGTTTGAAAAAAGTCGCAGAAATAATTGTTAAAAAAAATCTTTTCTAGATGAGTCCCTAAGGATATGGTTGCGTCAATAGAGTAAGCAACTGAAAATTAGCTGCGATAATAAATGTTCAACTAAACAATTTAAAATGATGGAAACCTCAATTTGTGATGATGGTGAATGTTGTGGTTCTGGCTGCGGCTCGAGCTGTTGCTAATTGAAAAAGGGTGCGATTACTTCGCGCCCTTTTTAATTACGCGACTAATTACATCCACAGGGCTCTCGATTTTCACAAACGAGTACATTTCCGTACCCATCGGTTTGTATGTTGTACAACTCTGTCATTTTATCTTTTAGCATTTGGCGTGCCCGTTGCACTCTTGATTTCAATCCTGAATAGGAGATATTCAATTGCTTTGCCAATTCTTTTTGAGATACATCTTGTGTGTCTGCCAACTCCAATGCCTCGCGATAAGGAGATGGCAAGGTGTTCATCAATTCATGGAGACAGTCCACCACACAATCGTTGAACGCATTATAATTTTCAGGTGTGTCCACCAAATCTCGCTCTATCGATTTTTTCTTTTCGCGATAATAATCCATAATGCTATTTCTGGTGATTTGATACAGCCATTGGTTAATCTTCTCCTCATCATGCAACTGAGCAGACTTTAATTTAGCCTTGATGAATACATCTTGTAGAATATCTTCTGCGTCTTGCTGGTTGCGCACTTTGCTTAGCACAAACCGTTTCAACTGCTGATAAACATGAAGAATTGCTATTTCCATATGATTGACCTGATTTAACGACTAAGACGGCAATACGTATAAAAAGACGCAAAGAGATTACTTAAATTGTTGACAAGGGGAATTAGAATGTTTACTTTTAAAGTGAATTTATGGAAACCTACGGAAAAATTTTATTATATGCTATGCCCTCGTTTCTGGTGTTGGTGTTGTTTGAAAAGTGGTGGGGGTGGCACAAAGACAATGACACCGTGCGAACGAATGACATGCTCGCGAGCCTTAGTTCAGGCATGACTAATGTGACGAAAGATGTGCTGGGGTTAAGCGTTGTTATCATTTCATATGGCTGGCTGATGGCTAAAGTAGCGGTTATACATGTCCCCTCCGGTTGGATCACTTATGCTGTGGCGTTTATTGCTTTAGATTTCGCGGGATACTGGGTTCATCGCATTGCGCATGAATACAATCTGTTTTGGAACAATCACATCGTACATCATAGCAGTGAAGAATTTAATCTGGCATGCGCCTTACGTCAGAGCATTTCATCCATTGTAAAAATATTCGCCATTTTTCTATTGCCGGCAGCTTTTCTGGGAGTTCCGCAGGAAGTAATAGCGATCGTAGCCCCTCTTCATTTGTTCGCCCAATTCTGGTATCACACCCAGCATATTGGTAGGATGGGCTTTTTAGAAAAAATCATTGTGACCCCTTCGCACCATCGCGTGCATCATGCTATCAATGCTGAATATTTGGATAAAAATTACGGGCAGATTTTTATTTTTTGGGATAAATTGTTTGGAACCTATCAGGAAGAAATGCCGGCTGTATCTCCCGTGTACGGAGTAACTCGACCTGTTCAAACATGGAATCCAATCAAGATAAATTTTATGCACTTGTGGCTGCTTATCAAAGACGCATGGAGAGCTAAACGATTGGAGGACAAGTTCAAGATATGGTTTATGCCTTTAGGCTGGCGACCGGCTGATGTTGCAAAAAAATACCCGGTAGAAAAGATTAAAGACGTATATCATTTTCAAAAATATGACCCAGCTTATGTGAAGGGATTGATTTCTTGGAGTTGGGTACAGATGGTCGTGCTGTTATTATTTCTGAGTTATCTGTTTGGCAACATTGCTAAAATAGGAAGCCCCAATATGTTTGTCTATGGGCTTTTCATTTTTATAACAGTGTATGCGTTGACGGACTTAATGGACAAAAATTTTTCGTCTATTTATTGGGAAGGTATCCGTGGGGCATTGGGTATTTATGTGATCTTTCAGCAAGGGAGTTGGTTTGGAGCCAATGAGTTTTTCGCTTGGATTAATCCACTCTTGATTTCTTATTTCTTTCTTTCTTTTATTGTCACCGTTTATTTTGCGTTTCTGCAACGAGCCGAAGAAAAGCAGCTAACGGTTGCTTGACTTTTCTAGCCTTCAATTCTTTGTTTTAGGATAATTGTAAGACGTTGATATCCCAAACGTTTATTTTTTCATTGTACTATTGAAAGATGATCAGGGTTGCTGGGGCTATTTTACTTCAAAAATCAAAATTTCAGTACCGTTAAAATTCCTTAGATTTGGCCGTATATGTGGACACGCATCGCTGAATTCATTATTAAATTTAGGGTAACACTCATAGGGGTTATCCTGCTCATCACGGTATTCATGGGGTATCATGCGACTAAGGTACAGATGAGTTATGACCTGGCTCGCACGGTACCTTTGGATGACCCTGAAATGATTTTCCTCCAAAAGTTTAAACAGCAATTTGGTGAAGATGGTAATATTATTGCTGTAGGACTTAGAGATAGTACTATTTATTCACTTCAAAATTTTAATCGCTTTCGGGAGCTCAATAAATCCGTCAAAGAAATTCCCGGTGTTAACAACGTTTTGAGTTTGCCTGAAGTGAAGATCATACGTAAAGACACTGCCAGGACGCGATTTGTATTAGATGCACATTTCCCCAAAGCAATAGTTGATCAATTGCAACTAGATAGTCTGATGGGCGCAATACGCAATCAAAAATTTTATATGGGGCAAATTGTCAATCAGGAAAATGGGGCTACCATGATGTTGATCTCTATACAAAAAGAAGTAATGAATTCGGATAAGCGGATTGCAATGACCAATGCATTAGTCGAACAAGGGAACTCCTTTACCAAAGACACGGGTATTCAACTTCGTTATGCAGGGATACCGTTTATTCGATCTATGATGGCCACCGAGGTAAGAAAGGAAATGCAAATATTCTTATATCTCTCCGCCCTTGTGACCGGTATCATTATGTTTTTATTTTTTCGTTCATTCAGAGCAGTTCTTTTTTCAATGATCATTATTGGGATTGTTGTTGTGTGGGTAATGGGCACTTTGGCACTTTTTGGATACAAGATCACTTTATTAAGTGGCCTGATACCCCCCGTTATAGTAACTATCGGAATTACCAACGCGATCTACCTCCTTAATAAGTATCATTTAGAATTTGCGAAACGCAGAAATAAAGAAGAGGCTATTGCGGCCGTAGTCAACAAGATGGGCTTAGCGATGTTCCTCACAAATCTGACGGTCGCTATTGGCTTTCTCACATTGTTGGCTACCGATATTCTCGTATTACGTGAATTTGGTACCGTGGCTGGAATAAACATTATGGCATTGTTTGTAGTGAGCTTGATTATGATTCCGGGCATTTTTTCGTGGTTACCCGAACCTGCCCCCAAACATTTGCGCCATCTTGATTTTAAAATTTTAGGCTTATTTTTAAAATCTATTGATTTATTGGTGCACCGGCATCGTTTAATTATTTATGTCGTTTCATTTGTGATTGCTATTGTGGCAGCGATTGGAATGAGTCGCCTAGAGTCCATTTCATATATGATGGATGATGTGCCAAAAGATAGTCAGATTAAGAAGGACCTTCAGTTTTTTGAAGCCAACTTTAGTGGCATTTTGCCATTAGAAATTGAAGTGAATACGGGTAAGCGTAGAGGGGTATTAAATATTAAGAACCTTGTAAAGATTGATGAGTTTGAGAATTTTATTGATTCTATTACCGTAGTTTCCCGACCGGTATCTGTTGTGAGTTTGGTAAAGGCTTCCAAGCAGGCATTTTATAATTACAATCCAGCGAAATATTCCTTGCCTTCTAAGCAAGAGAGTGGATACATCCTTCGATATATGAAAGGACAAACGGATAATTCTGGCTTGCTAAAATCTTTTGTCGACTCTACGTTCACCCGCATGCGCATCTCCATGCAGATTGCGGACATTGGTTCTAAGCGATTGGATTCATTGGTGAATACAGTGATAGAACCTCGTATGAATCAAATTTTTGAAGGAACCGACATAAAGACAAGCGTAACAGGTACAACTAAACTATTTATTAAAGGCAATAAATTTTTGATTGATAATTTGAAAGAAAGCCTGTTGTTAGCATTTATCCTTATCACATTATCAATGGCGATTCTCTTTTCAGATATTCGGATGATTATCATTTCATTGGTGCCAAACCTCATTGCCTTAATGATTACGGCAGGGATCATGGGCTACTGGGGCATTGATTTAAAACCAAGTACTGCTTTAATTTTTAGTATCACATTTGGAATCTCTGTAGATAACTCTATACGTTTCTTAGCCAAATACCGACAAGAGCAGTTGTCGAATGGATTCTTTGTTCCTGTTTCAGTAAGTGAAAGCATCTTAGAAACTGGGAAGAGTATCATTTATACTTCGATTGTGCTATTTGCCGGTTTTATATTATTTGCTTTCTCTTCCTTCGGAGGTACAATTGCCTTAGGGGTACTTACTTCTACTACATTGGTGATTTCTATGTTTACCAACTTAATTTTGCTTCCTGCCTTGATTATGACATTCGACAAACCCCGGAAATCAAAAGGTGAAAAATTGCTCATCGATGATTTTGATCCTGGATTTTATGGTGAGGAGGAAGATGAAGCAATTGATTTAAGTAAGATCAAGATTCATGATCGAAAAGGGGTTTCGGAGTAAGACTCATTCTTGAACTGCTCTAAGATTTAACCAAGGACAGAAGAACCTACTAACAGAAGAACCTACTTGGTGTGAATTCTTTTTCCCCACTTCACACCCTCAAACCAAATAACCGAAACAAAACCAATCAGAATGCTGATTGATAATTGGGAAAGATTCAAGCGGTGGAATTCAAAAAAGTTAGACAATGGTTCTAAGTATAGTAAGGAGGCAGAGATAATGATCGTAGCGCCAATGATCAAGCCCACCAAATTATTTTTATATCGTAAAGTGGTAAAAATAGAATAGTAAAATGAACGGTTGACGAGCGTTAAAAAAATATTAGCAGACACTAACACCGTAAACACGATGGTTCGTGTGATCCCTTCATTCCATCCTTGATTAACTGCCAATTGATAGGCGAGAAGCGTACCGAGAGTAATCGCTAACCCTTGCACAATACTGATGAATAATTCTCTGCCATTAAAAAATGTCAACGAAAAAGGCCGTGGCTTTTGTGTCATCGTATTCTCTTCCATCGGCTCGTTCTCATAGATGATAGAACACGTTGGCCCCATGATCAATTCAAGAAAGATGATATGCACGGGCGTGAAGATATTGGGGTAGACCCACCCCAAAGCAAGGGGAATGAATACGGTGAGAATGATTGGAATGTGAATGGAGATCACATATTGAATGGCCTTTTTCAAGTTGGAATAAATTTTTCGCCCCATCGCTATGGCTTCTACCATTTTTGATAAATCATCGTCTGCCAGGATAAGTGAGGCGGCTTGTTTGGCAATCTCCGTTCCTTTTTTCCCCATGGCTATGCCAATGTGTGCGGACTTTAGTGCGGGGCCATCGTTTACCCCATCGCCTGTCATGGCTACAATTTGATGTTGCGCTTTCAGGGCATTGATGATTTTTAATTTTGCCTCGGGAAACATGCGGGTAAAAAGTGAAGTTTCCACTACGCACTTATTCAGTTCACCTTCCGATAGTTTCATTAACTCATCCCCCGAGATACTTTTGTCATATCCAACAAAGCCAACCTGCCGGGCAATAGCTGAAGTTGTAGCGGCATTGTCGCCCGTAATTATTTTAACAGCGATACCTGCTTTGTAAAAATCCGTTAAAACACGTTGAATATTTTTCTTTGGCGGATCATAAAAGGCAACTAATCCTTTGAACGTGAATTTCAATTCTTCTTGAGTCAGTGGAAATTCATTGACGTTTACGGTAGCCAGTCCAACCCCCAACACGCGATACCCGTCTGCAGAAAGAATTTTGATAGCATCTTCTATTCTGTTCTTTTCTTTTTCGGATAGCTGTGAAACATTGATCAACGCCTCCGGGGCACCTTTGGCAGCAATGATGCGCTCGGTGTCACTCTCAAAAACATGCGTCATCATCGGTGGCTTGCCACCCAATGCATATTCTTTTACTAAATTATATTGTGGTCGTTCGTCTTTTGGAGTTTGTTGTGTGTAGGCGGAATGGAGCGCTACTTCCATCGGATCAAATGGTACAGGCTCACTGGAAAACATCGCCAATCTGATTAACGCTCTTTCCTCTTCACCCAGCTCACTATCTGCGGCAGTCAAATTGTTGCTGGACAAAACAAAAAGTTTGGCCAGGCTCATCCTATTCTCTGTAATCGTGCCTGTTTTGTCAATGCAAATAGTTGTTGCACTTCCGAGGGTTTCAACTGTTTTCATTTGCTTGACCACGATGCCCATCTTCATCAATCGCCAGGCTCCAAGTGCCATGAAGGTGGTAAACGCTACCGGAATTTCTTCTGGCAGAATACTCATCGCCAATGTAAGTGCCTTTAATAAGCTATCGATTACTAATTGGGAGCGATAGTAGTTGATACCCCAAACAATGACGAACACAATGGCACCTGCCATCACCATCTTCTTTACAAAGTTGCTGATCTGCAGTTCGAGGGGTGTCTGTTCTTCGGTGATGCTCTCCAGGCTTTTACCAATTTTTCCTAACTTGGTTTCATTGCCAATAGCGGTGATCGTAGCGATGGCCAACCCACCGGCTACTGATGTGCCATGATAGACATAGTGATCTTTGCTGGTAACCTCTTTACTGACAGCCATTGATTCGCCAGTAAGAATGGATTCGTTCACAGAGAAATCATTGGATTGAAGGATGGTGCCATCAGCAGCTATGGAAGCTCCTTCTTCTACCATCATACAATCACCCACGACCAACTCCTCGCTTTTTATTTCCATCACTACGCCATTGCGAATGACCTTACTATTTGGTGCCGTAAAAGTTTTTAATTTTTCTAACGCATTGCGGCTACGTGAATCCTGATACAAAGAAATAGCGGACACCAGCACAATTGCAGCGGCCAGAAAAATACCGTCACCCGTTTTTCCGGTGGCGAAATAGATGGACGATGTAAGTAAGAGTAAAACGACCATTGGCTCTTTGGCCAGGCTCCTGATGGCATCAATCAATCCGCTTTCCCTTTTGTACTCTAGTCGATTGTACCCATATCGCTTTCGGGAGACTAGTACTTGTTCATCTGTAAGGCCTTTACTATTGAAATGTGCTGAAGCCATTTGTTAGGAATCTAGTCATATCGCTTAAACCGTAATAATGCATTAGGATTCCTAATGCATTATTTGACGAATGAAAATCACCAAGTTGTGTCTGTTTGTTAGATAACCCTTGTGGGGATTTTCATTGTCGAGGTTAACCTTGACAAACACATCGCCTTGCGATGTTTTCATCAACCCTCTGGGCAAAATGTGCATTCCAAATGCATATTTTGGGTTAATTACAAGTTACTCGATTGGCTACAGATTCAAGTCTATCCTTTAAGAATTTATCGTCTTTGATCGGCCAGGGATGGAGGCACTGTTGGAGCCCGAAATGGGAGGCGCTATGGGTGGCGACTGCCGACAGCCCGGTGGCCAACCGGTAAATGCCTTGTATGCTTTCAGTGCGTTTGGCCAGGCCGCCTTACCCATTCTTGGAAAGATTTGGAGGGCTCCTAAGTGCCAAATAACCTCCGTCAAATCGCATATTCTTTCTAAATTGCGCCCTATTTTTTAGTATCCGTGAGTAAGTATAAAGAAGCCAAAGAACTCAATTACGCGACCATTGCCAGCGAGATGCTGGAATTTTGGAAGGAGAACCAGATTTTTGAAAAATCGGTGAGCAACCGCGAAGGTGCTAAAACCTTTACTTTCTATGAAGGGCCACCGTCTGCCAATGGCACGCCCGGCATTCACCACGTGATGGCGCGCACCGTAAAAGACATTTTTTGTCGCTATAAAACGCTGCAGGGTTTTCAGGTAAAGCGCAAAGGCGGTTGGGATACACATGGGCTACCCGTGGAGTTACAAGTAGAAAAGGAATTGGGCATCACCAAAGATGACATTGGCAAGAAAATTTCCATCGAAGACTACAACAAGAAGTGCCGCGAAACGGTGATGAAATACAAAGATCAATGGGATGATCTCACCACCAAGATGGGCTATTGGGTAGATTTGAAAAACCCCTACGTTACCTACGAAAAAGAATACATTGAATCACTGTGGTGGATTTTGAAAAAATTCTACGACAAGGGTTTGTTGTACAAAGGCTATACCATTCAACCTTACTCTCCTTCAGACGGCACCGGACTTAGTTCACATGAGTTGAACCAACCGGGTTGCTATAAAGATGTGAAGGATACTTCGGTGGTAGCACAATTTAAATTAATTCAAGACCTGCCTACCGGACAGGCAGGTTCAAAGTTCAAAACGCTCTTCACTTCGACTGAAGAGGTGTGCGTTTTAGCATGGACTACTACACCATGGACGCTTCCATCCAATACTGCGCTGGCGGTAGGAGAGAAAATCAAATATGTTCAGCTTAACTCCTTCAATCCCTACACATTTAAATCGGTGAGTGTAGTGCTGGCGAAGGACTTGGTGGGCAAATATTTTTCAGAGAAGAACAAGGACCTAAAGTTAGGTGACTATAAATCGGGTGATAAAGCAATCCCATTTGAAATTGTAAAAGAGTTTTCCGGTAGAGAGTTAATCGGCCTCCGCTATGAGCAGTTGATGCCTTACGTGCAACCATTCTATTCTGCCGAAAATGCTTTTCAAATTATCTCTGGAGATTTTGTAACAACAGAAGACGGAACTGGGGTTGTACACATCTCGCCTACCTTTGGTGCCGATGACTTTCGAGTAGCAAAGCAAAATGGAATCCCAGCCCTTACGATCAAAGACGAAGCCGGCAGTGAACTACCTACCGTAGATAAAAAAGGAAAATTCATTTCCGTCATTGGCGAAAAACTGAAGGAGGGTGTAGCCACCTATAAAATCAAAACGCACAAGCCATTAGGAGCTGATGATTTTTATGTAAAGAACTACACGGATGAAGATGAAACGAATCCGGATTACAAGAACACGGATGTTATCATCTCGATCATTTTAAAAGAAGAAAACAAAGCTTTTAAAGTAGAGAAGTACGAGCACACTTACCCGCACTCGTGGCGCACCGACAAGCCCGTTTTGTATTATCCACTAGATGCGTGGTTCATCAAAACCACTGCGCTAAAAGATAAGATGGTGGAGTTGAACAAAACCATCAATTGGAAACCCGAGTCAACGGGAACAGGTCGCTTTGGCAATTGGCTGGAGAATTTGGTAGACTGGAATTTATCCAGATCGAGATATTGGGGAACGCCTTTGCCAATCTGGAGAACGAAGGACGGAAAAGAAGAGATTTGCATTGGCTCTATTCAGCAACTAACAGAAGAAATAGAAAAAGCCAAGAAGGTAGGAATCGCGAACTCAACATTCAATAGTCAAAATTTTGATTTGCATCGTCCATTTGTCGATGAAATCATTTTGGCTGGCAAGACCGGTGAGCCAATGTATCGGGAGACTGACCTGATAGACGTATGGTTCGACTCTGGTGCGATGCCTTACGCGCAATGGCATTATCCATTTGAGAAAAAAGAAGTTTTTGAAAACTCATATCCGGCTGATTACATCTCTGAAGGAGTGGACCAAACACGCGGATGGTTCTTCACTCTGCATGCGATTGCCACTTTGCTGAGCGAAAGCAGTGAAGAAATAAAAGCCGTTAACAAAAAAGTGAACAATGGCGGAGTAGCATTTAAAAACGTCATCTCTACCGGATTGGTGCTGGATAAGAACGGGGAGAAAATGAGCAAGCGCAAAGGCAATGTAGTTGACCCCTATACAACATTGGGCAAATACGGAGCGGATGTGGTGCGCTGGTACATGATTGAAAATGCACCGCCATGGGATAACTTGAAATTTGACTTAGCGGGGATTGAGGAGACGCAGCGCAGGTTTTTCGGCACGCTGATGAACACGTATTCCTTCTTTGCCATGTATGCCAATATCGATGGCTTTGTAAAAGATGAAATGAATAATGTTCCATTTGATCGTCTCGCGCCACTGGATAAATGGATCATCACCAAAGAACAATCATTGATTGAGGAAGTGTCTGCTGCTTACGAAGACTATGAGCCAACGAAAGCGGCTCGCGCCATTCAAGAATTCGTGAACGATCACGTATCAAATTGGTATGTTCGCCTAAACCGTAAGCGTTTTTGGCAACCCTCGTCCTCTGTAGCCTTGGCGAAGGAGGACTCATCTTCCACAGCTTCCTCAAAAGATGGCTCATCTTTATCTGAAGACAAAAGAGCTGCTTATGAAACGCTCTACGAATGTTTGATGGTAACGGCCCAATTGATGGCTCCCATCGCTCCATTCTTTAGTGAGTGGCTGTATAAAAACCTGACTGATAATATTCGTAACAAGGCAAAGCAGTTCAATACGCCTCTTCAGTTTGAATCGATCCATCACACGTTGTTGGTGAAAGCCGAGCCTAATCGCAAAGATCATGAGTTGGAAATCTCGATGGCCTATGCCCAGCGCATTTGTTCACTCGTCCACTCGATCAGAAAGAACAGTAAAATAAAAGTTCGCACCCCCTTGCAAAAAATATTATTGCCGGTGCTGGATGAGAAGTTTGCTAGCCGCGTGCGCAGCGTGGAAGCCATCATCAAAGCGGAGGTAAATGTAAAATCGATTGAATACATAGATGACGCCTCTGGCTTGTTAGTTAAAAAAGTGAAACCAAATTTTGCCAAGCTTGGAAAGCAATATGGCGCAAAGATGAAAGAAGTATCTGCTGTCATTAACGGGATGAGCAAAGAAGAAATTTCCATTATTGAGAAAGCAGGGAAACTATCAAAAGATGGATTTGATTTGGTTGTAGAAGACGTATTGATCAGCTCAGAAGATATACCCGGTTGGGCAGTGGCAGCTGAAGGCGGTGTGACCGTAGCATTAGACATAACCATTACTGAAGACCTTAAGCGCGAAGGTATCGCCCGCGATTTTGTGAATCGAGTGCAAAATTTGCGCAAAGACATGGGCATGGCAGTGCTAGACAAAATTTCCATAGAAGTGGAAAATCATCAGGAATTAGCCACTTCTTCCCTTACGGAATTTAAAGATTACATCTGCACCGAAACACAATCGCTGCGTTTGGAGTTTAAAGAGAACGTCACTGACGCGGTGGAGGTAGACATGGATGAATTTGTATTGAAAATTAAAGTAAGCTTACAGTAATTCAGAATAATGAAAATCATAAAATACTTTTTAATTGCCCTGCTTATCATTTGCTTAGACCAAGTCAGCAAATTATTGGTTCATAAATACATGTACTTGCACGAAGAAGTAAATGTGATTGGAGAATGGTTCAAGCTTCATTATTTACTGAACCCGGGAATGGCGTTCGGTATTAAATGGGAGAATGAGTTTGGTAAACTAATCTTGACCTTGTTTCGCATTGTAGCCATGTTTGGCATTGGCTACTATATGCTACAAATGATCCGTAAGAACTCACATCCGGGTTTTTTAATTTGCTTATCGTTGATATTAGGCGGAGCTATTGGCAACGTAATCGACAGTACTTTTTATGGTGTCTTTTTAGATAATGCTCCATTAGAATCTCCGACACAGTGGTTTCATGGACAGGTCATTGATATGCTATTTTTTCCAGTGTTTGATTTTGCGTGGCCTGATTGGGTGCCGGGAATTGGTGGGCAATACTTTTTGTTTTTCAGCCCTGTCTTCAACATCGCTGATTCTTCTATTTTCCTTGGTGTAGCTACCATCATGTTGCTTCAAAAGAAATTCTTCAAAGAGAAAGAAGCAGAAGCCGATGAACCGTCTGCTAATTTCGGATCTTCCTCTCCGGACGCTCAAAAAAATGAATCGGATTTGTCATCTCCACCACCCTCAAGTATTTAATAAATGGCTGAGCAACTCATCATCGAAACCTCGACAGATAAAGTAGCCCGATACAAAACATTGGTGCCACAGATCCAGGCTTTGACTATGGGAGAAGCAGATGCGGTTGCTAATCTTGCAAATATTGCTGCGGCTTTGCGGCAGACTATGAATTTTTTCTGGGTCGGATTTTATATTGTAAAGAATAGTACCAAGCCTACCGGGAGTCAGGAGTTAGTGCTCGGTCCTTTTCAGGGTCCAATCGCCTGCACGCGCATTGCCTTTGGAAGAGGAGTTTGTGGTGCTTCCTGGAAAGAGAAGAGAGTATTCTTGGTTCCAAATGTCGATGAATTTCCTGGTCATATCGCCTGTAGCTCAGCATCGAAATCAGAAATTGTTTTGCCCGCTTATAAAAATGGGGAAGTTGCCCTAGTACTCGATGTTGATAGTGATCAACTGAATGATTTTGATGAGACCGATGAGCTTTACCTTGTTCAGGTCATGAAGATTATTGAGAAATTTATTTAGCCGCATACGATGGCTTCTGCAGAGTTCTATCAACAACGGGTTGCCCATTTTCAAGAACAAGTAAAACAGGTTGACAAGACAATCCGCTATTATTCGATCAGTCGGATAGTGGTAACATTAGTTACCATTGCGCTAGCCTATCTCGGATTTCAAGAGTCACTATTCTTTTATCCAATCCCTTTATCATTCATTCTATTTTTCTTCCTTGTACAGCGACAATCTAAAAAAGAGGAGGATAGAAGAATACTTCTGCATTTGGTTAAACTGAATCAGTGGGAGGGATCTGCTACTCTTTATGATTTCCATAATTTTCCGGATGGACAAAGCTTTGTCAATTCGCATCATTCCTATAGCCATGATTTGGATCTTTTTGGAAAAGGATCTCTTTTTCAATATCTCAATCGCAGTGCCACTCAACTTGGAGAAACTAAACTGGCTGATGAATTAGCTCATCTGAAGTTTGGTAAAGAGGAAGTCTTACAGCGACAACAAGCTATCCGTGAACTTGGACCAATGGTTGAATTCCGTCAACAATGCTGGGCAATAGGAAAAGAAATTCATGATAAAGATTTTAACCTAGAGCCGCTTTGGTTGTGGGCGAGGGCAGCATCCCTCTTTCATGGAAAGAAGTTGTTTTTAGTCTTGCAATGGGTTCTACCGGCCATCACGTGTTTATCATTACTGGCAATTGCATTAAATCCACTCTTTCAATCTGTTTTCCTTTTCTTCTTTTTATTACAGCTTGCTATCACCTCTTTTTATTCAAAGCCCATTACAGCTCTTCAAAATCAGCTAGTCACTTACCGAGTCATATTGGAAAACTATTCAAGAATATTTCAATTGATGAGCGACCAACGGGTTAGTGCAGCGTTACTGGTAGATCATCACCGTATTGCAAAAGAAGCGACAGCACATGTTAAGAAATTTTCTAAGCTAGTCAATGCGCTTGAAACGCGTATGAATCTGATTTCACGTCTATTTGGTAACGGATTATTTTTGTATGACTTTCACACAGTTAGTCGATTGGAAGAATGGCGTGAACAACATTCATCCTCATTACCTCAATGGATGAAATCTCTGGCAGAATGGGATGTGTTGCTTTCATTTGCGACTCTTCACTACAATCATCCCAATTATACTTTCGCAGAGTTGAATGATCAGCTTGCGATTTCCGCAAAGGAAGTTGGGCATCCACTTATTCCCGCATCCGAATGTGTAACGAATAATTTTGACTTAGGGAATCCAGCTGCGTTAATGCTGATCACGGGGGCAAACATGGCGGGCAAGAGTACATTCTTGCGAGCGGTTGGGGTAAATTTTATTTTGGGATTAAATGGATCTCCTGTTTGTGCATCTGAATGGAGTACTCCATTGGCTTCGCTACGGACCGGAATGCGCACGGCAGATTCTCTTCAAGATCATCAATCGTATTTCTACGCAGAGTTGAACCGATTGCATTCGATTATTGAAGATTTGCGAGCCGGAAAACCCATGCTAATTCTATTGGATGAAATTTTGAAGGGAACCAATTCCACCGATAAACAATTAGGTTCACGCGAGCTAATCAAACAGTTGATCCACCTAAATGCATTGGTTTTAATTGCTACTCACGATATCGCTTTAGGGGATATGGAACAGCAATTCCCCACCAATGTTTTTAACTCCTGTTTTGAAGGAAAGATTGAAAGTGACCAATTGACCTTTGATTACAAACTCAATCAAGGCATAGCCCAAAAAGCCAATGCTACTTTCTTGATGAGAAAAATGGGTATTATACCCCCATCGATTACAACTGATTCATAGATCTCTGACAGATTCTTTCAATCAATTTACGATTCGGAAGCTTACAAAGTATGTGTAAGTCTCAACATTTCAGTAAATTCGTTTAAGCAATTTGATAGCGATGAAAAATCAATTCATTCTATGCTTTCTCTTCATGTCCCTAATGACTAATGCACAAATTGGTGCTAAGGTTCATGGTCAAAACAAAATTACTGGTATTTGGCAAAATTCAACCTTCGGCTATCAAATGATATTGATACTCAACGAAGACAACACAGGCGAGTATGATGGAGAATCTATCTCCTATACAACCAGTGGAAACAAATTATCGATCACACAATCAAGTGTAACCACACTGTACAATTACACACTTCAAAACAATGTATTGACACTTTCTGGCGGAGACTTGGAAGGTCTTGTCACTTTTACCAGACAAGGAGCAGAGACCAAACCGGGGACCGTCAATCAAAAAGCGGTGATTACGCCTAATACTACAGCCGATTCGGTTTCTCCTAATTTACTTGGTCTATGGTCAGGTAATGGTGAAACAATTGAATTTAAGAAGGAGGGACACTGCAATTATTTGGGACAATCGTATCCTTATCAAACTTCACAAAGCCATGTTACCTTAATGACGGCACAAGGAAATATAATGATGGCTTACACCGTTGCAAATGATCAACTCACGCTTGTGGTCAATGGAAATAGATTAGTGTATACCGAGGGAACAGTCAATAGCGGAACGCAAAAGATAAGTGGAAGCGGTTCGGTATCGCAAGAGTTGGTAGGCAAGTGGTGCTACGTCAATGTCAATAGTAATTCAGCCGGGAGCAGTAGCTCCAGCAAATGTCTTACGTTAAATGCGGATGGTTCATATGAATATGATGGAGAAAGTTCGCGAAGTGTGGAAGCTGGCAGCACAGCATCTCAAGAAGCAGATCGCGGCACATGGACGGCAAATGGCGACCGCATCTATTACAATTCACAATCGCGCGGTCAGGGATCTTATCATTTTCAAAAAAGAAATCACTCTAAAAATGGCGACCCCATGATTGTGATTGATGGGCAAACATTTGTAACTTTCTACAATAAAGAACCTTGGCACTAATAATTAAACGATAAAACATGAAATCATTAACACGCAGAGATTGGTTTAAATCAACCCTCGCGCTCACAGCTGGGGTTACGTTTGTCTCTTCATTTACTGAGCAGCTGATGGCTGCCCCCATGAGCGAAGCGGAGCGATCCTTTTTTGGCCTGAAAATTAATGATGATCAAAAAGTCCGACTCAATTCCAATGAAAACCCCTATGGACCTTCAGAGAAAGCAAAGAAGGCTGTAATCGAAAGCCTTTCACGCGGAAATAGATATGCGTTTAATGAGTTAGAAGAACTGAAAAGGATAATTGCTGAAAAGGAAGGAGTTGACCCTACATACATTCTGCTCGGAGCCGGCTCCGGTGAGTTGTTGGTGCAAACAGGCATTGCCTATGGCTTGGAAGGTGGCCGCGTACTATCAGCCTACCCCACTTTTGCACTACTAATGACTTACGCCCAGCAAATGAAAGCTGTTTGGGACAAAGTTGATCTTAATGAAAAACTGGAACATAATTATGAAGCACTGCTATCGGCCATTAAAAGCGATACGCGATTAGTATTTTCATGCAATCCAAATAATCCAACGGGCACGGTGGTGAGTGATTCAATAGTAAAATCATTTTGCGAAGAGGCTTCCAAAAAAACATTGGTATACGCAGATGAAGCATATTTAGAATTTTTAGAACCAACCCAACAAAAATCAATGGTGGGATTAGTACAGAGAAACCCCAATGTGGTTGTCTCCAAAACATTTTCTAAAATTTATGGGCTTGCCGGATTGCGAATTGGCTACGTGGTTGGCCACCCTGATACACTTAAAAAGATTAGTCAATATGGCGATACGATTTCCCCGAGTCAGACAGCTATTGCTGCTGCGGAAGCAAGTTTAGGTGATATGGATTTTATGAAAATGACCCGGGATAAAAATGCCGTGGCAAGAAAAGTGCTTACAGACTATCTCGATCAGAAGAAATTTTTTTATGGCAAATCACAGACCAACGTGGTTTTGTTTCCTGCGCCTAAAGAGGGCAAAAAAATTCTGACTCAATTAGATGAGAAAGGATATTTGATTCGTGTATGGGATTATCAGGGCAAAGAGTGGTGCCGGGTAAGCATTGGCACTCAGGATGAGATGAAAGCTTTTATAAAAGTCTTTGATGAAGTGATAGCGTAGGCATAAAAGGAAATAAAAAAGTCAGCCGTTTTTAATCGACTGACTTTATTCTAAGTATAAAAATTTTATTGCGTTACTACGACTTCGCCTTTTATCGTTAAGTAGACGGATCCGCCTTCTACATTAGCTGTAACGGTAACTGTCTTATTAAATGGCCCTCCTGCCAGTGCATTGAAAGTTGCTTTAATAAAACCTGAACCTCCAGGAGGCACCGGATCTTTTGTCCAATCAGGGGTAGTACATCCGCATGAAGGCTGCGCGTTTACAATAATTAAAGGAGCTTTGCCGCTATTAGTAAATTTAAATTCGTGGGTAACGGGAACACCTTGTTTGATCTTTCCAAAATCATGGGAAGAAGACACCCATGTAAAGACGGCCATGTCTGTATTTACTTCATTCTTACTAAGCGTAGTGCCACTCATTTCCTGAGCATAGCTAACACCTGCTATAAAGGCAAATAATGCGATAAAGAGTATTTTTTTCATTTTGTTCATCAATTTAGGGTTAAACTTAAAACGTTCTTTTGAACTGTACAAACATCCGACCTAAAAATCAGTTTTCATGTTAAAAAAGGCCTAAAAGATGTTAATGCTTTGTTAATGACACATACCATACCAAAGTCAGTGTAAATACTAGATACCTTTGCAAGGTGAGCAGGTTTACTCTTCGTATTGTCATTGCGCTGGCTGCCTTAAGCATTGTAGGCATCACGGTCACCCAAATCTATTGGGTCAGAAAGGCCTTTGATCTGAAGCAAAATCAGTTTAATGCGGATGTAAACCGGGCGTTGGAAAATATTTCTTCGCAAATTCTCCACATTAATAAAACACCTTCTCCCGCTAACAGCCTAGTCAATCAGGAGTCCAGCAATTACTTCACTGTATTAGTGAACGGACCGATTGATTCCAATTTGTTGGGCTTCTTACTTCGTAATGAATTTGACAAGCGCAATATTACAGCTGATTATGAATATGGTGTATATGATTGCTCCAAGCAATGTATGCAGGGAGGCAATTACATCTCACCAACAAAGAATAAAATTCCGGTAAGTTTAAGTGAATTGCCGGCATTGAAAATGGATGGCTATTATTTTGGTGTTCGCTTTCCAAAGATCGAAGCCAGCTTGATCAGTCAAATGGGTATTTGGGGATTTTCATCCATCGTAATGTTAATCGTAATTTTCTTTTTTGTGTATACGCTTTTTGTGATTTTAAAGCAACGGAGATTATCAGAAGTTCAAAATGACTTTATCAATAACATGACGCATGAATTTAAAACTCCTTTAGCAACTATTGCGATATCTTCGGAAGTGTTAAAAGACCCGGCCATTTTACAAAACCCAGATCGTTTATTGAATTACGCTTCGATCATTGAGAATGAAACGTATCGCCTGAAGCAGCAGGTGGAGCGAGTTCTGCAAATGGCTCAAACCGAAAAGAGTGAGGTGGGATTGAATAAGGAAGAACATGATATTAATTTGTTGATTGAAGAAGCGGTTAAAAATTCCTCCGTTTCCATTACTAACAAAGGTGGGAGTATCCAATTGGAACTAAAGGCGAACCCAAGCCATGCCTTGGTGGACAAACTTCATTTTGCGAATGTGATTAATAACCTGCTCGACAATGCCATTAAATACTGTCATGCTGAGCCGAGAATAACGATCACTACATTAAATAAAGAAAGAACTCTTCAGCTATTGATTACAGACAATGGCATTGGCATTAGTCCTGAAAACCAAAAGAAAATTTTCGATCGATTTTATCGAGTGCCAACAGGCAACCGCCACGATGTAAAAGGTTTTGGACTTGGGTTGAATTATGTGAAATTGATGGTAGAGGCACACAAGGGAAAGATTAGTGTGCAAAGTGAACCAAGCAACGGAAGTACATTTACCATCGTATTACCTCTCGCATGAAAGCTAAAATTTTGTTAGTGGAGGATGACTCCAACCTTGGGTTTGTAATGAAGGATAACTTAATTCACAAAGGTTATCAGGTAACACTTTGCACCAATGGAGAGGAAGGTGAATTACAGTTTCAATCTCAGACTTTTGATTTATGCATTTTGGATGTAATGATGCCGAAGAAAGATGGATTTAGTTTAGCACAAGCCATTCGAGAGAAGAATAAACAGGTTCCCATTCTTTTTATTACTGCTAAGTCAATGCTGGAAGATAAAGTGGCAGGATTTCAAGCTGGAGGCGATGATTATCTGATCAAGCCGTTTAGCATGGAAGAACTCTATTTGCGTATGGAGGTATTCTTACGAAGAACAAATGGATTAAATACAACGGACTCTTCTTATGCAATTGGCGAATTTAATTTTGATTGCAAGAATCTATCTCTTCAACATATTACTGGTAATAAAACATTAACACAAAAAGAAGCCGAAGTTCTCAAACTTCTATGTTCCAATAAAGAGCGCGTATTAAAACGTGAAGAAATTTTAACGACCGTATGGGGTGATGATGATTACTTTATGGGGCGCAGCTTAGATGTCTTTATTTCTAAGCTTCGTAAATATTTAAAAGAGGATCCCAAGGTGGAAATTGTGAATTACCACGGGGTTGGATTTCGGTTGGAGGTAGCTAGTTAGTTTTTAGATATATTTAACTAATCTTTTACTTGAACCTCTAACTCCTGAACCTTCGGTATTGTTTCTGGCGTGAGTGTAAAGAAAATTTCTAATTCTCCTTTCTCTCCCTTGACCGTAAAAGAGCCGCGCAACAAGTTTTCAGGCTTCATAGCAGATACACTTTTTATGGTGCCAATTTTAGTGAAAAGATCAACAGTTTCTTTTACCCAACGGTCTTTAGCCTTATCAGGAAAGAAATTTTCTGCAAAAAGATGATCGTATTGATCATCCCACAATGGAAGTGTCTTCATCAAATTATCCTGCATCGCTTTTAGCATTGGAGACACCGGAATAACTCGCTTCGTTAGATGAGCTAGTAAGATGAGCGTGTCTGCCACCTGCGAAACAGGGACTCCCATGCTGGCATAGGTGAGATTGCTGAAAGCCACCACTCCGATACCCAAATCAGGAAATAATTGATGCACGCTGCCAAAACCAGGCAACCCTCCACTATGCGAAACTGTTATTCTTCCACTGCAATCGATTCGCCAGCCAAGACCGAAACCATAGCTTCCCGTGGCAGGACATGGCTCGCCATTGCGAGCTTTTCGCTTTGGTGCCAGAATGGTGAACTTCCAAGGCTGTTGCATTTCACGGGCGCTACTTCTTTTTACCGGCCCGATTTCTGTTTCATTTTTAGAAGGGGTGACAGAAAGAAGAAAGCTCATATACTTCGCAAAGTCTTCGATGGTACAAATCATTCCTCCCATCGATGCATACGAGCCATCTTTTAATAATTCTTCAGGCTTCCATTGTTCATCTTCCCAACGGTAACCCACGGCCACCTGATCAGGCGGCATAGTTGTATATTCATAGCCACAATCATTCATGCCTAATGGATGCAGGATATTTTCGGTTACGTATCGCTGGTAGCTCATCCCTGAAATGTTGGCAACGATTTTCCCTAAGAGGGCATAGCCTAAATTACTATATTCAAAGGCCTCTCCGGGATTGGCAGAAAAAGAAACTCCTTCTTTCATTAAATTTAATAAGTCCTCATCGGTGTCGGATAGTTGACGGTCACCCCATGGATTGTCTTCTGGAAAGCCTGCTGACATGGTGAGTAACTTAAAGATCGAAATAGGCAACGCATCTGTTGATGGGTATTTCAAGTGCTTCATTTCCGGAATATACTTATAGGCCGCATCGTTCAGTTGTAGTTTTCCTTCATCGCGCAATTTCAAAATGGCCATGGCGGTGAAACTTTTAGTCATGGATGCAATTCGAAATCGTGTATTGCTTGTCGCAAGAATCTTTTTTTCAAGATTGGAATATCCGACACTATTGGAATAAATTAATTGATCGTCCACCACAATTCCATAAGCAATGGATGGATTATGATTGGATCTGGCGGACCTGGCAAAAATGGTATCGATTACAGAGGTAAATTTTAATATTTTACTAGCTCGCGCGGTGTCTTCAAAATAGGGAGTAGTATATTGATCACTGATTGATTCAATCTTACTTTCTGATGAATGGGTTGCTTGCTGGCAGGAGAAAGCAATACATCCCATTAGGAAAATGAGTAATTGATTATTTGTATTTTTCATATGCGAGTGGCTAGGAGTCTCTTTTAGATTTCACCCATTGCTCAATCACGATGGGGTAGTTTTGATATTCCAAGGTATGAATTTTCATGGCAATTTGCTCTTGGGTGTCAGCCGATGAAACCGGGCAAGATAACTGAAGAATAATTTTTCCTTCATCGAAATGCTCGTTCACTTCATGAATCGTTATTCCTGTTTCTTGTTCGCCAGCTAGTTTAACAGCTTTATGAACGTTCATCCCATACATCCCCATACCTCCAAACTTGGGTAACAGCGAAGGATGTATGTTGATGATCTTTTCAGGGAAAGCAGCAATTAAATGTTTTGGAATCAACCAAAGAAAACCAGCCAATACAATATGAGTAATATGATGTGATTGAAGTTGAATAGTTACCTCATTGCTTTCAAGGAATTGTGACTTATTAAACACAATGCATTCGATACCATACTTTTTTGCTCTTTCTAATGCGACCGCATTCGCATTATTGGATAGCAATAGTTGGACGTTGATCGAAGCGTGGTTTTTGAAGTAGTTGAATATAGCTTCGGCATTGGTGCCGTTGCCCGAAGCGAAAATGGCTATTTTAGAAGATACACTCATTTCTTATTTAGATAGATTATATAAATAGCATACTCGCAATCCCAAGCAACATGATTAATTTACACAGTTGGCTTAGTCGATAAAACTCCTTCTTAGTATCTGCTCTTATGAGTCGAAGTAATAACCAACCTAAAGGCACAAACAGAAAAACGATGAAGTAGCGTATCGGTAAGCGACTGTACTGATCGTTTAGAAGTAGTACTGAAATCGCAAAAATTGCAAGCAATACGTATAGGAGTGTTTTCGTTTTTCGGATGCCCCAAATGATGGGCAGCGTTTTGCAGCCAAATGTATGATCTCCCTTCAGATCCTCCATGTCTTTAACTATTTCCCTCACCAATGTCATGAAAAATGCGAAGAGGGAATAAATGATAACGAAAGAATTGTCACTGCGGTAAAGAATATCCAGCAACAAGATCGAAAGCCCGGTGAGGGCCGCCACGACAATATTCCCAATCAATGGTAGCCTTTTCAATTGGTTGGAGTATAACCACAAAAGAAAAACAGAACCTACATGGATGCAGCCAATGCGCCATCCGAGTAGTAAGCCAAGCCCAATGCCTATGAATGATAACACGGAATGTAAAAGCAAGGCATATCTTCTGGTAATTTTTTTTCCTACTACTACCCGTTCAGGTTTGTTGATTAAATCTATTTTTACATCATAGTAGTCATTGATAATATATCCGGCTGCTGCGATAAATAAGGTGGATGCAGAGAGTACGAATAACCTCCAATCCATAAGAGTAGATTTACTAATAAGAAAAAATGCAGCAAAGTATTGAGCTAATCCAATGATTGCCAAATTCCAAAAACGAGTGAGACGAAGTAGTGCCCGGAAAAAATTCAATAAGCCTCTTTTAGAATCCATCTGCAAATGTAATAATTCTTCGGGCTGTATAATTGAAACAACTTTTTAGTTAATAGCAAATAAACCAATGGATTTAAAACCGCATTGTAACCATCGCTAAAAAATTCCTTCCGGCTTGTGGATAGTAGTAATTTTGTCGTGTTTCGGAAGCTCCGGCAAAATAGCCCCAGGTATAACCATTTGATGAATAGCTGACATCAAAAATATTGTTGACCAGGAGACTCAATGAAACTTCTTTCATGAATGGAGGCTTGATTATATAAGTCATGCGTAGGTCATTCGTAAAATATGGATCTATGATTCTGCTTTCATTCGAAGTATTATCTAAATATTGCTTGCCCACATATTTACTGAGCCATGCCAACTCAAAATATTTTGTGGGCGTATAAAGCAAATTGGATCCAGCTATCAAGTTTGGTGAAAACGGAATAGCTGTGTCTTTTCGTTCAGTTTTCACTTCATTGTATTGGTCAAAGTTGGTTCCGTAATCATACATCACCTCTGTAAACTCTTTTATCTTATTCTGACTAACGGTGATATTCATATTCCAACGCAATTTTGAGTTGAATCGAATGCCTCCATCAATTTCAATTCCAGTTCGATAACTATTCGCGACATTCGTTCGAATCGCGGCACCCACATCATTCAATTGTCCGGTTGGCACCAACTGATTTTGATAATTCATCCAATAGTAATTAATGTTAATGGACGTATTACTATTTTTTAGCCGCCAACCAACTTCAATATTTCTCAATGTTTCCGGACTGGGAGTAATTCCCGATGACAACGCATTTACAAAATCGGATCGAACGGGTTCACGATTCGCGATACTATAGGATCCGTATATCTGTTGTGTGCCTGAAAGAGAATATGTTAATCCGAACTTTGGGTTCAGAAAATCGTACTTTAAATTGAATTGAAAACCATTTTGGTCATTCTCAATTCCATTTGCCAAATAATCAATTCGCCTGTATTGCATGTCGACAAACCCAATTAAGGAAGATGAAAGCTGATAGCTTGTTTTCCAAAATATATTGAAATCTCTTTTATCGCCTTTATTGTAATAGTAACGAGCATCTTTCGAGAAGGTAAGGGCAACTTGTGCCCAGGCAATTTCACCAAAGTGATCGCCCTTGTACCAGTTAATGGCTCCCCCCAACACGGAGTTTATATTATCTTTTTCATAATTCAATGAGTAGGTCATGCCATAAAAATGATTATCAAGCCAGCGCTTTCGAACTAAATCACTCGAACCAATTTTTACATTACCAATTTGTAAGGTATCAATACCGTAATTTTTAAAAGGGGCATTATATTTAAATTCTTCGTAGTAACCCCGACCATAGGTATAGTGAAGAGCCGCATTAGCGGTGAGGTGGTTACCAAATCGATGGGAGAAATGAAGTTGGTAGTGGTCTTGTTTGTAATTATCAACCTGATTTTTGTAAGTGTAGGTATTAAAAGTACGGCTACTGGAATTCAATAGATTGGCTGTTTGTTCCGCATTCCATCCTTCCGCAGCTGCAGTTTCCTGCATGGCAACAACATCATTATTCAAGCGTGACTGTGGTACACCATACCAACTTTGATAGGTAATTTCTTGCCCACCAAAAACGATGGCTTTTAAAATTGTCTTTCCGCCATAATAGCCACCTGCCAAATAATAGGAATTCAGATCAGAAGAAGCACGATCGATAAAGCCATCTGATTTTATGATGGAGAATCTACCATCAAAGGTAAACTTGTTAATAAGGCCTGTGCCAAATCCAATAGTATGCTTGCGTGTATTAAATGACCCATAGGTATTTATCAGGTCTGTGTAAGGATTATCTGACCTTGAATTGGTTTGTAAGTTAATAGATGCGCCAAAAGCTCCTGCACCATTAGTTGAAGTGCCTACACCCCGTTGGATTTGGATCGATTGTGTAGAAGTGGCGATATCGGGGACATTCACCCAAAATACACCATGTTCCTCACTGTCGTTTAGAGAAATGCCATTGATGGTTACATTAATTCTGGTAGCATCGCTTCCACGAATTCTTAAACTTGTATATCCTACTCCTGCTCCTGCATCGGATGTCGTTACAATTGAAGGAGTCCAGTTTAATACCATGGGTAAGTCTAATCCAAAATTTTGCTTTTGAATAGTCGACCTTGAAATATTCGTAAATGTTGTTGGGCTTTTTTCTGTTGCCCTTGTGGCAATTACCAGGACTTCATCAGCCAACAGATTACTCTCCTCTAAATTTAAATCTACCGTGATGTTTGAGGTAGCAATTATTTCCCTTGTTTGTTCTTTGTAGCCAACGAATTTTACAATCAACTGTATAGCACCAGTGACTTCCTTAAACGCATAGTGACCATTTTCATCAGTTACTGCAAATTTGTTTTGATTTTTTAATAACACAGTTGCGCCAACTAATGCTTCGTTGGTATCCTGACTCTTAATGGTACCGGTCAACGAGAATTGAGCCATCGAGCAAAGCGAAAGCAGGGAGCCTATACAGGCAAGCATAAGTTTTAACATGTTAATTAAGTCTTTTAAACTCGCAGGCTCATCGGGGAATGAACCTTACTTACGTGTTTATTTTGCCTCCCTTCGTCCGCATTACCGGCATCAGGTTCTATGGGTATAATCTCAGCCCTTGTTTTTGGCACCCCTTGTCTTTCGACTGGGCAAAGTTAGCAATAAGTATTTGGGGCTACCAAATTTAGTTTGAATCGTTACCTTTGTCGCCTAAAATTTAATTCTACTAGCATGACCATTCACCGTGAAGGACGCACAATTCTCTTTATTTTATTGGTTGTTTTATTTGCCCTCAATGGGGCTGTTTCACGATTTATTCCACAGCCAATCGTTCAAAATATATTTATTGTGGTGAGCATTGGGTTTTATCTCCTCATCCTACAGTTCTTTCGCATCCCTGTTTTTAAAGTGCAGAAAAATGAAAACCAAATTTTGGCACCAGCTGATGGTAAAGTGGTAGTGATTGAGGAGACTGAAGAAACCGAGTACCTAAATACAAGATGTAAACAGATTTCTATATTCATGTCTCCTATCAATGTGCATGTTAATCGCATGCCGGTGGCAGGCAGTATTTCCTATTTTAAATATCATCCCGGAAAATACCTGGTAGCCTGGCATCCTAAGTCAAGCACGGAAAATGAACGCACTACAGTAGTCGCAAAGATGAAAGATGGGACTGAGATACTTTTTAGACAAATAGCCGGAGCCTTAGCAAGGAGAATAAAATGCTATGTGAAAGAGGGTCAAATACTAGAACAAGGTGACGAATTTGGCTTCATTAAGTTTGGCTCACGAGTTGATATTTTCCTGCCATTAACTGCAAAAGTCTTAGTCAATATGAATGATCTAACTAAGGGCGGGAAAACAATAATAGCGGAACTTTAGCCTATTTGGGCAGAAACGAGCCGTTCTCCATTTTAGTTTATCCGAACGGGCGTTATAACAGGCGTCATTGCTTACCTTTGCACTAAGGTTACAATAGTGTGTAGCCTTGAGCGTAACTATTGAATCATATCATTGTTAAAACGCTCCGAGTCAATTACAAAAAACAATTATGAGTCTCAATCTGAATTTAAAGTTTGCAAATCAACAACAAGAGTTTTTTGTTACGTTGAGTCAGCGGGTGAATGCGTATTTTAAAACAAATAAGATAGAGCGTACGGCCAATTTAGAAATGGTACTAAAAACTATTTTTATGTTCACGCTGTATTTTTTACCCTATGCGTTGATTATTAGTGGGCTATTTACTTCCGGCCTTGTCGCTTTAGCCCTGTGTGTTCTTATGGGGTTTGGAAAAGCTGGTATTGGTCTATCAGTAATGCACGATGCAAATCATGGTGCTTATTCTAACAAATCATGGGTGAATACATTATTAGGTTTCTCCTTAAATCTGATTGGGGGTCATGCTTTTAATTGGAGAGTGCAGCATAATGTTCTACACCACACATACACCAATGTTCATGATGTTGATGAGGATATTAGCCCAAGAGGAGTTTTGCGTATGGCGCCTGGTTCTGCGTGGAGACCGATGCATAAATATCAACATTTGTATGCTTGGTTTTTTTACGGGCTTATGACTTTTGTTTGGATTGTTATAAAGGACTATTATCGTCTTGTGAAATACCAGCGTGAGGGCTTAGTAAAAAAGCAAAAGACTACTTACACATCTGAATGGATTATTCTGTTAGCTACTAAGATTATTTATTTAGGATATATCTACGTTATTCCCCTCGTGCTTTTACCTTTTTCTTGGTGGCAGGTTTTAATTGGCTTTTTAGTGATGCATTATGTTGCAGGTTTTATTCTGGCCATCATTTTTCAACCAGCACATGTTATTGAAGGCACAGAATATCCAATAGCAGATGAGAAAGGTAATCTCGAAAATAATTGGGCCATTCATCAATTGCACACCACAACAAACTTTGGTCACAAAGAAAAATTATTTTCCTGGTATGTAGGTGGACTGAATTACCAAGTTGAGCATCACTTGTTTCCTAATATTTGTCATGTTCATTACCGTGAAGTGGCAAAGATTGTTCAACAAACCACCAAAGAATTTGGGCTTCCATATAAATCGAAGGAAACTTTTTTTCAGGCTCTTGCAGCACATGCTCAGCAATTAAAGATGCTGGGTATAAAACCTAAAGAAAATATATCCATTCCGGTAGCAGCTTAATCTTTTTAATATTTGGAAGAGAATACGTTCTCCTTCTTGATTAATAAATGGATCATCGTCTTGGTGATCTTTTTTATTGGAGCCATATTCATGCCGCGTTGTGAGCACCAATCAGTAGAGGCGGTGTTGATAACAATTCCTGATTTTTTGTTTCTCTTAAATACGATCCAAGTTGCAAGACCATCCTTTTCTCGAAATGTAGAGTCATAACCTATGATTTCAATTTTTTCAAATCCTAATAATTTATTGTCTGCTTCGGGCAAATGCCTTTTTGCAAATTGTTTAATAGGCGTTCCGTCATATTCATCCGTGGGCAATGAAATGATATCTCCTTTTCTTATTCTGACTCCCTTTAAGAGCGGGGATTGAGGGTTCACAATTTTATATCCATCCCATCCCTTATCTTGTTTTTGTCCATATCCTGCACGAGGGAAATCGACACCAATGGACGAAATGATAGAATATTCAAGTATAGGACTATCCCAAGTTATGGTTTTTAGATGCGAAGAAGGTTCAGGATCTTGTTCATATTTATAGCAGGCGAGTTGATGATTATCGTTATATCTTACTTGCCACCACATGGTATTACCGGATAATACCAACGCATCTTTCCCGTCATTGATGAATCGATCGAAATTTATTCGCGCTTGCCGACTCCAATATTCACTGTGCCCAATTATTAGTAGCAATGTTGCACTATGTATTGTTGAATAATTATCGAGGTCAGCATCCGTGATGTATCCGACATCTTGAAATCCCAGTTTGCAAAACCATTTAAGAAACGCTTCCGAATGTTTCGGTAGATTGATGGGTCGTAAAAAAGAAACGATAGTGGCTGGTTTTTTATCGGTAGAATTAAAAGCGTATAAACTTTTGCCTCCGGCATTGCAGTATGCATTTTCTGTATTGGAAGAATATAGAATAATTATTTTGGGTTTAGTTGCCCTAACTACAAATGGTATTTGATTAGCCCATACATACACTCCACTTTTAAGATATGGTACCTTGATTTTTAGTGTAGGCTTATAGCCAAAACCGTTTTTCCAAGGCTCGTTTTTGGAATGCACTTGTGGAAAGACAGCGGTTGTAAATTTTGCTACAACATCGCCCTTTAGATTATAAAGCCTCAGCGTATAGGGATCATTTTTTTCTCCAGCATTGAGATAGACAGTAAGCGAATCGCCCACTAGAACGGACATATTGCTTACGTAGCCATCCAGAATGATATTGTCCTTAGAGAGCCAGAAAGAGACTATCAAAAAGATAGTGGAAACAATTGAATTCATGTTGGTAGATAATGGACAAATGTAGTTCACTCTATGCGAAAAGAACACTTTGGATTGAGCTACAGTGAAAGAAATTTGCTTTGAGTGTGGTCATCCTAAAACCCAAGATTGCCTTACCCCATTTCAGTGATTACTTAGTTTTAATGTAGTAAACAAATTGAAAGAATAGTGACTATACTGCAGATTGTGAATCCAATCAAAACAGTTGATTCATAAAAAAAGTCACTCAGCATAACCGAGAGACTTCAAATTTATTTTTTAAAATTTAGCTATGCTGACTTTAAGGCTTCTGCACCTGCCACTATTTCCAAAATTTCTTTGGTAATTGCGGCCTGACGAGTCCTATTGTAGGTTAGCTTAAGATCTTTCAATAACTCTCCTGCATTGTCTGTAGCCTTATCCATAGCCGTCATTCGCGCTCCATTCTCTGCCGCATTCGAATCTAACACAGCTTTGTACAATTGTACTTTTAATGATTTAGGGATCAATCCAGTCAGGATTTCCTCTTGATTTGGCTGATAGATGTAATCGGTGGTAGTAGTTAATTTTTTTGCGACTGGAAGGATCGGTAAATACTGTTCCACTCGAAGGATTTGTGTGGCAACATTCTTGAATTCATTATAAACAAGTTCAATCTTATCAAATTCACCTTTTTTAAAAACCTCCATTAAATATTCAGCGGGGTTCGACACGGCATCAAAACTTAAATCATGAAATAGAGTTGAGTATTTACCAATGGTTGGGAATTTCCTTTTCTCAAAAAATTCCAATGACTTTTTACCGATCACTAAAAAAGTGACATTACGTTGACTGGTTTGCTGAGGATACTTTTCTTCAAGAAGTCTCAAAACTGCTTTAAATACAGAGCTGTTAAAAGATCCGCAAAGTCCACGATCCGAGCTAATGGGAACAATCAAAATCTTTTTCTCTTCGCGTGTTTGGTTGTACCATGATTGACCATCAGATCCGGCAGAAGACAAGTTCTGTAATAGCAAGCCCATTTTCTTAGCAAAGGGTCTCATCTGCATGATTTTGTCCTGCGATTTCCTCAACTTAGCAGCTGACACCATTTTCATTGCTTTGGTGATTTGCTGGGTAGAGATAACCGATGAAATCCTGCTCTTTACTTCTTTTAAACTTGCCATACTTTTTAATTAATCATGTTACTGATTGGTTCGTTCATCTTTTTCAGAAAACAACGAATAGTCAAATCAATAATTTAGTATTTCGCTGCTAAGTCCAACGCTACTTTCTTTACAGTACCTGCATCAGCATCTTCAAACTTGCCAGCCCGGAAATTGTCTAATACATTTTTATGTTGTGTCTTTAACAATAGAATAAATTCAGCCTCAAATTCCTTCACCTTGTTTACAGGAACTTTATCGATATAGCCTTTTGTGGAAGCAAGGATCATTGCTACTTGTTCTTCAACAGGTACGGGCTGATATTGTGGTTGTTTCAACACCTCTACGTTTCTGCGGCCACGTTCAATAGTCAATTTGGTAGCAGCATCAAGGTCAGAACCAAACTTCGAAAAGGCCTCTAATTCACGGAACTGTGCCTGGTCTAATTTTAAAGTACCAGCAACCTTTTTCATGGATTTTATTTGAGCCGAACCACCAACTCGTGACACGGAAATACCTACGTTGATAGCAGGGCGAATGCCTGAGTTGAATAGGTTAGTCTCTAAGAATATTTGACCATCAGTAATCGAGATTACATTCGTAGGGATATAAGCCGAAACGTCATTCGCTTGGGTTTCAATAATGGGTAACGCAGTTAATGAACCCCCGCCTTTTACCAAGTGTTTGATAGAAGCTGGAAGGTCATTCATTTTACTGGCGATTTCATCATTGTTGATTACTTTGGCAGCTCGTTCTAGTAAACGTGAGTGTAAGTAGAACACATCCCCAGGATAGGCTTCGCGGCCCGGAGGTCTTCTTAACAACAAAGAAACTTCACGATATGCTACAGCTTGCTTAGAAAGGTCATCATAAATAACTAAAGCGGGACGACCTGTATCACGGAAAAATTCACCTATTGAAGCACCTGTAAAAGGAGCAAAAAATTGCATAGGAGCAGGGTCAGATGCTGAAGCTAAAACGACTACCGTGTAAGGCATTGCTCCGGCTTTCTCTAACGTAGCAACGACACCTGCAACCGTAGATGCTTTTTGGCCGATCGCTACATAAATGCAGTATACAGGTTTTCCCTTTTCGTAAAATTCTTTTTGGTTGATGATCGTGTCGATAGCGACAGCTGTCTTTCCCGTTTGCCGATCACCGATAATCAACTCACGTTGACCACGTCCAATGGGGATCATCGCATCGATTGCTTTGATTCCAGTTTGAAGGGGTTCGTTTACTGGTTGTCGGAAGATTACGCCAGGGGCTTTGCGTTCCAAAGGCATTTCATAAAGATCTCCCTTAATAGGACCCTTTCCATCAATGGGCGCAGCAAGTGTATCAACAACACGTCCTAATAATCCATCGCCTACTTTAACAGAAGCAATTTTACCTGTACGTTTAACGGTATCACCTTCTTTAATTTCTTTCGATTCACCCAATAGTACAGCGCCTACGTTATCTTCTTCAAGATTCAATACAAGCGCTTTCAATCCGTTTTCGAATTGAAGCAATTCCCCGGCTTGTGCCTTTGTTAGGCCGTAGATTCGGGCAACACCATCTCCTACGCTAAGAACGGTACCTACTTCTTCCAATTCAGCATCGGTACGCGATTGCGAAAGTTGTTCGCGAAGTATCGATGAAATTTCTTCTGGTCTGATCTCTGCCATAATTAATAATTCAAAATTTAAAATTCTTTGATATAAGGATTCTCAGCAAATTTTGTCTTTAGCGATTTCAATTTACTTTTGATGGAAGCATCAATTTGTCGGTCGCCCACATTCAGGATAAAACCCCCAATGAGGCTCTTGTCAATTTTCTGTTCTAACTCAATCTCTTTCTTATTGCTAATTTTTCTAACCAATGCTTCTATTTCAGCCTTCATCTTTTCATCGAGCGCAAAGGTGGCCGACACAGTGGCTTTTTGAATGCCTTTATGTACGTTATAAGCATTATGGAATTCCAATGCAATAGAAGGTAATAAAGGCTCACGGTTTTTCTTGGTCAACATATCAATGATCGCCATTGATAGTTTATTGATTTTACTTTTGAAAATTGCTTGCAAGATATCTCGCTTTTTTTCATGCTTGATGACTGGACTATTCAGCATATTTGTAAACTCCCGACTGGTGCTACAAACGTGAGCAAATAACTGCATATCAGCATTGACTTGCTCTAATGCGTTTTGCTCTACAGCAAGACCCAAAAGTGATTTTACATATCGCGATGCTACCCTTGATTCAGCCATGGCTTAATTCAGCTTTAAATCTTTGATGTAGGTATCTACCAATTCCTTTTGCTGTTTATCTTCTGATAAGTTCCGCTTGATCAATTTTTCTGAAATTTCCAATGAAAACAAAGCTACCTGGGCCTTTACATCCCGCATCGCAGCTTGTTTTTCAGTTTGAATAATAGATTTTGCGTCTTCAATGATTCTATCAGCATTTTTTTTGGCGGCCAGTTGAGCGTCATCGTGCAAACGGTTGGCTGCATCTCTGGCTCCTCTCAAAATGCGATCTCTCTCTTCTCTGGATTCTTTCAAGAGTTTCTCATTGTCAGACTTCAAAGAAGCCATTTCCATTTTTGCTTTTTCAGCTGAATCTAATGCTTGCTGAATTGATTCCTCACGCTCCTTCAAAGAGGATAGAATGGGCTTCCAGGCATATGCCTTAAGTAAAAAGAAAAGACCTATAAAAATGACAACTTGCCAAAAGAGTAGACCAGTTCCGGGGGTTAATAAATCCATAATTCCTTATTTAAATTTAACCTTATAAAATTTAATGTTTGAAAAAAAAGAACTCGCTAGACCCATTGTCAAAGCAAGTTCTTTTTGATTTACCCTTTGAATGAGATCAAAAGGCAAATAACCAATGCAAACAAGGCAGCTACCTCTACAAGAGCAGCGATCACAAGCATGGCTCCCTGAATTTTGCCTGAAGCTTCAGGCTGGCGAGCAATGGCTTCCATCGCAGAACCACCGATGCGACCTACTCCGATACCCGCGCCTATTGCAGCGAGACCTGCGCCAATGCCGGCACCCATGATAGCGTAACTGATGTCAAGAATTAATGAAAACAACATAGAATTTATAGGTTAAGTGAAACAAAAAAATTAAAAGTTAATGATGATCTTCAGCGGTAGCCATACCAATATAAAGTGAAGTGAACAAAGTGAACACGTATGCCTGAATACCAGCTACCAACAACTCAATTAAATTTATAAATACGACTACTATTGAAGCTCCCGCTCCTACAAGATAGCTACCAAAGATGAAGGTTAGGCAAATTAAGCTTAACAATACAATGTGTCCTGCAGTAATTGCCACGAACAAACGAATAGTAAGCGCAAATGGCTTGGTGAAAATTCCAATGATTTCTACAGGTAGAATTAGCGGTCTGAGAGCGAGAGGAACACCCGGTGTCCAAAACAAATGTTTCCAATAGGCTGCATTGCCACTGAGGTTTGTGATTAGGAAAGTAATTATGGCAAGCACAAAAGTTACTGCAATATTACCGGTAAGGTTACCTGCACCTGGTAATAATCCCAAGAGATTTCCAAAGAGAATGAAGAAGAATAAGGTCAATAAGTAGGGCAAATACTTTTGGTAATGATGTCCAATGTTCGGCTTCACGATCTCATCACGCACAAAAATTACGATTGGCTCAATGAAAGACTGTAAGCCTTTAGGCGCTTTGCCTGTATTCGTTTTGTAAGCTTTTGCAACAGATAAAAAAACAAAGAGTAAGAGGCCGGCATTAATAAATAACATGACAACATTCTTCGTAATAGATAAATCAAGAACTGGAGTTCCTGTTTCCACTGTAAAAATATGATTGTGGTCTAACTTATACCCGTTGTAATCAACAGGATTGTGGTGTTCGTCAAAGAAATTCGATGACATAAATAGGGCCAATCCTTTTTCAGACGAATAAATAATAATCGGGAGAGGCAACACCAAATGGTCAGTAAAATGCCACTGGTGGTCATCCATAACATGGTGTAGAATTACTTCGCTGGCGTCAAATTTTTCGGTTGCTTCAGTTGGCTCGGTACCAGAAGCAAGAGAAGTGCTTGATAGACCTGAAAAAGCAAGTAAAGCAACGGTTAAAAAGAGGGTTTTTAATACTAAAAAGGGCTTTTTCATTGCGGTCACAGCATAGACTTTGTACGGAGTGCAAAACTATCAATTATCCATTCTGAAAAAAACCTTTTCAGAAAAAATTGAATGAGCAAGATGAGCCTGGTCATAAAATAAGGTTGTCGGTTTCCATTTTGCCGCAAGGACAGATATAAGTTGGAAAGACTGATACAAAACGGCCATCTAAGTGGAGATTATAAATTACACACACATGAATTAGGCTAGGTGAGGATAGTAGTAGATTATGAAACATTTGCTTAAGTATGACGGACTTCAAGTAAAGCCGAAACGGATTACTCATATTTATCAAGAGTGTGCAGACAAATCGGCAACTAGCCCTATTCGGATACATCGATTGCCGGACTGAAGCCCACGATCTAAGGATGTACCAGTTCAACATTCAATTAACCCCCAACGTGTCAGCTGTAAAAAGTAAATGTTTGTCAGTCGTTGCAATTAATTTGAGACAAAACGAGTTCAGGTCTGTGGTTGCTATTTTAGTATATGATAAATGATTGGACTTGTAGACATTTTTTATTTCTCGCAATCGATCGGTCAATTCAGAAGTTTGTTTGCTCGTGATTGGTTTATATTCGAGAATTTCATGCTCAAAATCACTAAGCAATAAGCGAAATTGATTTTCCTGAAGTTTTTTAAGCCGGTTAATTGATTTAATATAAAGTGAGTCTGCAGCTATTCCGTGAGTAAGTAATTTGGTATAGGCAACTTCCCAATCATTTTGCGAAATAATGTTCAAAATATCCCCTCTATGCTTAAAAAATTTCTCCCATATAAAATCGCGGGCTTTAATTGGTTCCTTCTCAACAATTGATATTCTACTTGCTTCGACAATGTCCTCCTCAATAAGATCATAAAAGGAAAGTTGTATTTGGATCACTTGATTAACGGTATTAAGTGTTTCTGAAATAGCTACTCTTGTTCTTGTAGCATTTTCCAGAATTCGAATTCTTTGCTCGGTTCTCCATGTTATCAGGACAGATATGGCGGAAAAGACAATTGAAATAATAGTCATTAACTCGCCAATTGTAATTTTCTTTTCAAGGATAAATGGCACTTTCATATCAACCGGTATTCATTTTCTGTTCAGTATGAATCAGCATCCTAGCTCTTCGCAATTTTCTCTACCGCTTCAATAAACCGATCTAAGTCTTTCGTGGTAGTATAAACGTGAGGAGTTATCCGTACGGCATTCACATTTTCCCATTTGATAGACACCGTATGGATTTGATATTCACTAAAGAGCTTAGAGGCAATGTCGCTTACATCCATACCTTCTATGCTAAACGTACCAAGGGCACATGAATATTCAGGATTCAATGAAATGTGAAGTTTTATTCGGGGGTTTTTTAGGAGTGCTTCACACCAATATCTCTTAAGATAATGGAGACGCTCTTGCTTTCGTTTGGCTCCTATTGCTTGGTGGAAATCAATGGCCTGGCCAATGGCTTGCTCCGGAGCAAATGAGCGAGTGCCAAGCGCTTCAAATTTTCTAATATCTCCGCTTTGTGGCTTATCAGTTGGGAAGAGTGGCCATGTTTTTTCTATCCGGTCTTTACGGATATACATTAAGCCTGTCCCAAATGGTGCGCATAACCACTTGTGCAGACTGGTGCCAAAATAATCACAGTTAAAGTCAGAAACCTTATAGTCGATGTGAGCGAATGAGTGGGCAGCATCTACAATGCTAATAATGCCGCGCTTACGCGCTTCGGCACACAGTTTTGCTGCGGGAAGAATTTGACCCGTCCATGTCACGAGATGGGTGATGTGCCAGACTTTTGTTTTGGATGTAGTAGCATCTATATAGGCTTTTAACACTACATCATCGGTATCAAATGGCAAGCTTAAATTGATCCAATTTATTTTTACACCTTCGCGCAACTCGCGTTGTTTCCATGCGTGGATCATATTGGGATAATCTTGCTTGGTCATCACAATTTCATCGCCCTTTTGTAGATCAATTCCCCAAGTGAATGTCCCGAGTGACTCAGTCGTATTTCGATTAATGGCCAATTCTTCATTGGAGACGCCAGCAAGATCAGCCAGCTTTCTTCGCAAGGGCTCCCTCCCTTTGTCTAAGATTTGCCACATGTAATAGGTAGGAGCTTCATTGCTTAAATGATAGTACCGATCTACAGCATCTTGTACTACTTTGGGTTGCGGACTTACCCCCCCATTATTAAGATTTAAGATATTTGGAGAAACGGTGTAAGCTTGCGCCATGCGTGCCCATAAATCTTCGTCATGGGCAGCATCGAGGGGTGTTAATTTATTTAATGAAAGCAAGGCATCAGAAACATCTTCAGAAAGTGCGTTGCACATTAGTGGGCTCAATGACATGGCACCGGCCATGCTAATTGATTTTTTAAAAAATGATCTACGGGAGCTCATAGAGATAAGTTTGAGTTTAACCGATGGACAAATAGATGAATGAAGGTAACGACTAAATGCGAGTATTAAAGAAGATTCATTTTTTAGTTGAACTTCTCGCTATTCGATCCTTTTTGGCTACTAATTTAATCTATCAAGTTTCCTCAGCTTCTCTGCTTTCCATCCCGTAACGCCCACCACCCCTAATGTCATGAGGCCGCCAAAAATGACAGAAGGTACTACACCTAGTAATTTAGCTGCTACACCCGATTCAAAAGATCCTATCTCGTTAGATGACCCAATAAATATGCTATTCACAGCTGAGACACGTCCTTTCATATTCTCAGGAGTAAGGGTATGAATCAATGTGCTACGGGCGATCACGCTCACGCAATCAAACATGCCACTTAAAATCAACAAACCCATTGAAAGCCAAAAAAGTTTGGAGATCCCGAACCCAATCATGCACAGACCAAACCCGGCTACACACCCTAATAAAATCTTTCCCATATTTTTTTTAATGGGATTTCGGGTAATGTATACAGCCATGATTACTGCACCGATGCCTTGTGAGGCTCGTAAAAAGCCAAGTCCTTCTTTTCCCACATGAAGAATTTCATCTGCGAAGATTGGCAGTAAGGCGACCGCACCGCCAAATAATACCGCAAATAAATCCAAACTTATAGCACTAAGAATAATCTGATTTTTAAAAACGAATTTAATGCCTGCCTTGATTTTATCGAAGATTCCTTGCTCTTCACTAATAGGAGGCAATTTCCTATTAGGAACAAGTAACAAGCAGCCTAATCCGGCCAACACAAGAGCCGCATCTACAGAATAGGCGGCTGTGATTCCATAGAATCCATATACTAGTCCACCGATAATGGGACCCCCAACAGCGGCACCTTCCCATAACGTACTATTCCATACAATTGCATTTTGATATAGTTCACGATCAATCAATTGTGGCATGAATGAAAAATTTGCCGGAGAGAGAAACCCACGGGCAATACCACTGATGAATATTATGGTGTAAATGGGTAATGCACCATGAGCTAAGACGGATGCTCCAATATTCATTGTAAAATAAAGTAATGCCATTGAGCATAAAGCCAGCGTCAATACACACACTAAGATTATTTTCTTGCGTTCGACAACATCCGCTAAGTGCCCGGCATAAAGTGAAACAGTAATTGCGGGAATTGCTTCAGCTAAGCCAATCAATCCCAATGAAAGTGGATCTTTGGTAATTTCATAAATTTGCCAGCCCACTACCACAGCTTGTACCATGATGGCTAAGCTGACAAAAAGTCGACCGATAATAAAATAACGAAAATCTCTTACCAGTAGAGCTGCATAAGGGTTTTCTATGGGAGCCCTCATTTGGCAATCAGCGTATTAACAGCCTCAATGGCTTTCTTTCTTCTGGTCTCTCGGTCACCTGAAATTTCTACATAGGGTATTTTAGTCTGCTCTATTTCTTTTTTATATATCGCCCAGAAGTGTTCTCTCTTATCCGGATGTTCGCGCAGGGGATCGTCTTGCCAAGGAATGTCAATTTGTGTAAGTAAAAACAAATCATATTTTCGTTCTGACATTCGCTGCAGAATTTCCTTATCACAGTTCCCATATTTGTGTTCACTCCACACTTTTATAACAATAAGATTTGTATCGCAAATCAAGATTTTGTTAGATTCAGTCAGCCATTCGTCTTCCATTCTCAACTGACCGTGTGCAATTTTTGTTAGATCGGCTTGCGTATAGGGTTTACCCAATTTATTTAAATAGGCCCGGGCATATTCTTCCACCCAATTCACTTTATAATAGTCGGCCAAATATTTAGAAAGTTCTGTTTTGCCGGTACATTCGGGACCGATGACACATGCCTTTTTTACAGTATGCACGATGTGTTGCGAAGCAGCCATAGGAAATTTCTTTCCAAAATAGATAATAAATAACGAAATTCAACAGGAAGTGCTACACCTAAGGTTGATTCGACCGCAGGTTACCTGAAGCCCACCAAAAATTATTTATCTTTCGCATTCAAATCATAATTAGTGAAACGAAGAAAAGCCCTCAAACAAATTGGAGTCGGATTATCGGCAGGCGTTTTGTTGCCGAATTGGTTAACCTCGTGTGCTAAAGATGCGCCTGGGCCGGAGGTTCCATATAATGGGAATGTGATTGTTATTGGGGCTGGTGCAGCCGGCTTATATGCCGCTGATATTTTGAGAATTAAGGGGGTACAGGTGACTGTTCTTGAAGCGGCTAGTCAGCCCGGAGGGAGAGTTCGTTCTCTTCGCAATCAAACCGATGTACAATACCAAACTTTTAGCAATGCTTCTCAAGCAGATTTTCCCATTGAGTTGGGAGCTGAAGTAATTTACGGATCGAATTCTACGTGGGGTAAAATAATTAGTGACTTGCGAATTACCACGGTAACACTGAATGCCGATAGCCCTCGATATATTTTAGACAACCAGGCTAAAAAATCAATTGATTGGAATGGGGACTCAGATTTCCCGATAGTTCAAGATTTTGTAACCAATTTGCCCAATTATACAGGTGGTGGTTCTTTGAAAGGAGCAGCTGCAGTCAATCTACGTGCTGAGGCATTGCTTAATTCACAAGCAGGCAACTTTTATGGCTCATCTACTGAGATTATTGGAGCAAATGGCTTGGGGGAAACCCTAAAGTTAATAACACATGACACAAAGCAACTGACTTCTTTTGCAAATCCTTGGCAAGATATTTTGATCTCGCGATTTAGTCAAATGTTACCAGGCGTTCAATTTAATACAGTGGTTAAGAGAATAGATTGGGCAACAGATAAGATCAAAGTTACCGATGCGAATGGAAAGGAGTACACAGCCACTAAGATCATCATTACCGTACCTCTCGCTATATTAAAAAGCGGAGGCATTATTTTTAACCCACCACTCCCCGGCACAACAACGAGCGCAATGGCTAATTTTGGTATGGATGCTGCTGTCCGTATGATTTTGGATTTTAAAAGTAACTTTTGGGGCTTAGATACAAGTTACTTGTGGGGTGGCTCAACAATTCCTCAATATTTCAACGCTGGGGTGGGCAGAAGCAAGTTGTTTCGCACGATGTCACTCACCATCTATGGGCAAAAGGCTCAGCAGCTTTCTGGTCTTTCGGATTATAATAAGACCTTACAAGTATTAGCTGAATTAGATGCCGTGTATGCTGGCCAAGGGACGAAATTCATCAGGCGTGACTTAGATAATGCAGATAATAATACAAACATTCTTTCCTTAGTAAAAGATTGGACGAAAGATGAGTTTACGAAAGGAGGATTCTCTTATCCGCTGGTTGGCGCAACCAATGAACATCGTAAAAGCATGGCGGCTCCACTATCAAATAAAATTTATTTCGCAGGGGAAGCAACGGATATCACAGGAGATGCGGGATCTGTGAGTGGTGCACTTAATTCGGCTGTGCGTGTAGTAGAGGAAGTGGTAAAATCAATTATTGGCTAAATTTATTAATCATTAATAAATTTTAAATTTCGTACTCCAGCGGCCCAATAAATAGTAGCTTTCATTTTTTCATATTCAGCTTTCAACTTTAAGAGTTTTGATTGTGATTGAATTAATTTCTCTTGCTGAATATTAATTTTAAATAGATCACTTTCTCCATTTTCTAAATTAAATAATTCAGCTTTTAGTAACCTGTCATAATTTTGAGCTACGGAAGTTTGCTGTATTAAAATCTTGCTAGTATTGACGATTTGATTGTAGATGGAATTAATTTGGTTCACAATTTCACGCTCAGCCTGCGTCTGTTCGTATTGAGTACTTTGAATTTTGATTTTAGTTTGTGCCAGTTTAGCCCTTTCTTTTCGTATCAAAATAGGCATAGAGAAATCCACTCCAAATTTATAGTCGTTCCCAAAACGAAAAGGCTGGGAATTGCCATCCGGACGCAGCGGTTGATTAATGAAATTATAATTTACATCCAGCCTTGGCTTTAAGTATTCCTTAGCAAGCTTTCTATCTACATCAAGTTGATCCAGTTTTACCCTTAATTTTACCAACTCCGGATGGTTTTGCTTAGCTTGGAGTGTGAGGTCTTCTAATGTCCCGATAGATAGTAGTTGACCGTCATTTTGAACAAGTACTGGAGCTACATCATCTGATAACTGGACCGGATAGCCGGCATTGTCCCACAAATAATTAGAAATTTCTATTCCTGAGTTCAGAAATTCTAAATAGGCCTCTTGTCGTTCTACGAGTCTTTGCTGCAGGATGATTTTAGCCTGAATAGTATCCATGGCGGAAGCCTCTCCAAAACGTGCATCTAAATTAACCCGTCTGAAAATTTCTTCTGCAATCAAAGCATTCTTGCTTAGGAGTCGATAATTATAATAGGAGAAGTACCATTGCCAATAATCTTTTGCTGCATCCAACAGTATTTTATTAATTAATTTGATTTGTTCCGCTGTCGCCATTTGAGTGAACAGCTTAGCTTGCTTAAGCGCAGTTCTTCTTTCATCCGTAAAAAGCCCTCTGCCGAGTGGGAGTGAAACACCGCTAATGAATTGGCTATTATCAGCGGAGCCCCCAACACTATTTTCAGGATCAATAAATACGCCTGTATTTCTTTCGTAACCTATTTTAGGATCGAGTGGAAACCAAGTAGGAATGGTTAGAGAAGTATTTAATTTATTGTAGTAATCTTTATTGTCATACTCTTTTGTATTCCATTGAGCTTGCACTTTGGGATCGAAGGCACCACGAGCCATCCTTATTTCTTGATTAGCTACTTCTGTCAATAATCTGGTCTGTTTGACGATTGGATGAAACTCCAGCAATGAAGCATACATATGCTCTAGTGAAAAAACTTTGATGGAGTCCGGTAAAAGAAAGATAGAGTCCATGGCGGATTGCCCCTGCGCATGGCAGGTTATTACTAGCCAAAAGAATATAAGAGCAAACTTTCGCATACTATTACTCAGCATCTTTTGATTCTTCTTTCTTTTTAGGAACTTCCATTTCCGGCTCTTTGTACAAACTAGGCGGGAAGCCATTGAGTTGGCGCCACAACTCATACCAAACGCTTACATCATCCAACATGACCCACCCCTTAATGCCTGAACCAACCCGTATTTGTTTTGGCCATGCTATGTCTTTCTGGTCAGGAATCACTAAGATTCGAAACTCGCCTGGCTTTGTATTTACATAATCAATAACTTCAACCGTGCCTCCAAAAGTGCCCACCGAAATGCTTGGCCATCCACTGAATTGCAACGCTGGAAATCCGTCAAATTCTATTCGTACTCTTCTTCCCTTACTGATGAGAGGAACGTCCATTGCTTTAATATGCATTTCTACTGCAACATCTGTAGATTGTGGCATAATGGTACAAACCGGATCGCCCTCTTTAATGGTTTCTCCAATACCAGCTTGAGTAGCCTTGACTACATAACCTGCCTGAGGTGCGAGAATGAAATATTGCTGGCTTCGAATTTCCATGTTCGAAAGTTCATTGCGCATTTTAGCGATATCCGCCTGCGTATCAAATTGTTCTGCTAATGTATTATTCAAATCTGATTCGGCTTTATTTATTTTATCTAGATACTCAGCCTGCACTCGTTCAATTTCAATCTCCGCATTTACAAAATCGGCTTCACTGCCTTGATACTTATATTCGATGTCCTGAAATTTCGTCAATGGAATGTTCCCTGCTTCGAATAGCTTTTTATTTCGCTCGTATTGATTTTTAAAATTGTTGAAACGAACGCGTTCTGCTTCTAATTTTGCTTTGGCTTGATCTCTTTTCGTGCGGAGCCCGTCTTCCAGTGCCCCGATTTGTCTTTGTAATGATTTCGCTTTCTGTTCTTTGGAAACCAAACTTTGCTCTTTAGCAGTTATGACTTGTTGTAAACGAAAAAGCATTTGTGGATCAAAATATTTTTCTTTTACCTCGCTAATAATTGCGATCGTATCTAGTCGATTTACAAATTGTCCTTCTTTAATTTTCCATACTTGGATTCTTCCGGCAATTGTAGTTTCAATAGTTTGAGGTCGATTACTAGGAGAGAGCGCAGTTACTTTTCCGCCTCCACGAATGTTTTGCTGCCAGGGTAAAAACATAACCAAAAAGAGTAAAAGGAAGAGGACAATAAGCCATTTGGCCAAAATTTTACCTGCCATAGGTGTATCCAAGGAACGCAATGCGTACAATTGTTCTTGTGGCATCTTATTCTGAACCGAATTTTTTGATATGTTAAGCATATCGATTAGTGGGTTATTCCGTTAAGTTCATTATTTGCCATCAGTTGTTCCATGGTGCCACTGACTTTTATCTGCCCTTTTTCTAGCACTACTACTCGTTCAGAGGCACTCATTACCAAAGGATCGTTAGACACGAATATCATGGTTCGCTTTGTAGTTGCATGGGTAAGTGTTGCTAACAATTCCATTTTTTCTTTTTTAGAAAGCGCTTGGAAGAAATCATTCAATATGAGTAGTCTTGGTTTTTTAGCCAAACATCTTGCCAAGATTAGCTTATAGCAAAATGAACTCGTAAGACCTTTGCCGCCACTTATCACGTGCGTATTGATTCCATCCGGCATAGCATTCACGATGTCTATGATCCCAACTTCTTCCATGGCGTCCAGCGCATCTTGTACTGTTTCACTTGGTTTACCTACAGTCACATTCTCAAGGATGGTTCCATCAAAAAGATCTTCTCTTGAAATATTCTTAGCAACAAAATCGCGTAAGTGCGTCAGATCCAGGTCTCTTAAAGAGTAATTATTGATGGTAGCCACTCCCTCATAGTCACTATAAAGTCCAGAGATTATATTGACCACCGTGGCTTTGCCGGAACCGCCAAAACCGGTGAGGCAAACTTTTTCTCCGGCAGCTATTTCAAGATCAATTCCGTTTAGAGCGAAGTCAGTAGCCCCATAGTACTTGTATTTTAAATTCTTCAACCGGACCGTAAATCCAATTTCTTTTAATTTAGGAAAGTCAAATCCACCTGCGCGTTCGATTGGCAAATCGGTTACATGAGCCACCTTATCCACCGCGGTTAGCAAATCATAAACCACATCCATGTACATGATGATTTTTTCTACTGCATTTAGTATCAGGATGATAACAATTTCGGAAGCTACTAATTGTCCTAAGGTAATTTGACGATCCACGACCAGCCAAGTCCCCAAGATCAAAAGGCCGCCAATGATGAAAGCTTTAAACAGCACGATTGCTGAGTATTGAGTTAGCAAAACCTGAAAATGGATTTTACGGTTTTTCAAATAGCTGTTGACATTGTAGTCAGTTTTGCGAATCGGTAAATCGGTGTTACCAGCTAATTTGAACGAGTGAATTGCCCGAGCCAACTCTTCCAGCCATTGTGCCACTTTATACTTGTATTTTGATTCTTGGATGGATGAATTGAGACCTCGTGGTCCTGTGAAATAAAATATCAGTACGAGCACGGTTAATAGCACCAATCCGAAAAAGACGAAAAAGGGATGATAGAGTGATATGAGAAGCAAGCCAAACAAGATTTGAATGACAGCGGATGATAAGTCGATCAATAATTTGGGTAATCCTTTTTGGATGGTCATCACATCAAAAAAGCGATTGATTAATTCGGGCGCATAATTTTTTTGAAGAGCTTCCAGTCGGATACGTGGAATTCGAAAGGCGAATTCAAAAGCAGCTTTTGTAAAAATCCTCCGTTGCAAAAATTCTACCAGACTGATTTGAATCATTTGAAGCGCGCCACTCAGCAATACCCCAACAATGACGAGGCCAATCATCAAATACACCGAACTGAAAATTACGCCACCGGAAATTAATTCAACAGTAGTTTGAATACCCAGTGGTACAATCAAACTAATTAAGCCAACGACAATGGCATAGAATAGAATATAAAATATTTCCTTTTTTTCGGTACTTAGTAATTGAAAAAGCCTTCTTACTGGACTGAGTGTTTCTCCCTCTTCTGTTGTGAGGCTAACCGGACTTTCGTATGCATAGATGGCAAAAAATGTAATCACCCCATTTTCGTTTTTAAGTAACATGGAGGAATCAAGTACAATGGAATCTGTCCGATCTGATTGAATGCGGATCAGTTTTAGTTTGCCTTTTTCTGGCACTACAAGAGCTGGTTGAAGACCTGCTTCACTTCTGATGAAAGTAAGTACAGGTGAAGGTTGCTCATGGAAGAATTCAAAGAATGTTTTCTCATTCAATTGGTTTTCCATAAACATGATACGGATTTGATTACCCGCTTCAACGAGGTCTCTTTTAAATTCAATGATTTCGTCCTCTGAATAGTTTCGTTGATTAGCTTCGACATGATGGATGTCTTCAAAATTGAAGCTATGCTTCATTACTAATGAAACTTCACGCAAGCAGCGAATGATTTGTTGGTTGTTCAGCATAATTCTTCTAAGTTTTTAGTGAACTGAATACCAGGTTTTCTAGGAACATATACAAATTGTCATAGCGATCTTCATCGGCTTTTAGACTCGTGAGGGATGGCAAATGATCAGAAAAGAAGAGTTGTTGATGGGCTGTTATGAGGAGAGTACTCACGAGTGAGTTTGCAAAGGGATAGGAAGGGTTTATTTCAATAACGATTTTGACAATTTTTTGACAAACTCCTTTGAACCCTCCGAACAATCCTTCTTTATTAAGCTCATCTACGCCTTTTGTTAGATAGGTTTTATCTAGCTCGGAGATTACAATCCGGTGTAAAGCGGCTTCATCCACAAATTCAAAAGTGGGATCATACTTTTGCTTTTCTGCAACAATGCGTAGGCAAGTCTTTAATTTTTCTTTCGGATCAGGAAGGGCACTCGTGAATATTTCCATCCGGTATTCGATCCAGTGCCAATACCAAGAGATCAGATATACGAGTAGTCTGTGTTTATTTTCAAAGTATCGATAAATAGAAGCTTCTGTTGAATCTATTTCCAACGCAAGTTTTTTGAAGGTAAATTGCTCAAACCCTAATTTATCGATAAGAGTTATACTGCTATGAATTATTTTATGTCCCAACTGGGTATGCTGGGGGTCTCTTAAGTAAAGATGTTCATTCAATTTAAAAGATAAAGTAGTCATATTGATCACATTACTATTAAAAAAGATAGTAATACTACTATAAACTCTATTCCACCTAAAAGGTTGTTTAGTAGCTCAAATATATATTTTGATGGGGCTTAGAGAAGCGTTTCTCTAAACAGAATCCAGCAACCCATGGCGAGCGTAAACCAACCAAAAGCCTTTTTTAGCTTAATTCCGGGTATTTTCTTTGAAAATACATTGCCAAAATGCACCCCAACTATGGCAATAGATGTAATTGTGAGCAAAAACTTCCAATCCATTGGACTGTTTAGAACATCACCTAAAAACCCTGTTAAGGAGTTAATAGCAATGATAAATAGGGAAGTACCTGCCGCGGTTTTCATGGGTAGGCCGGTCAAGAGAACTAACGCAGGGATAATCAAGAAGCCCCCCCCAGCCCCAACTAGTCCGGTTAAAAAACCAATTAAAGTGCCCTCGATAACTAGCAATAGGGTATGATATTTCTTCCTGCTAAATTGAATTTCCCGTCTTCCTTTAATCATAGGAATTGAAGCAAGTATCATAAGGATGGCAAATAGGCCGAGCAATAAAAATCGTTTTGTAAAAGCAAATGCACCTAGGTGAAAAAGAAGTTCAGGGATGGCCGGGACGATGAACTTGCGGGTAATAAAAATAGTAATGATGGATGGAATGCCGAAAAGAAGACCTGTTCTAATATTAACTAAGTGATCACGGTATTTTGGAATTGCCCCAGCAAAACTAGTAGCTCCAACTATAAATAAGGAGTATCCAGAAGCAGCAACAGGTTCTATTTGAAAAAGGTAAACCAATATTGGAATTGAAAGTATTGAGCCACCACCACCCAGCAAGCCAAGTAGCAGGCCAATAAAAATGGAAGCGAAGTAACCGAAATATTCCAAATGAATTTTTAGCAATCTAAAAAATTGCTGTTAGCTAATTTGTACCGTCCAACAAATTATTCTCCCAGTTCACGGATCTCAAAGTCCTTTCCTCTTCCAAATTTGATTATGTCTTTGATGGTATATCGTTCCAACGTGTTTAGATCTTTGACTTTGAAATCTCCATTCGTCAACATCATTTCTAATTGAAACTCATAGCGATCACCAAAATTAATGAGGTAGTACTTTTTGCCTATCCGTAATGCACCGAAGGATATCCCTGCCATAGTAAAGAAATGATATTAATGTAAATCTTCTTCCCGTTCCAACATCAGGATGGAAGTTTGGGGTACAATGAAGTATTTCTCACTTTCATACATCACCTCGATGGCACCTTTCTGTAAGAAAATGGCTAAGTCCCCTTCTTGTGCTTGCAGAGGCAGATATTTTATTTGATCGTCTTTTCCTTTCCATAAATCATCCTCATCGGCAGGCATGGGCAAGGGATAGCCTGGTCCTACTTTGATGATGTAACCTTTTTGAATTTTTTCTTTTTCTTGCACACCTGGCGGAAGATACAATCCACTTTCTGTTTTGTCAGATTCTTTGGAGGGTCGGATTAAAACGCGGTCACCTACAACAATTAGTTTTTTGAGTTTATTCTCAGCCGTGATCTTCATAGTCTAGGATTCAAATAAATCAGTAGTCTCATCAGCCCGTTCGACCAAGCGCTGATCAATATTTTTAGATGGCTTTAACCCCAACATCCTTATTTTCTCTACACTGCCAACCAAATTACCTTTGCCAGTAGAAAGTTTATTCATGGCACCTTCGTAAGAAGATTGCGTCTTCTTCAATTGATTGCCCATTTCAATAAGATCTTCAGTGAAGCCTCTAAACTTTTCATAGAGGGAAGTGGCCTGTCTTGCAATTTCGACTGTGTTTCGGTTTT